>JAIVJS010000071.1:177500-306936 GCA_020199905.1 Acidobacteriota bacterium
GAGGCTCTCGACCGTGTCCGCCGGCAGGATGGGAACCCGGGCCGCCAGCACCGGCGGACCGGTGTCCGTCCCCTCGTCGACGAAGTGGACCGTGCATCCGGATTCGCTCTCCCCCGCGTCCAGAGCCTGTTTCTGGGGGTGGAGGCCGGGAAACCGGGGCAAAAGCGAGGGATGGATGTTCAGGATGCGGCCCCGGTCGCGGGCGACGAACTCCGGCGAGAGAATCCGCATGTATCCCGCCAGGCAGACCAGGTCGGTCGCGGCCTCGTCCAGGACCCGGACGATCTCGCGCTCATGCGCCTGCCGGCTCGAATGACGCGACCGGTCGATGAGAAACGCCGGAAGTCCGCGCCTTCGCGCGGCTTCGAGCCCGGCGGCTGCGGGGGTGTCGGAGATCACCGCCACGATTTCCGCGTGCGGAATCGAGCCCGCGTCGATCGCGTCGGCGATCGCCTCGAAGTTGGAGCCCCGACCGGAGAGCAGGACGGCGAGACGCGCGCGCGGGCCGCGTATCACGGCGAGGCGGGGCGCCGGGCGAACTCGACGAGGGTGGCGCTCTCGAGACGGCCTCTCCACTGCGAAACGCCAACCTCGGAATAGGGCGCTCCCAGGGCCGCCCTCAAATTGCGCGAGATGGGCGAGTAGTTCATCGGTGGGCCGTACCAGTCGGCGTCCATGAGGAGAAAGAAGTGCGCTGGAGCTTCGGAGCGGACGCGCTCGACCGCCCGCGGAACAAGCGATGGGGAGAGCCAGATCCCCGCATACTCCCGCCAGTCGAGCATCAACGCGGCCGGACCGAGCGCCGCTCCGCGGATGACCGGAGCGCCGCCGCAGTAGTACCAGAGGGTCGATGCCAGATAGTCGGGAGTCACGAGGACCAGGTCGCCCTCTCGGACCATTCGATGACGGCACAGAGACCGGATTCCGGACTTATCGAGGCTGGAGGGCGACTTGCGCAGGTCTTTCCGGAGCGTCGACGCGCCCGCGGCGAAATACCCCGCCAGCAGCGCAGCGACTGCGACTCGGAGGAGCGTCCGGCGGACGCGCGCACCGTCGGGGGCCAGCCGCAGGATCGCGCCGAAGAGACCGGCGGCCGCCACGGCCGCAAGGGCGGCTGGAATCGCCAGGTAGCGGTTGGTCCCCGTGTAGAGACCCAGGAAGAGAGTGGTCCCGCTGGCGGCGGCGGTCGTCAGCAGAAAACCGGACGCGTTCGGCCGTGTCCTCGCCCTGTGGACGATCACCGCGGCCGCCCCGGCAGCCATCGCGGCGGCCAGACCGACGGCCACCCACCTGCCGCCGAAAACCGGAAAGACGTCGACCATGCGGAGCGCCAGCATTTTCCAGCGCGCCGCGGCGCTCAACGGCTTCTGGTACGGGACGCCGGCTCGGAACTGGCTCCACGCCGTCGGCACCCACACGGAAAAGACCGCTCCCGCGCACGCGCTCGCGGCGAACAGCAGGCGACCGGCATGACGGTAGGCCCGGTGAAGAAGGAGGGCGGTGCCGATCGCCCCGACCGAAGCCGCGACCAGCATCCCGGCCATGTGTGAATAGGCGAGGACCGACAGCGCCGCCGCGAGTGCGGCCCCCTGCCGAAAACGAGCGGCCGTTCCGGCGCGCAGAATCCGACTCGTCAGAAGAACGGCGAGCGTTGCGAGCAGGATCGAAAGCGAATAGACGCGTAACTCGGCGAACAGTCGAATGAGGATCGGATTGCTGACCGCCAACGTCGCCGCGGCCACCGCGGCAAACGAGCCGAAGAGCTCGCCGGCGAGAACGACGATTCCGGCGACCGACAGCAGCGTGAACCCGGCCGCGATGAGCTTGAGCGGCATCTCGCGGAAGCCGACGATGCGTCCCACGACGGCGAGCGTCGCGTCGAAGAGCGGCGGCGTGTACTCGGTCGACAGCTGGCGATTCAGGAATTCGGCCGCGTTCGGCGCTTTCGCAACGTAGATGGCGGCGGCCTCGTCGCGCCACATCCCTTCCGAGACGAGCGGCCACCGTGTCAGCACGGCGTAGAGCGCCAGAGCGGGGAAGAAGGCGGCGAACGCCGCGCGGGCGATGCGCCCGGCCGGATCGCGGGCGCCCGCTGCCCGCATCGGACGCAGTCCCTCGCCACCGTGATCGCCCCGCCGGAAGAGCGCCCTCAGAGGAATCGCCCCGGAGCCCCGCGACGGACCCTTCAAGCGGGAGCGCGCTCGATCATCACCCGCCTCGCGCCGCCTGCCTTCACGTTCCCGATGGCAAACCATGGCGTCCCGGCGCCCTTCCAGGCGGAGACGACGCGCGGAAGATCCGCCGGGGCGACGAACACGACCATCCCGATTCCCATGTTGAAGACTCGATGCATCTCCTCGAAGGAGACTCTTCCCTCGCTTTCCATCACCTCGAACACCTCCGGCACGGGCCAGGCGCCCGAGCGGATTACGACGTCGACGCCTTCGGGAAGGACGCGCGGAATGTTGTCGTAGAAGCCGCCGCCCGTGATGTGGGCCATCGCATGGACGAGGCCATGCTCGAGAAGCGGCTCCATCGCCTTCCGGTACGACAGGTGCGGCGCGAGCAGGGCGTCCGCGATCGACACGCGGCTCTTCGGAGTCAGGCGGTCCGCCGGCCCCCGGCCGAGGTCTTCGAAGAACACTTTGCGCGCCAGCGAATACCCGTTGGTGTGCAGCCCCGCCGACGGAAGCCCCAGCGCGATGTCGCCGGCGCGGACCCGTGAGCCGTCGAGGATCTTCTCCCGCTCGACGACGCCGACGATCGTGCCCGCGAGGTCGTATTCGCCGTCCGCGTAAAACCCCGGCATCTCGGCCGTTTCGCCGCCTAGGAGCGCCGTGCCGTTCTCGCGGCATCCCCGGGCGACGCCGGCGATGACCTCGGCGAGAACGTCCGGCGCGATCTTCCCCGTCGCGAGGTAGTCGAGGAAGAAGAGGGGTTGCGCCCCCTGCACCAGGATGTCGTTGACGCAGTGGTTGACGAGGTCGGCGCCGCAGCTGTCGTGGCGGCCCGTCTGGATCGCGACCTTCAGCTTCGTTCCGACTCCGTCCGTCGAGGCGACGAGGACGGGCTCGCGGAACGAGGCGAAGTCGGGGCGAAATAGCCCGCCGAACCCCCCGACGTCGCCGAGAACGCCCGACGTGAAGGTCGACCGGATCGCGCCGCGGGCTCGGGCGAGGGCCGAAGCCTTCGCATCGATGTCGACGCCGGCCGCCGCGTAACGCGAGTCTTTCAAGACCCGGACATCATAGGACGGGGCGCGGGCGGCGGGCTCGTCCGAGGAGGTCATGGCCCGGCGCGCGCTTCGGGCGATGAGCGCCTGGCGATTCCGAAGAGATTTCCGAGCGGGAGCCAGAGCGAAAGGCGCCCGAGGCGCCAACCGTCCGCGAGGCGCGTCCACGGTTTCTTCAGCCGATCGGCCACGGGAACCAGGTGAAGCAGGTACTGAAGCGAACAGCGATTCCACGCGGTGCCGATCCGCTCGACGCGGAACCCTGAAGATTCGAGCAGGCGCCTCAAAGTGCCCTTCCCGAAAAGAAAGGTGTGCTCGACGTCGACGATGGGGCTTTTCTCGCCGAGGACTCGCGCCGACATCGCTCCGACGTCGTGATTCAGGCAGAGAAGAAGCCCCCCGGGCTTCAGCATCTCGCACGCCGCTTCGAGCGCGCGCGCCGGATCGGGCAGGTGGTCGAGGACCTGAAACAGGCAGATGACGTCGAACGTTCCGGGCTCGAAGGCCCCCCGCCGGAACACTCCGGGCGCGATCCGGGGAGCAATGGCAGGAGACGCGGCGCGGATCGCGTCCGCGCTGGGCTCGATCCCACGGACGTCGCGGAAGCCCTGCCGCAGGGCCTCCTCCAGGAAAAAACCGTTTCCGCAGCCGATCTCCAGAAGCGATCCTTTTCCGCCGCCGAGCGCGACCGTTTCCCGGAGATAGCGCCCGTAGGTCGCCGCCAGGTTTTCCACCTCGCCCGCGTAATCGAAGCCGCTTTCCGCGTAAATCTCGGCGAGCCGACGCGGGTCCGCGGCCGGATCCGAGCGGACCAGGCCGCACGACTGGCAGCGAACGAGGCGATAGTGGACGCCGTCGGGTTTTCGCCGGGCGGAGAAGATCTCGGGGCGGAGATCTTCCCGTTCGAGCCGCGCGGGGTAGATCTCGGAGGCGTTGCCTTCCCCGCCGCAGATGGCGCAGCGCGTGGGATTGAGCCAGGTCTCGCTCATTTCGGAGGCGCGGCGGGACGCGGCCCGGCGGGCGCGTTCCAGATGCTCTCGACGACGTAGGGCGGCCTCCGTTTGACCTCGTCGTAGATGTCGCGAGGAGCGAGACGACCACGATCACGAACGCCAGGACGTTGATCACGTCGAGCGGAACGTAGGAGAAGGAGAAGATCGCCTTCCGCGCCCACCCGATGTTTCTCAGGATCGAATTCGTCGAGCGGCCGAAGAGACGCTCGGGCCTCGTGTAGGGCACGCCGGCCTGAGAGAAACCGGCCCAGGCCCGCAGCCCCCGCACGAAGCGGTTGTTCTCCGGGAGGTCGTTCAAGACGTCGACGACCCTGCGGTCGATGAGCGCGAAGTCCCCTGCGTCGAGCGGCACGTTCACGTACGACATCGCGCGAAAGGCGCGGTAGAAGGACTTGTACGCGGCGTTCCAGAGCCAGCTCGCCTGCCGGCGCGTCCGGATTCCGTAGACGACGTCATGGCCGGCCCGCCACTCTTCAAAGAACGCGGGAATCAGCTCGGGAGGATCCTGCAGGTCTCCGTCGAGCAGGATCACGGCGTCCCCGGTCGAGAGGCGCATGCCGCTGGTGAACGCGTTCTGAGATCCGAAGGCGCGCGCGTGATTGATGACCACGACTCGCGAGTCGCGCGAGGCGAGCTCCTTGAGAACTTCCCTCGCGTCATCCGGGCTGCCGTCGTTGACGAAGATGATCTCGTAGTCGACGCCGAGCGTCCCGAAGACCTTCCGGAGGCGCTCGTACATGATCGGAACGGCCGGAGCGTCACGGTAGCAGGCGATCACGGCGGACAGCTTCGCGGGGCCGGACCTCATCGCGCGGCGGCGGAGAGCGTCCGGGTGGACGAGTTCTCCCGGCACCACTCCACCATGCGGCGGAAGCCGGACTCGAAGTCCTCTTCCGCCGTCCAGCCGAGGTCTCTGCCTATCCGACGGGGGTCGGCGACCCAGGTGGTCGTATCCCACTTCCGATCGGGCATCGATCCCCACTCGGGCTCGCAGGAGAGCCCGAAGACGCGCCGCGCGATCTCGACGACCTCGCGCACAGTCGTCTGGCGCCCGGTTCCGACGTTGTAGACCGCCCCTCGCTCGCCCGACGCGGGCCGCCCTGCCGCGCTCAGATAGGCCCGGCAGACGTCCCTCGCCGAGACGTAGTCCCGGGCGACGTCGGGATGTACCAGGGGAGGAAGCGCTCCCGCGAGGCCGCAGCGGATGATCGTGGGAAGGAGCCGCCCGGGATCCTCCCAGGGGCCGTACACCGAATAGAGGCGGAGAGTCGACACCGTCATCGCCGACGCCTGCGCGAGGTAGCGGCTGTACATCGTGGCGGACGCTTTCGTGAGCGCGTATTCGCTGTTGGGCTCGAGCCATTCGCCCTCGTCCGGCGCGTGGTCTTTGTAGCCGTACTCCGATGATGACCCGGTGTTCACGACGCTTTCGACGCCCGCCGCGAGGCTGGCTTTGAGCAGGTGGATCGTGCCGAGGACGTTGGTCGCCACCATCCGATCGACCGCGTCCTGCCAGGAGTACGCCCCGTAGACCGCGCAGTGGAAGACCCACTCGGGGCGGGAGCTCGCGAGAACCCGATCGACCGATTCCCGATCGCACAGGTCGCCCGGGTAGACCCGCGCGTGCTCGCGAATCGAATCGATCCGCCAGGTCTGGTCCTGATGGTGGGCGAACAGATGCACCTCGTGGCCCAGCTCCAGGAGGTGCCGCGACAGGTTGGCGCCGACGAACCCCGTCGCTCCCGTGACGAGGACGCGCTTTCCTCTACTCACCTACTCACCGCGCTGTGCGACCTGGACGTAGACGGCGCAGCCGGCGGACCGCAACAGGGGCGTGCGCTCGAGCGCCGGCTCCAGGGCCTTCAACCCGCGGGCTACGGCGTCCGGGCAGAAGAACGGCACGAGACCGACAAAGCGGCGGGCGCGGACCGCCGCGCCGAGACCCTCCACCCACCGATCGAGCGCCGCCGGAGCGTAGGATTTCTCGCCGTGCTCCCGGTGATACCGGGAGAGTTTTTCGATGCACTTGAGAATCGGATTGTAGCCGTTCGGCTCGAGCACGATCAGAACCGGCGCCAGGCGAAGCGCCTCCCGCAGCGCGTCGATCGGACGTTCCAGGTGATGGAGGACGCCGCGCAGATGAGCGATGTCGAAGCTGTCGTCCGGCAGCGGGACGGAGTACGCGTCGTGAGCGGCGAAAGTGACCGGCTTCCCCGCCCCCTTCTGCGCCGCCAGGGCGATCGCCTCCCGGGCAGGATCGAAGCCGTAGATGCTCGCCGGCCTTCCGTCCCGCAGGAGATCCATCGTGTAGGTGCCGTCGCCGCAGCCGACGTCCAGGATCCTCTTTCCCTTGAAGTCCGCGGACTCGAGCGCGGCCGACGTCAGGCGGCGGTTCGCGAGCTCGCTGCTCAACTTCGCATTCGTCGTGTAGAGGTAACCGCGGTTGTGCGCGGCGTCGCGGTCGAAGGCGCCGACTCCGGAGTCCGTCATCCCGCGACCGGGTGGAGCGCGTGCAGAGCAGTCTGCACGAGCGCCGCCCGCGAGAGACCGTGGGCCCGCTGCATGTAGTCCTGCCCGCCGAAGGGGCCGCGGAGGACACCCCGCACCCCGCACCGGACGAGGCGGCACGGCAGGCCGTGGTCGGCGATCGTTTCCGCAACCAGCGATCCGATCCCGCCGTTGACGGAGTGCGCCTCGACGGTGATCGCCAGGGGTACCCGCGAGAGCTCCGCGACCAGGTCCTCGACGGGCGCCGGCGTCACGCTCGCGACCACCACCAGGGAACACGAGACTCCCTGCCGCGCGAGCTCTTCGGCAGCGGCCGCCGCCTCGGCCGAGACGGCGCCCATAGCGATCAACGCGACGTCGCTCCCCCGCCCGATCTTCTGGGCGCGCCCCAGCACAAATCGCCCGGCGAGCCCGGGCACGGTGGTGCGATCGTCCTTGCCGATCCGATAGTAGACGGGACCGGGCAGCGCCCACGTCGCGAGAAAGGCCGATCGCGCCTGCTCGTGGTCCGCCGGAGCGATGCAGGTGATACCCGGCTGGGCGCGCATGATCGCGACGTCCTCCAGGCCGTAGTGCGTCGGCCCCGCGTGACCGTACTCGAAGCCGCCGCCGACGCCCACGATGCGGACCGGGAGCTGGTGGAGGACCGGACCGTTGCGGATGAACTCGTAGGGGCGCAGCGCCGCGAAGGTCACGATCGAGTACACGAAGGGGATGAAGCCCCCTTCCGCGAGCCCGGTCGCGACGCCGACCATGTTCTGCTCCGCGACCCCGACATTGAAGAAGCGCTTCGGGAATCGGGCAGCGAACGGCTCCAGAACGCTGTAGCCGAGGTCCCCGGTCAGAAGAACGATGCGGGGGTCCGTGTCGGCGAGCTCGATCAGGGTCTGGACGAACGCCGTTCTCACGCCCCCTCCACCTCGGCGGTCGCCTGCCGGTACTCGGCATCCGACATCGGCCAGTAATGCCACTTGATCTGCCTCTCCATGAAAGAGACGCCCTTGCCGAAAGTGGTCTTCGCGAGGACGACGTGCGGAGATCCTTCGGTAGCGAGCCCGTTGACGGTCTCGCAGAGCGCGGCGACATCGTGGCCGTCCACTTCGTGCACGTCCCAACCGAACGCCCGCCAGCGCTCCGCCATCGGGCTCATCGACAGCACGTCTTCGGTGTGGCCGAAGGCCTGCTGGCCATTCAGGTCCACGATGGCGGTCAGGTTGGCCAGCCGGTGGTGGGCGGCAAACATCACGGCCTCCCAGAGAGAGCCTTCGTTGCACTCGGCGTCGCTGACGAGAACGAAGACGCGATGGTCGAGCCCGTGCAGCCGCGCGGCAAGCGCCGAGCCCGCGCCGATCGGCAGCCCGTGTCCGAGGGAGCCCGTCGAGAACTCCACGCCGGGAAGCGCGTGCTCCGGATGGACGCCCAGGAGGCTTCCGTCGGCGCAGAACGTCCGCAGAGCGTCGGCGCTCAGCCAGTTCTTCAGATGCAGGGCGGCGTAGAGCGCCAGGGCCGCGTGCCCCTTCGAGAGAATGAAGCGGTCGCGCTCCCGATCCTCCGGATGCGTCCCGCGCAGGATTCGGCCATACAGCGCGGCGACGATCTCGGCAATCGAGAGCGCGGACCCGATGTGTCCGACGTTTGCTCTCTTCGACTGTTCGAGGACAATCCTGCGGATCTGCCGCGGCGAGACGTTTCCGTCCATGCGACTCCCCCCGGGCGATACTGATTAGTGGATCTCCGATGATGATAGCGGCTTTTCCCGCGGACGGAGGATGACGGCGCCCGGCAGTCCGACCTTCCGCACGTAGCTCCGGTCGATCCAGCCGGCCAGCGCCTCCGCGTAACCGCGCCCGAAGGCCTCCACTCCGAACTCGCGGGTCGGCCTCTCGAAGAGGACCACGACGTCCGGCGGATTGGTCTGGAGGCGGACGAGAAGCCGCCGCTCCGCGCGCTCGTCGAGCCATCCCGGAAGATGGCCGAGAAGGGGCGAGACGTCTCTCATCCCGTAGAGAACGTCGAGAGCGTGCGTCTCGGGCAGAAGCAACGCGCGTTCACCCGGGCGAGTCTCCCGGCCGATGCCCTCGTATTGCGCGGCCGCGCGCGCAGCGCAGTAGATCGTTCCTCGCGGGGTCGTCACGGGGACCCGCCCCGGTTCCCGCAACGCGTATACGGCTCGCGCGGCTCCCGCCCAGGCCACCGGAAGAAGCAGGGCCAGCCAGAGCGTCCTCGCACGGCGGCGGGAGTCGGGGCCCGCCGGAACCCATCCCGAGACGAAGCAGAGGATGAAAATCGCCCAGGTGGCGGTGGTCGCGAGGTGCGTGATCCCGGAGTAGGGCCCGGAGGGGTCCCAGGAGAACGCCGTTCGCAGGGCGACCAGTCCCGCGAACCCGCCGAGCGCGATGAGGACGTCCCGGCCTTTCCGGCGGCGGTCGAGCCACGCGAGCACCGCGATCGAAAAGGCCACCGTCATCGACCAGGCCATCGGCAGCGTGCGCGGAAGGAGGTCCTGGCCCCGGGCGAGATCGAGGGCGAGAAAGAGCGCGAGGAGCGCCGCGCCCGCTCCGACGAGCCAGCGTCTCTTCTCGCGAGCGAGAAGCATCGCCACGATCGAGATCGCCAGAGTCAGCTTGGCCATCTGCCATAGGGCGGACGCGAGCGAGTGGACCCGATCGACGGTCGAGAGTCCCGCCACGCGGCGAAAGAGTCCGCCCCATCCGGCTGGAACCGAGGCGAGGGGCCAGAGATGACTGTCGAGCCGGAGAGACTCCACGCTCGCCCCCGTGCCGAGGATCAGGAGCGCTCCGAGAGTCGCGACCGCCGCGAAGCCCGCCAGACACCGAAGCGTCCAGCCCGCGGCCCGCCGGCGGTCGGTCGCGATGGGCGCGCAGATCGCCAGGAACGCCGCGACTCCGATCTCCTGTTTCGCGCACAGCGCCAGCCCCGCCAGCGCGCCGGCGGCGTACCCGCGCCAGGCCCGGCCCGGGCGGCGCGATTGGAGCACGAGGATCGCGCCGAGCGCGAAGCAGACGGCCTGGATGGCGGCGGGGCTGTACGGGAGCACGAGCCGGGCGGGACGAGCCGCGAATATCGAGACGGAGAGCAGAAATCCGGCGAGAGCGATCCGCTCCGCCGCGGTCAGGAACTGCCGCGTCAGCCGCAGGAGGAGAAGCCCCGCCCCGAGCGCCGGGATCCAGTTGGCGAGGAGAAACCAGGATCGCGAGAACGCGAAAGGCTTCCCGGTCAGGAGGAAGAGATAGGGGGACAACGGACCGTATTGCAGATACACGTCCCGGTACAAGCGTTCGCCGCGCGCCATCCGTCCCGCGAGAGACCACCAGACACCGGGGTCCCCGGTCGGGTCGACCCATCGCCCCGCCGCCCACACTCCGGCCGCCGCGGTCACCGCGAAGAACAGAATCTCCGGAGCGAAGCGGTACCCGAGGCTCGACCGGAAACCGGCCGGCGGTGCCGCGGCGGCCGCCGGAGCTCCAGGCGCCTCCGGCCCGGTCAACGGACCACCGCCGGGCGATCGTCCGCGCGCGCCCGCAGCCCCATCGCGCGGGCCGCGGAGAGCCGCCGGATCTCCCAGAGAAGCCAGAAGGCGCACGCCCACCACGGGCCCGACCAGTCCGGGAGGTGCCGGAACTTTTCCTGGAAATGCAGGCCGTCCGGCGATCCCGCGAGAAACAGCGTCACGACGACCGTGTACACGAAAAATCCCGCGCCGCCGCCGCACAGGGCGCCGAGCGCGATCGGCCACACGAAGTAGTACTGCGCGATGCCCGGGATGAAGAGCAGCGTCACCAGAAACAGGAGAAGCGCGGCGGGTGCGAGCGCGACGCGGCGGAGGAGCCAGACCGCCGCCAGCAGCGAGGCGGCGAAGAGGATCGTGAGCAAGCGGTCGGGCGCCGTCGGAAACAACCCGCGCAGGCCGTACGCCTCGCTCAAGCTCCGATAGCCGAGGACGGCGGTGCGGATGCCGCTCCACGAGGAGGCAAAGGGCAGAAAGGAGAGGGCAAACACCGCGTACGGGAGCGACGAAAAAAGCATCTCGCGCCGGCGAGAGGCGCGCGTGACGAACAGGAGCGGATGAAACCACGCGACATGCTTGGCGAGCAGCGAAAGAGACATCCAGGCGGCAGCGCGGCCGGGGCGCGTCTCCGATCCGCGCTCTCGGAACCCTGCAACCGCGAGGACGAGAAAGAGAATGGCGAGGCCGTCGAACTGGAGATGGAACGAGGACACGAAAACGGAAACGGGATTCAGGAAGAAGAGCGCCGCCGCGCAGGGCCCGGCGCGGCGGAAGAGGACGGCAGTCGTGGCGGCGTCCGTCGCGAGGAGGAATGCGCCGAGGAGGAGCCTGAGGGGGGCCCCGACCGCGGCCGCCGCGCCGCCCAGCCCGTACAGGACGAACGCGAAGAGAGGCGAGTAGTTGAAGCGGGTCAGCCCGTTGTAGAGCCCGCCCGCTCCCGCCCGGACGGTGTCTTCGAACGAGCGCGTGTCCGGGTTCTCCGGAGAGAGCACCAGCACGGCGATCCGGATGGCGGCCCCCAGTGCGACCGCCGCCCAGAAATAGACGGGCGCGCGCGCCGAATGCGGCGGCGCCGTCACGTCACGAGAGCCGGCCGCGCGCTCCATGGGCGCCACGCGCCGCTCTCGCGGACATCGTCCATGGCCGCAAACGCGCGATCGAGCTCCGCGTCCTCGGTGTAGAAATGCGGCGAGAGGCGGGTGCCGACGCCCGGGCGGAAGTCGACGACGACGTCCCGGGCATTCAGCTCGGGCGAGACCTCGAGCGCGTTGTCGAAGTCCACGGCCACGGTTCCTCCGCGCCGGCAGGGATCGCGCGGCGTCGCGGAACGGAGCTCCCGCGCGTCGGCCAGGGCCAGGAGTCGGTCCGTCCGGCGCAGGGACTTCTGCCGGAACCGGAACGCGTCGTCTCGGCAGCGCATCGGCGGCGGCTCGAAGTCGAAAGGCGCGGGATGGGACATCCCCCCGGTGAGCGCGGGCGCCAGCCGCGGCCGCAGCTCCGGCCGCACGCAGAGAAACGCCCCGCCGGGCCCGCCGCAGAGCCACTTGAGGACCCCCCCGACGAGAACATCCGCCCCGAGCGCGTCGACCGAAACGGGGAGGGTGCCGGCGGACTGGTAGGCGTCGACGGCGAGGAGAGCGCCCACGCGGCGGCACTTTTCGGCGATCGGAGCCATGTTCAGAACGAAGGCGCTCTTGAAGAGGACGTGCGAGACGGCAACCAGCGCGGTGCGGTTGTCGATTGCCTCCGCGATCCTCTCCTCGTCGGCCGTCAGTCCGTCGCCGCCCGGCGACGGAACGGCCACGATTTCCGCGCCGAGACGCGTCGCCAGAGAGTCGTAGACCGCCGGCGCCCGAGGCATCGCGCCGAGAGAGTTGGAGATCAAGTACGTCGGGCGCTCCAGGATCGGAAACTCCGCCCGGAACCGCAGAAGGGGATCGTCGGAGGTCTCCGTCATCGCGAGACCGGGACCGCCCGCGTGCCGGCTTTGTAGACGGCGGCGATCGAGCGCACGTTCTTCACGTCAAGGAGAGGGTCGGCGTGGAGGATGAGAAAGTCCGCGCGCCGGCCGGGCTCGAGCGTTCCGCGGTCTTCCAGGCCGAGCGACTTCGCCGCGGTCCGCGTGGCCGCTCCGAGCACGTCGAGCGGCGAGAGTCCGGCCGCCGCGTACAGGTCCATCTCGATCGAGACGCCCACTCCCGGAAACGCCCACATGTCCGTCCCGAGCGCGACCGGGACCCCGGCGCGCTGCATCGTCCGGAGGTTCGCGCGGAGAGCGGGCAGGTGGCGCGCCACGTTCTCGAAATTCGGATAGCGGCGGCGGTACCCGTCGCTGTACTCGGCGGAACGATACCGGGCGACGGTCGCGGCCGGCAGCCCCCCCGGGCCGCTCAACCGCGGGTCCGAGAGCACGGCGTCGACGAAGCGGCGCGTGTCCGCGAGGAACTCGTAGATGTCCATCGTCGGCACGTAGAAGACGGGCCGGGACTTCATCGTCGCTGCCGTCTCCGGGTCGATGGGATCGAGGACCCCGTGCGCGAGCGCCGTCGCGCCCTGCTCGATCGCGCGCCGCGCATCCGCGAGATTCGGCGCGTGGACGATCGCCCGCATCCCGGCGGCCCGAGCTTCTCCGACGAGTGCGGCCGACACGGCCTCCGGAAAGCGGGAGAAAGCGGGCAGCGGCGCCCGGCACCACGCCATGTCGTCCAGCATCACCTTGATCTCGGCCGACCCGAGCGCCTTCGCCTGCCGGACGGCCGCACGCGCGGCGTCCACCGTGGTGGGGAAACGGTCGAGGCGGGAGTCCGGGGGCTGGCCCTGCGACCACCAGCCGCCGGGCGTCGTGAAGATCGGGACGGCGGGGAACACCTCCGGGACGTCGCGGCGGGTTTTCGACGCCTTCGCGAGCTCCCCCGCCGACGCCGTGTCCTCCGCCATCAGCCGCACCGACGTCACCCCCCAGCGCAGCATCTCCTGGAGGTCCGCGTCGGACTCGGCGTGCACGTGCGCGTCGATCAATCCCGGGACGATCCACTTCCCGGAGACGTCGAGCACTTCGGCGTCCGCCGGGAGGGCGGCGGCCGCGGCGGACGTCGCCGCGCCCGCGGAGACGAGGCGGCCGTCGCGCACGACCACGAGAGCGTTCTGCCGCGGCGGAGATCCCGTGCCGTCCACGAGCGTCGCCCCGCGCAGAACGAGGGTGGCCGCGAGGAGTGTCTTCAAGAAGGAGCCGGAGCTAGGACGAGATCGCGGACTCTTTCTCCCGCTCCGGCTGGTCGATGTCGACCGGATAGACACCCGTGAAGCAGGCGGTGCACGCGGCCTGCGAGGGACGGCCGAATGCTTCGAGCATTCCCTCGGGCGAGAGGTATCCCAGGCTGTCCGCACCGATGAACTCGCGGATTCCCTCGAGCGGCCGGTTCGCGGCAATCAACTCGCCCTTCGTCGGGGTGTCGATTCCGTAGTGGCAGGAGTTCATGGTCGGCGGGGAGGAGATCCGAACGTGAACCTCCTTCGTCCCCGCGTCGCGCAGCATCTTGACGATCTTGCGCGACGTCGTCCCCCGGACGAGAGAGTCATCGACCATCACGATCCGCTTTCCGGAGACGACTTCGCGGACGGGGTTCAACTTCACCTTCACTCCGAAGTGGCGGATCGACTGCTTCGGCTCGATGAACGTCCGGCCGACGTAATGGTTCCGGACCAGCCCCATGGCGAACGGAATTCCGCTCTCGCGCGCGTAGCCGAGCGCCGCGTACATGCCCGAGTCCGGAACGGGGATCACGACGTCGGCGGCCGCCGGATGCTCCCGGGCCAGGCGTGCCCCGAAGGCCTCGCGAACGCTCGCGACGTTCCTGCCGAAGACGTTCGAGTCGGGTCTCGCGAAGTAGACGTGCTCGAACACACACGGGGTCGCCTGAGGAAAGGCGAAGCGGTGCGACGTAAAGCCCTCCGAGGAGAGCCGCACGATCTCCCCGGGCTCCACGTCCCGTTCGAAGCGGGCCTCGATCAGGTCGAAGGCGCACGTCTCGGAGGCCACCACCGGCGAGCCCTCCCGGATGCCGAGAGAGAGCGGTCGGATGCCGTTGGGGTCGCGGGCGGCGAAGATGCCCTCCCGCGAGAGGATGAGGATCGAATACGCGCCGCGCACCTCCGTCAGCGCCTCGGCGATCGCCCCGACAAGCGTGGGCGCCCGGGAGCGGGCGATCAGGTGCAGGATCACCTCCGAATCGGACGTCGTCGTGAAGAGGGCGCCGGAGGCCTCCAGAGTGGCGCGGATATCGCGCGCGTTGACGAGGTTTCCGTTGTGGGCCAGGGCCAGCGGCCCGCGGCCCGTGGCGAAAACGATCGGCTGCGCGTTGATAAGGAGAGAAGCGCCGGTGGTCGAGTACCGGACGTGACCGATCGCCGTCCGGCCCGGCAGCCTCTCGAGACGGGCTTCGGTGAAGACGTCGGCGACGTATCCCATCTCCCGTTCGAAGCGGATGACCTGGGAGTCGAGCGTGGCGATGCCCGCCGACTCCTGGCCGCGGTGCTGAAGGGCGTAGAGACCCAGGTAGGCGAGGCGAGCCGCGTCCTCCGCATCGAAGACCCCGAAGACTCCGCACTCGTCCTTGAACCCGTTTCGGATGGTCATCGAGAGCAAAATTCTAACACCCGGCATTCCTTCGCCTTTCCGGGCCGAGCCGCACTTTCTCTCAGGATGGACGGGGCGGCGGACGACGTCCGTAATCTCTCGACCCGCGGATTCGTCCAACCGGTATGGCGACTGCCCGGAAAGCGACGCGCTTCCTCTCCTTCCTCTTCCTGATGACGGCGGCGGCCGCCGCCAGCGTCCCCGCATTCTCTCCTTCCTCCTCGGCCACGCGGGAGTCCGCGGCGACGTCGCGGGAGGAACGCGAGAAGGCGCTGCACGCCTTGAACCGCCTGACGTTCGGACCGCGGCCGGGGGACGTCGATCGCGTCCTCGATACCGGGCTGGCCCGATGGATCGATGCCCAGCTGAAGCCGGAGGCGATCGCCGATCCCGCCATGGCGGCCCGGCTCGGCGGCTTGCCGACGCTGGCGATGTCAAGCGAAGAGATTTTCAACGTATATGAAAAACCGATCCGGGAGGCGCGCCGGCAGCGCAGGCTGCTCGCGGGAAGTGCCGCCATGAGCGATGCCGCCGCCGGAACCGAAGACCTTCGCGAGCGCGAGGAGAGGGACCGGATTCCGCCGGAAAAGCGCCCGCGCCGCGTCATCGAAGAGCTCTCGACCGCGCGCGTCTTGAAGGCGGTCTATTCCGAGCGCCAACTGAACGAAGTCCTGGTCGACTTCTGGATGAACCACTTCAACGTCTACGCGGCGAAGGGCCTCGATCGCGTCTTCATCACGTCCTTCGAGCGCGACGTCGTGCGGCCGCGGATCTGGGGCCGCTTCGAAGATCTCATTCTGGCGACCGCGAAGTCGCCCGCCATGCTCTTCTACCTGGATAACGCGCAGTCCGTCTCCGAACCGGAAAATCGTCCCTCGGGGAGAGCGTCCGGTTTTGGACGCGGGGCGCCCGCGGATGCGCCGATGCTCGACTCGGCGCCGCCTGTCCGGCCGAAGGGCGGTTTGAACGAGAACTACGCCCGCGAGCTCATGGAGCTCCACACGCTCGGCGTCGACGGCGGCTACACGCAGAAGGACGTTACCGAGCTCGCGCGGGTCCTCACCGGATGGTCGATCGAGCGCGACGGCGGCGGAACGTTCGTGTTCCGGGCGCGCGTGCACGACACCCGGGTCAAGACGGTTCTCGGCCGGACGTTTCCAGCCGGCGGCGGAATCGAGGAAGGGGAGGAGATGATCCGGCGCCTCGCTCGGCACCCTGAGACGGCGCGGCACATCGCCTTCAAGCTCGCGCAGCGGCTCGTCTCCGACGCTCCCCCGCCCGCCCTGGTCGACCGCGTGGCAAAGAAGTTCCTCGCGACCGATGGCGACCTCCGTCAGACGGTTCGCGCCGTCCTCGAGAGCCCGGAGTTTTTCGACCGGTCCTCTTACAGGGCGAAGGTGAAGTCGCCGTTCGAGTACGTCGTCTCGGCGATCCGGGCCACGGGCGCGGAAACGGACGCGGGCATCCCGCTTCTGAAGCAGATCGCCCAGATGGGCGAGCCCCTTTATCTCTGCCAGCCTCCCACGGGGTATTCCGACGCCGCGTCGGCCTGGGTGAACACGGGGGCGCTCGTCTCGCGGATGAACTTCGCCCTCGCCCTTTCGGCGAACAAGCTGCCGGGAACTTTCGTTGACGTCGCGCATCTGATCCCGCCGGCCGATGCCGCGGATCCGGGCCGGTCTCTCGACGCTCTCGCGCGAGTCCTGATCTCCGGAGACCTCACGTCCGAGACCCGGGCAACGATCGCGAAGCAGCTCGAGACCCGCAGCGCGCCGGCGGATGACCCCTCCGCCAACACGCAGGTGCCGCTCATATCGGGTCTCATCCTCGGAAGCCCCGAGTTTCAGAAGCAGTGATTTCTCGAGGGCCCGGCCGGCGGACCTGGAAGGAAAAAGTCCTGGAAGGAAAAAGATGTTGAACCGGCGAATCTTCCTGAAGTCCGGCGGTCTCGCCCTCGTGGCGGGCGGGTTCCTTCCGAAGGTGTTCGTGCGGATGGCCTCCGGGGCGACTCCCGCGAGCCGGCGCGTCCTGGTCGCGATCTTCCAGCGAGGCGCGGTCGACGGCCTGAACGTCGTCGTCCCCTACGCGGAGAAGGCGTATTACGACGCCAGGCCTTCGATCGCGATTCCCCGGCCGGGCTCGGGGGAGAATGCGGCCCTGGACCTCGACGGCTTCTTCGGCCTGCACCCGGCGCTCTCTCCCGTGCTGCCCCTCTTCAAGGATGGATCGGCGGCGTTCGTTCACGCCGTGGGAAGTCCCGATGCCACCCGGTCGCACTTCGACGCCCAGGACTTCATGGAGTCGGGAACTCCGGGCGTGAAGTCGACGACGGATGGGTTTCTCTCGCGCGCCGTTTCCGAAAAGAAAATGACGAAGCCCTCGCCCCTGCGGGCGCTCGCGGTCTCCGCCTCGCTGCCACGCATCCTGTCCGGCTCCGCGGGAGCCGTCTCGATGACCAATGTCGCGGACTTCGGTATCCGGGGAGGCGCCTCGAGCTCCTCCGCGTCCGACTCGTTCGAGGCGATGTACGGCGAGGCCGTCGCGGGGACTCTTCAGGGGACGGCCCGCGACTCGTTCGAGGCCGTCAAGATCCTCAAGTCCTCGGAGGCTTCGAAGATCAGCCCGCAGAACGGCGCCGAATACCCGAAGGGGCCGTTCGGAAATTCCCTGAAGCAGATCGCGCAGCTCATCAAGGCGAACGTCGGGATGGAGGTCGCCTTCACCGACGTCGGCGGCTGGGACACCCACGCGGGAGAAGGCGGCGTGAACGGCCAGCTCTCGAACCGGCTCCGGGACTACGGGCAGGCGATCGCCGCCTTTACCAGGGACCTCGGGTCCCGGATGGCCGACGTGACCCTCGTCACGATGTCCGAGTTCGGCCGCACCGTGCACGAGAACGGAAACCGCGGGACCGACCACGGCCACGCCAACGTGATGCTGCTTGCCGGGGGAGGCGTGAAGGGCGGCAGGGTGTACGGGAAGTGGCCCGGGCTCGAATCCGGACAGCTCTACGAAAACCGCGACGTCGCCGTTACGACAGACTTTCGCGACGTCTTCGCGGAAATCCTCGCCAGGCGAATGGGGATTGCGAACTTGAAACCCGTCTTTCCGGGCTACGGCCTGGACGAAAAAAAGCGACTCGGCGTCATCGCCTGATCGTCGAAACCGAGCAGCCGCCCGAAAGCGTTTTGGGTCAGCGGGGGTGCAGGTCGATCAATACGAGGTCGGAGTTCTGGCGATAGCGGTCGAAGACGATCTGCCTGCCGTCGGGCGATACGTCGAAACTTCGCATGACGATTTGTCGCGCCAGCTTCGTCAACTGGCGCTGCCTGCCGGTCGCAAGATCCAGCAGCGAGAAGTTCTGCAGCCACAACACGCCCTGCGTAACGACCAGACTCTTCCCGTCGGGCAGGAACCGGTACCGGTCGCCCGTGTTCCCGACCCAGATCTCCGGCAGCCGGAAAGGCTGCTTGTCCGGCGTGATGCCCTGAAGCCGGACCGTCGCGGAACCCTGGCCCTCGGAGTAGAGGATCAAGCGCCCATCGGGCGACCAGACCGGATTGGAGATGACGGAGCTCACTCCGTCGACCAGGCGGACCGGCGTTCCGCCATCCACCGGTACTTTGAAGAGCGGATATGCGTTGCCTTCGCGTCCGGCGACGGCGATCCATTTTCCGTCGGGGGACCAGGATGGAGCGCCGCGGACTTCCAGTGTCTCCGCAGCGCGATGAACATCGGTGCCGTCTGAGGTCATCACGTGAAGGCGCCCGCGTCCTTCATTGCGAACCACGAAGCAGATCCGGGTCCCGTCGGGGGAGACGGCCGGCGCAGAGACGACGCCGCCGTCGCTTCCCTTCCATAACTCCGTTTCCATGCCGTCCTTGAGCTTCCAGAGGCCGTCCGCCGCCCCCTTTGAGCCCAGATAGAGAAGATAGTCGCGGCCGAAGCGGGGCGCGCCGGCGCGCACCGTTGACAGTTTGAGTTGACTCACGCTGGACTCATCGACGACCTGGTCCGTGATCGGCACTGTCCAGAGGTCTCGCACGGGATTCGCCACGGTCGCGACCAGTCGCTGTCCGTCGGCGCTGGCGCCGACTGAAACGTACTCCTCGAGGCCCGCGCTTACCGGGTGAGGGATCCGCCTTTCGACGTCCATCGCGTAGAGGCCGGAACCGGAACCGTCCTCCCGCATCGCGGTATAGATCAGGGTCCGATAGTTGAGCAGGCGCGGATACGCGACTCTCGAATTGTGATGGGTCATTCGCTCGGCGGCCCCTCCCGCCGAAGAGACCCGCCATATGTCCATTTCGTCCGGTGGGATCCCGCGGACGAAATAGAGGAAGCGACCGTCCGGCGACCAGGTGACGTAGTGCTCGTGGATCCCGGGCTTGTCGACACAGATCTTCCTGGCGTTCCCCCCGTTTCGATCGGCGATGAAAATCGGATCACCGGGGGCCGGAGCGTAATACGCGATCCGACTCCGGTCGGGCGACCAGGCCGCCTCAACGGCGTTCGGCAGGAATACTCGCGGCGCCCCTCCGATCGTTGGCGCGAGCCAGACGCTGTGCTGCTTTCCGTCCGGCGAGTTGATGCGGAACCACACGTGGGCTCCGTCGTCGGAGAATCCGACGTTATGAACGATCGTATTGGCGAGGGTCGGGAACCGGGCCTTGGTGAGGTTCAGAAACTCGCCGCTGCCTACCTGACCCACCCAGGCGTCGAACGACCCGTCATGGTCCGAGAGAAACGCCACGAACTTGCCATCGGAGGAGATGCTCGCATCGAGCTCTGAACCTTCCCACGACGTGAAACGGCTGAAGCGAGCACCGGCGAGGGGGCTCTGCCAGACGGTGCGGCGGAGACTCCAGGCCGTCGCGCCCAGCGCGACGACAATCGCAGCCGCAACCACCGCTGGGATCCAGGCGCGACGGTGCGACGGCGCTGAAACTCTGAGCGACTCCGTTGCGCTGGTGACTTCGGAAAGGTGGTTCCTGACCGACGCGAGGTCTCGGGCCAGGTCTTTGGTCGAGGCGTAGCGCTCCTCGGGGTCCTTGGCGAGGCACCGTTCGACGACCCACCGCAAGGGCACCGGAACCTCCGGATTCACGGTGCCGATCGCCTCGGGGTCGTCTCGGATGATCGCCGTGAGAGTCTCCGGAGGCGTTTTTCCCTCGAACGCCCGCTTACCCGTCGCAAGCTCATACAGAACGGAACCCAGGGAGAACTGGTCCGAGCGGTAATCCACCAGATGACCGCTCGCCTGCTCGGGCGACATGTAACCAACCGTCCCGAGCACGATCCCGGGACTGGTTCCTGTCTGGGTCGGCAGATGCGACGCCTCGCCGCTGCCCGATTCCGTCTGGGACAGCTTCGCAAGTCCGAAGTCGAGGATCTTGACTATTCCGTCCTTCGTGACCATCACGTTCTCTGGCTTCAAGTCCCGGTGCACGATGCCGGCCTCGTGCGCCTTGGCCAGACCGTCGGCTAGCTGGACGCCGATCCGAAGAAACCGGGGGACCGGCAGCGATCCTTCCGCGAGTACCGAACGAAGCGACTCGCCGTTCACCAGCTCCATCGCTATGTAGGAAGTCGAGTCCGACACCCCAATGTCATAAATTGTGACGATATTGGTGTGATTCAGCGACGAGGCCGAGCGCGCCTCCCTCTCGAAGCGCTTCAGGCGTTCGGGTTCCAACGCGAGCGCCGCCGGCAGCACCTTGATCGCCACCTCGCGCCCGAGTCGCGTGTCCCGCGCCCGGTACACCTCCCCCATTCCGCCCGCACCGAGCGGCGAAATGACCTCATAGGGGCCCAGGCGGGTCCCGCTCGTGACGCTCATGGAGGAGCGGAATGAATTCTATCCTTGCGCCGAGAACGCTGCTGGTCCCGTAAAACGAGCGAGCGGAAGCGACGCGTGCGGCTGCCATGGCTTGGCTTTCAGGAAAGACTGGTTTGAACATCCAAATCGGTTCCGTGAACCGCTCTCGGATTTCAGCCCTGGCCAGACGGCAACCAGGACCGCAAGCGAGAAAACAACGAGGAAGTCATCCCCACGTCCGCCGCGGAACTTATCGCGCCATCACGGGCCGGCCTGCGAGCCGGCGCGTCCTCGTCGCCATCTTTCAGAGGGGCGCCGTCGACGGGCTGAACGTCGTCGTCCCGTACGCGGAGAAGGCGTACTACGACGCGAGGCCGTCGATCGCGATCCCCCGGCCCGGCTCGGCGGACAGCGCGGCGCTCGATCTCGACGGATTCTTCGGCCTGCATCCTTGCTTGCCCCCGTCCTGCCGCTCTTCAAGGACGGATCCGCCGCGTTCGTCCACGCCGTCGGCAGCCCGGACGCGACGCGCTCCCATTTCGAGCCCAGGACTTCATGGAGTCGGGAACGCCGGGCGTGAAGTCGACCTCGGACGGGTTTCTGTCCCGTGCGGTCTCGGAGAAGAAGGTCGCGAAACCGTCGCCCCTCCGCGCGCTCGCGGTCTCCCCTTCTCTTCCGAGGATCCTCCCGGGCTCCGCCGGGGCCGTCTCGATGACGAGCGTCGCGGACTTCGGGATCCGAGCGGGCGCCTCGAGCGGAGCGGCGTCCGATTCGTTCGAGTCGATGTACTCCGAGGCGGTGGCGGGCACTCTGCAGCGGACGGCGCGCGATTCGTTCGACGCGGTGAAGATTTTGAAGTCCGCGGACCCGTCGAAGATCACGCCTGAAAACGGTGCCGAGTACCCGAAAGGGCCGTTTGGAAACTCGCTCAAAGCGCTCAGGTAGGAACTCTCGCCACGGTGTCGTTGGCCGGCGGTGCGCCCCAGGACGTTCTCGAAAACGTTTAGAGCGCGGAAACACGCCCCCTCGCCCAGGATGCGGACGCCGGAAAGAGGCGACTCCGCGGCCGACCGGCGCCGGTTGGGAGAAGGACCAGGACCGCGGCGAGGCGGTGCGGCGCTGAAAGAGCCCATCGTCCGTCCGGCGACAGAGCAAAGGCCAGGCCGTTCCCGAGGCGCACCGCAGGCGAACCGTCGGTCTTGCGCTTTCGGGATCGACTCGCCGAGCGTCCCGCCCACGTCGACATGGAGTCGGCCGGCGAGCGCCGGACGGTCACTGTGAGCGCCTTCGACCTCGTGTGGTACACCCGGGCGCTCCTCACCACGAGAAACGCGATCGCGCACCTTCCCGCGCTCTTCCAGGCAATGGACGACGGTAACTTCACCGAACTCGGCAGAATGGCCGACGGCTGGCGCACGGCCCCCGCACCCAACGCGACGGTCTTCACGCATCGCTGCAGCTCGGCCGCTTCGTTGGAAAGAGAGCAGCGGATCGCGCGGGAGCGGCCGTCCGCCGCACTCGGCGACGCAACGGACTTTGCATCTCCGGAAGCGGCGCGATGCCCCAGGCACGACAACGTGAGCGGAACTCTGGACGGCGATGCTCCGGAATCGAATGCCGACGAAGTGATCCGGGATTTCCCGAACGGCGTGCATCTCCATGTCGACGGAGCCGCCCACGCGCTCCTCGGGCTCAACGATGCCGCAACCCGCGAGAGCATCGTGCGATTCCTCGGCACCGGAAGGCTCGGGAAGATTCGACTCGCCCTTCCCGCACTCGCGTTCGAACGCCGTGAATCGGGCCGGGCCCGGCCTCTCGTCGCCGGCGGGACGATACCCGCGCCTTCGCTGTTCGGGATCGCTCGCTGAGGATTGGACTCCGGGCGAAGAACTGCGGCGGCGAGAACCGCTCAGCAATCGTGTCCGCGGCACCCGAACTGCCCGATGCGGAAGATCACGAATTCGGCCGGCCGGACCGGCGCGACGCCGATCTCGACGATCAGGCGTCCGTTGTCGATGTCGTCCTGGCTCATCGTATCGCGTCCGCACTTGACGAACCAGGCCTGCCGGGGCGTCGATCCCTGGAAGGCGCCCGCGACGAACAGACCGTGCAGGAACGCGCCGACGGAAGCCCGCACTTTCGCCCACAGCGGCTCGTCGTTCGGCTCGAAGACGGCCCACGAGGTCCCGCGAAAGATGCTCTCCTCGAGAAAAAGCACGAGTCGCCGGACCGGGACGTAAGCGTATTCGTCGTTCGAAGAGTCCGCGCCCCCGAGCGTGCGAGCTCCCCAGAGCACCGTCGCTCCCGATGGAAGCGAGCGCAGCGTGTTCAGACCCTGCGAATGGAGGGCCTGCGTGTCCGCGTTTCTCAGGGAGACGACGGGACCGGCGGCGTCGAGAATGGCGGCGTGCTCTCCGGCCGGTGCCGTCCAGACTC
The DNA here is from genome assembly GCA_020199905.1 of Acidobacteriota bacterium. GTDB lineage: Bacteria > Acidobacteriota > Thermoanaerobaculia > UBA5066 > Gp7-AA6 > JALYUA01. The sequence continues at coordinate 200,673 of JAIVJS010000071.1, forward strand.
CGCGCGCCGCGTCGTTGCGCGCGTAGATCCCGGCGACGGCTCCGCTCGTCGCGAAGACTCCGGGCGTCACCGTTCCCGGGTCCTTCGCGCGAAAGCGCGGGAACCACGCGGCCGCATCGCGGCTCCGAAGCAGCGGGTTGGCGCTGAGCCATGCCTGCGCCTCCGCCGGACTGTCGATCGACTCCGGGAGATCGACGATCAGCAATGCGCGCCGGGTCCGGCAGAGGGCCAACGCTTCCGCCAGGACTCCCGGGTCGACGGCATCGGGAAGGCAGAGGAGATTGAAGAGGTCGGCATCTTCGAGCGCGTGAAGCCCGGTCTTTCCGCCGGCGCTTCCGCAGAAGTCCGCGGACGTCGGGGACGCCCCGTCGATGCGCGCGACTCGCACCACGAGGGCGTGGACGCCCCCGTTGCGGAAGAAATGAAAAATCGCATGGCCCAGAGGACGGTTCGCCGCGAGCCCTCCGAATTCGCTCTCGAACGCGGCGAAGCTCGAGATCCGGCGCACCTGGTCCGCGGGGCCCCTCAGGGTCTCCCCGACGAACGCGGCGACTGACGTGGAAACGCCGAAGATCGGATGACCTCCGCCGGACGGGGCGCCGGGTTGCGTCGATTCGGACACGAGGTCTTCCATTTTCACTCCAAAGCCCGGCCAAGGGCCGTCAGGGAGGGCCGCCTTCGGTCCGCGACGGAACCTCGCAGACCGTCCCGCGGATCGTCTCGACGAAATGCGCTCCGAATGCCTGCGCCGGGGTCCACGTTCCCGGGGCGACATCGCCCGCGAGAACGCGCCGGGCGCTCGCAACGGCGGACTCCGCGGTGAAGTCGTAGCCCTCGAGCGTCGTCACGCGGCCCTCGACCGCGCGCCCTCCGGAGGCCTCCGCCCGGCCCCAGACCTGGTAGCGCTCGCGGCTCCGCTCCTCCACCGACGGACCCGACACCCGCGAGACGATGACGCGCTCGATCACGCGCCGGAGAGGTCCCCACCCGAGAACGGGCGCGACGAGGCGGAGGCGGCGGGCGGACGCAATCGCGCTCGAAGACGCGGCCGCGTACGTTTCGATGTTCGGAATGCCGGTCGAGCGCCAGGCCGTCGAGAGATCGCCCCAGGGGACGGTCATCGCGCGGCGCGTCCGGTCCGCGAACGGGATGTCCCGCGTCTTCCAGGCGGAGGGAACGGCGACGAGCCTCCCGCCGATTCGGACGAGTCCCCCGCTTCCCGCTCCCTGAAGCATCGTCTTCGCGGTTCCCGGAGACGGGCGAAATCCGCGAAAGGCGAGCGTCAGCCGGTCGGCGTCCGGAAGAAGGTGAGCGAGTAGAGCCGCGAGGCAGTCCGTCGGTACGACGTCGAAGCCGACTCCTGGAAGTACCGCGATGCCCGCGGCCTTCGCCTCTTCGCTCCTCTCGAACAGGGCCTCGAAGACCGCGACCTCGCCGGTGATGTCCAGATACGCCGTTCGGGCGGCGAGGCACGCGTCCAGAGCCGGAGAGCTGGTACGAGAGAAAGGTCCGGCGGCGAGCAACATCGCATCGAACGGCTGGAGCGCCCGGGAGGAGGCCGGCCGGTCGGCGAGATCGAAGACGCGAAAGTCGACACCGGCGGACCGGGCGACCGGCTCGATTGCCTCCCGGCGCCGGCCGGCGATCACGGGCTGCAGGCCGGCCCGCAAGGCAGTCTCGAGGATCAACCGGCCGGTGTACCCGTTCGCTCCGTATAGGAGCAGCCCGCCGGTCACTGTGGTGTCTCCGGCAACTGCTTCAGAAATTCGGCGACGGTCCGGGAGAAGCCTGCCGGGTCCTCTTCCTGCGGCAGATGGCCGACGTCCGGCATCACCACGAACCGCGCTCCCTCGATCGCGGACGACAGAGCCAGCCCCTGCGACGGCTCGAGAAGAGCGTCCTCTTTGCCCCACAACACCAGGGTGGGAGCCCGGATCTTTTCCAGCATCCGCTCCGTGCCGCGGGTGTTCATCCGGACCGCGGCCAGAGCCGCGCGGCGCGTCCCCGGCACCGGAATCGGGTACCACCAGTCGTTCACCGTCGTTTGGGTCACGCGCTCCGGCCGGGCGTAGAGGCGGTGCCGCAGCGTGTACGCCATGACGGGCCGCGTAAGAAGCTCGATCTGCAGATCCCCGACCACGGGAGTCCGGAGCACGCGAAAACCGATCGGAATCGCGATGCCGGGGAACGCGGCGTCGGCGAGCACCAGGGCGGCGACGCGGTCCGGACGCGCCGCGGCCACCGCTTCGCAGACCGCGCCCCCGAAGGAACTGCAGACGAGGCAGACGCGGCGAAGGCCTCGGACGTCGAGGTACCTCAGGAGGCGCTCGGCCTGCCCCAGCGCGGTGTAGTCGTAGGGCCAGGGCCGGTCCGAGAATCCGGAGCCGGGAAGGTCTACCGCGATCGCCTGCCGGCCGGCCGCCGCGTCCGCGAGGACCTGCCTCCAGGTCACGGAGCTCGACAGGAATCCGTGCACGAAGATCACCGGGTCACCCGCGCCGCGAAGTCCGCCGGACTCCCTCGAGCGCCATCGAACCCCGTCGACGACCGTATCGCGGTCGCCGACGGAGAGCGGAGGGATCGTCCCGCGCGTTTCCGTCGCGCGCCGCAATCCGATGAGCAGCGCGAGCAGCAGACAGAGCGAGCCGACCATCCGGACGAGACAACCCAGAGCGACCTCCCCGACCGACCGAGCCGGCCCGTCCGGCAAAAGAGGCCCGGATTGTAAGGCCCCGCCGGTCGGCGGCCGTCTTGGCACGGTCCCTGCTTTTTGTCCGTTTCAGGATGGTAAGCCGGAGGACGTCGCAGCCGATCGGTCGGGCCGCCAGAGCGGCCGGCGCCGCTCTGCTCGCGGCGACGCTCGGCGTCGGATGCGCCAGCTCCGCCCACAACGCGTCCACGGCCGCGGATCGCGAGCTTTCCCGCCGCGCCAACGAGGCTCTCGCACAGGCGGGCCTCGATACGCACCGTCTCGAGGCGCGCTCGTATCGCGGGGTCGTCGCACTCCTCGGGCAGGGTCAGGACGGGGAGGCCCAGGAGGCGCAGCGCGCCGTGCTTTCCGTGCCGGGCGTCGTTCGAGTCAATAACCTGGTTCTCAGTAGGGGCTCTTCGACGAGTTCGGGATTCTCCCGGGCGAAGGGGGCTCCGATCATCGCCCGGGTCGAAACGGCCCAGCAGGCAAAGGAGGAGTAGTCATGGTGCAACGCTTCAGAGGATTGGTGGGAATCGCGGCCATCGTGGTTCTCGCGTCGTTCGTGGCCGGTTGCAAGACCAGCACGTCCGCGGGGACGCAGGTGGATGACGCGGGGATCAAGACATCGGTCAAGGCGAAGCTGGCGGCGGACGTGAAGCTGTCGACGCTCACCAACATCGAAGTCAACTCGACGAACGGCGTCGTGACCCTCGCCGGCCAGGTGGACAACCCGGACCAGAAGCGGATGGCGGCGGACGTCGCCCGCTCGGTGAATGGGGTCGTCCGGGTGAACAACAACCTTCAGGTCAAGAACCCCTCCTAGACGCCTCGCAAGACATCCCGGCCGGGAGTCGGTGGAGTCTTTCCGCTGACGCCCGGCCTTTTTTTTGCGCCGAGTCCCGAACACCCGGAAAGGTAAGCTCCCGCGGGTGCCGACCTGGAAGCTCACCCTCGAGTACGACGGCACGCGCTACCACGGCTGGCAGTCCCAGAAGAACGCGGATCGCACGGTGCAGGGGGTTCTCGGACGCGCCGCCCGAGAGCTGCTCGGCGAGGACGCGACGGTCGGAGGCGCCGGCCGGACAGACGCCGGAGTCCACGCGCTCGCTCAGATCGCGCACGTCAAGGCGCGGAAGGAGCTCTCTCCGGTCGAGATCCAGCACGGGTTGAACGACCGGCTCCCCTTCGACGTCAACGTGATGTCAGTTGAGCCGGCCCCTCCGGATTTCCACGCGCGCCACGACGCGGCGTCGCGCCGCTACCTGTACCGGATCTCCCGGCGCCGGACCGCGTTCGAGAAACGGCTCGTCTGGTGGGTCAAGGACAGCCTCGACGCCTCGACGATGCGCGAGGCGGCGCGCCTCTTCGTCGGACGCCACGACTTTTCCGCCTTCTGCGAGAACGCCGCCGGGCTCGATTCGACGGAGGTCGTGGTCGTGGCGAGCGAGGTCACGGAGGCCGGCCAGGAAATCCACTATCGGATCGAGGCGTCGCACTTTCTCTGGAAGATGGTCCGCCGCCTGGTCGGAACGCTGATCGAGGTCGGGCGGGGCAATCTCTCGGTGGACGAAGCTCGCCGCCTGCTGGATGAGCGGCTGCCCGGCTCGACCGCGGTGTGGACTGCGCCTCCGTCGGGTCTTTTTCTGGAGGAGGTCCGCTACGGGAAGACGGCGCCCGCGCTCGTCTCGCGCCGCGACCGGGTCGCGGCCCCGGCGCCACGCGTCCGGCCGATCGGACCCTCGGGCCCGGCGGCCCGTGTCTCCGGCGGCTCTTCCGGGCAGAAGCGCGCCGGGAAAATCCCCCACCGGCCCCTGGGCCCAACCGGCCCTCGCCACGGTCCCGCCGGTCCGTCGGCGCCGCGAGGCCCGCGAAAGCGGGGATAGTCCGCCCGCCGCAACCCGCTAGAGAAGCTCGGCGGACTCGATCGAGCGGCGGAACGCGGATCGCCAGAGCGCAGTCAGATCCCGGAGGTCTTCGTCGATCGGCGGCGCGTCGCCTCGCGCGATGCGCAGGCGCGGGCCTCCGATGCGGCCCAGCATCACGAGAGGCACGCCGGCGGCGGCGGCGCGTTCCGCGATGTTCCGCTCCTCGCCCGACGCAAACGACACGACGGCCCGGCCGGTGCTCTCGCCGAACAGGAGGGCGGAATGCCGAACGAACCCGGGGACCTCGATGTCCGCGCCGAGGGCGCCCGCCATGGCGCTTTCGGCGAGCGCGACGGCCAGCCCTCCATCCGCCACGTCGTGGGCCGAAGAGAGAGATCGGCTCGCCGCGAGATCGAGAAGGAGCTCGCAGAGCCGGCGCTCGGCCGCCAGATCCACCTCCGGGCACGGGCCTTCGTCCCGTCCGCGCACGGTGCGCAGGAACTCACTGCCTCCGAGCTCGTCGCGCGTCTGCCCGAGCAGAGCCACCCGATCGCCATCCCGGCGGAAGGCCATCGCGACGCGGAGGTCCACGTCCTCGAGCAGCCCCACCATCCCGACCGTCGGGGTCGGGGGGATCGCGCGGCCGTCCGTCTCGTTGTAGAAGGAGACGTTTCCGGACACGACCGGGATGTCGAAGGCGCGGCAGGCGTCGGAGATACCGCGCACCGCCGCCTCGAACTGCGCCATGACGTCCGGCTTCTCCGGGTTGCCGAAGTTCAGGCAGTCGGTGATCGCGAGCGGCCGTCCTCCGGTGCAGGAGATGGAGCGCGCGGCCTCCGCGACCGCGATCGCCGCCCCTCGGTACGGATCGAGCGCGCAGAAAAACGGGTTCACGTCCGACTTCAAGGCCAGCGCTCTGGCGGTTCCCTTGACCCGCACGATCGCGGCGTCGCCTCCGGGCCGCTCGACCGTGTTGGTGCCCACCATGTGGTCATACTGGGTCCAGATCCACGACTTTTCGGAGACGTTGGGGGAGGCGAGGATCCGGCGGAGGCACGCGCCGTAATCCGAGGGTTCCGGCTCCTCGGGCCACCGCGGAGGCGGCGGCGCGGCGGCCGGACGCCTCGGCCGGTCGTACACGGGCGCCTCGTCCGCCAGCGGCGCCGCGGGCAGGTCTGCTACCTTTTCGCCCCCGAAGAACAGCACGACACGCCCTGTGTCTGTCACCTTCCCGATCTCGACCGCGTCGAGCTCCCACTTGCGGAAGATCGCGAGCACCTCGGGAAGGCGATCGCTCCGGCACACCAGCAGCATCCGCTCCTGGGATTCCGAGAGCATGATCTCGTACGGCGTCATGCCGGTCTCGCGGGCCGGCACCTTCGAGAGATCGATCTCGACTCCGCTGCCGGCGCGTCCCGCCATCTCGAACGTCGAGGAGGTGAGGCCCGCGGCTCCCATGTCCTGGATGCCGACGACCGCGTCCGTCGCGAAGAGCTCCAGACACGCCTCGAGGAGCAGCTTTTCCGTGAACGGGTCGCCGACCTGCACGTTCGGCCGCTTCTGAGAGGTCTGGTTGCCGGCAAACTCTTCGGAGGCCATCGTCGCGCCGTGAATTCCGTCGCGGCCCGTCTTCGAGCCGACGTACACGACCGGATTGCCCGCGCCCTCCGCCCGCCCCAGGAAAATCCGGTCGGCCCGGACGATGCCGGCGTTGAAGACGTTGACGAGGATGTTGCCGTTGTAGGCGGAATGAAACGTCGTCTCCCCTCCGACCGTCGGGATCCCCATGCAGTTGCCGTAGCCCGCGATGCCGCGCACCACCCCGTCCACGATGTGCTTCATGCGGGGCGCGTCGAGGGAGCCGAAGCGCAGCGAGTTCAGGGACGCGATCGGCCTCGCGCCCATGGTGAAGATGTCGCGCAGGATCCCCCCGACCCCCGTCGCCGCGCCCTGGTAGGGCTCGATGAAGGACGGATGGTTGTGGGACTCCATCTTGAAAGCCACGGCGAGCCCGTCGCCGATGTCCACCACGCCCGCATTCTCGCCGGGGCCCTGGATGACGCGAGACCCGGTGGTCGGGAACTTCCGAAGATGGAGCCGGGAAGACTTGTACGAGCAATGCTCGCTCCACATGGCGGAGAAGATCCCGAGCTCGACGTAATTCGGCTGCCGGCCGAGGATCTCCAGAATCCGCCCGTATTCCTCCGCGGAAAGGTTGTGTCCGGCGACGAGCTCGGGGGTGATCGCCACGGAAGACGGTGATGGAGCGGGGTGACGAGAATCCGCTGGAGGACCGGCCACGCCTCGCGAACTTATCACCAGCCACCCCACAGGGCGATCCCGGCGCCCGGGCCGACCTGAGATTCCCCCGCCACGCACCGCATCCTCTTTCGCCGGGCGCCGCCATATAATCCGCCGCACGCATGCCCCTCTCGGTTCGGCAGGATGGCCCGGTCACGATCGTGACCGTCGACGGCGACCTCGTCATCGGCGAGTCGGAGGCGGCGTTCAAGAAAACCATCGCGGGTCTCCTCGAGCAAGGGCAGATCAACCTTTTGATCGACATGACCGGCGTGCGGTTCCTCGACAGCTCCGGACTCGGAGCGCTCGTCCGCGCGATGACGACCTCACAGAATGAGGGCGGTCAGACGAAGCTGCTCCGCGCGGGCCCGCAGGTTCGAAGGCTCCTCGAAATGACCAAGCTCGACTCCGTCTTCGAGATTTACGACGACCCTGAAAAGGCCGTCATGAGCTTTTAGGAGAGGTTCTGGCGGACGAGCCCGGAGACGTGGCGGGAAGCGGCACGGCCGCTTCGGAACTGGCTGCCTGTGAAACTCTGTCCCAGCTCTCCGCGTGGCTCGCGCGCTGGAGCGCCGATCTCACCGGAGCAACCGCGGCGCTCTCGTGGACCCCCGATCCGACTCATCCTCTGCTCGCCTGCACGGGCATCGCCGGAGACGGGGGGCGGAAATCCAGCCGCCGCACGATCTCCCGGCAGGACCCTCTCGCCCAGGAGATCCTGCGGGACCGCGAACCCATCGCCATGGCGCCGTCGGAGGTTCCCGCGCGCCTGGCCGCGTGGACCGGGGATCCTCCCCCCGGGTCGTGCCTCGCCGTGCCGGTGTCGCGCGCGGAGGAAGTCGTCGCGGCCCTCCTGCTTTTCTTCTCCGAACCGCCGAGACCCCACGAGGTCCTGACCCGTCTCGGCGGCCTGCTCGAGCAGGCGGCACCCCGGTTCGAGCGCGCGCTGCGCGGCGAGCGAAAGACGGCCGGAATGCGGCAGGCGATCGAGAGGCTCACGGCGCTCTACGACCTGTCCAAGGCGTTCGGCTCGACGATCGACCTCTCGGAGCTCACCCGGATCATCGCTCGAAAGGCGGTCGACTTCGGGACGGCCGAGGTCGGCTCCATCTGGCTCTTTGGAGAAGACGGACAGGAACTGGTCCTCGGCGAGACCGTGGTCAACGAGAACTACGAGATCGCCTCCGCCCCGGCCGCCGTGGGGGCGAGCGTCGCGGGAGACGTTCTCGCCGACCGCAAGGCCGTCCGGCGCAACGCGATACCCGCCGGCGATCCGGCGTCGCAGGAAGCCGAAGGCTTCGTGGTCCGGTCGCTCCTCGCCGTGCCGCTGGTCGAGGGCCACCAGTCCGTTGGAGCGCTCACTCTCGTCAACAAGCGGGGCCGCAACCCGGAGTTCACGTCCGAGGACGAGGAGCTCATCGGGGATCTGGCAAGGCAGGCGGTCCGGGCGTTGCACAACGCGCGGCAATACGAGGCTGAAAAAAAGGTCCAGGAGCTCGACGCGCTTCTGACCGTCAGCCGCGAGATCACGGCCACCCTCGACCTCGACAAGGTCATGAAGAGGATCGTGAACGCGACGGCGGCGTTGATCTCTTACGATCAATGCGCGATCGCGATCATGGACCGGGGCAAGCTGCGCCTCGGCGCGATCTCCGGCACTCTCACGGTCGATCGTAAGGATCCGCGGATCCACCTGACCGAGCAGCTCCTCGAATGGGTCTTCTTCAGCGGCTCGGACGTCGCGGTGATCCAGGGCGACGACGGGAAGATCCAGGCCGATCGGCCGGAGACCGAGGAGAAGTTCCGGGGATTCTTCGAGCGGGCGGGCTTCCGTTCGTTCCACGGGCTTCTCTTGAACGACGAAGAAGGAAAGCTCGGCATCCTCGCCTTTTTCCGGAAACGCCCGCTCATCCTGGACGAGGACAAGCGAGACCTCCTCGCGATCCTGGTCAACCAGGCGACCGTCGCCGTGCGGAATGCCCAGCTGTACAAGCAGATCCCCCTGCCCGGGTTCCTGAGACCGCTCGCCGAGCGCCGCCGGAAGCTCCTCGAGATTCCGAGGAGGCGGCGGCTCGCCTGGACGGTCGGCACGGCCGCCCTGCTCCTCTTTCTGTTCGCCGTGCCCTGGCGGATTCGCGTGGGCGGTCCGGCGCGAATACTGCCCGGGCGCCGCGCTGCCGTCACGGCGGGGGTCGATGGCACGATCCTGTCCGTGGTCCGCCACGAAGGAGATTCGGTGGCCGCCGGCGAGGTGATCGCGACGCTCGACCCGGAGACCTACCGCTCCGCGGTCGCGGACGCGCGCGCCGGCTATCAGATCGCCGAGAGCGACGTCGCGAAGTTCCAGGAGGCCGGTGATTCCGCGGCGATGTTCGAGGCCGGCTCACGACGCGACGAGATGAAGGCGAAACTTTCCTTCGAGGAAGACCGCTTCGAGCGCACGAGCCTCCGGGCGCCCGTCGCCGGCACCATCGTGACTCCCCGGATCGAAGAGCGCGTCGGCCAGCTCCTGACGAAAGGCACCGAGCTCTGCGTCATCGCCGATCTCGGCACCGTGCTGGCCGAGGTCGCCGTGCCGGAGATGGATGCCACACTCATCCGGCCCGGCCAGTCCGTCGCCCTGAAGCTCAACCCGTATCCAACCCGGACCTTCCGCGGCACGATCACGCGGCCGGGCTCACACGTCCGACAGGACGGGGACGACAGCTTCGTGATCGCGGAAGCGAGGATCGAGCACCCGGAGGGACTACAGACCGGCGTGCAGGGATCGGCGAAAGTGTCCGGCGAACGGGCTCCCATCGCGGTCGCCATTTTTCGAAAACCCGTTCGCTGGTTCTGGAAGAAGATCTGGCCGATCCTGCCTTGAGCGCACTCAGACCCACGAAGCTTCTCGCCGCCGGCAAGCCCGGCGAAAGCGTCAAGGCCCTCGCGGCCCGCCACGGACCGCCCGAGCCGCGTCCCTCGCTGCGCAAAGACCTGACCATCCGGAGGCAGGTTCAGCTGGGCGAGGTGATGTGGATCGTCAAAGACCCCCGGGAGATGGCGTTTTACAGGTTCAAGGAAATCCAGTGGCGTCTCATCCACCTCTTCGACGGCTCGCGCACGCACTCCGAGATCCTGGCCGAGTTCAACCGCCGCGCGGGCCGGAACCCCGTCGACCTGGCTATGGTGCTCGAGTGGGACGAGCTTCTTCGCCGGATGGATCTCATCGAGCTGACCGCCGCCGAACGCAGCCTCACTCTTCTCGACAAGTTCCGGACGCTGCGCGAAGAGACCGCGGAGGCGAAGTCCGAGGGGTTCAACCCGTTCTTCATCATGTTTCACGTCCTCGACCCGGACCGGATCCTGACCCGGACGGTCAAGTACGTGCGCTGGATCTGGTCTCCGCCCATGGTCGCGCTGACCTGCATCGCGTCGCTCTGGACCGTTGGCGTCTTCATCCGGAACTGGCAGCCGATCTGGGCGGGCACGATGGACCTGTACCATTTCTTCGGCAAGCCGCTGCTGGACGTCCTCCACTTCTTCTTCATCCTCTCGATCATCGGAGCCATCCACGAATTCAGCCATGGCTACGTTTGCAAGATGTATGGAGGAGAGGTTCATGACATCGGTCTGGTTCTCTTCTATTTCACTCCGGCTTTCTACTGCAGCACCTCGGACTCGTTCATGTTCCCGAGCCGATGGCAGCGCCTCTGGGTGACGGTCGCGGGCATCTACGTCGAGGCGATCATCTGCAGCACCGCCACCGCTCTCTGGCTCCTGTCCTATCCCGATTCCTTCCTGCACCAGTTCGCCTACAAGACGATGCTCCTCACCGGATTCTCGACGATCTTCTTCAACATCAACCCGCTCATCAAAATCGACGGCTACTACGCGCTCTCGAGCGTTCTTCAGCTGCAGGACCTCCGGGAGGCTTCGTTCAAGCTCCTGAGCACGGGCTTCCAGAAGTACGTTCTGAGGCTCCCCGTCGAGATACCGGCGATGACCAGGCGGAAGCGGCGTCTGTGCGTGGTCTATGGAGTGCTCGCCGCCGTCTACACCGCCTCCGTCATGTTCGTGATCGGGAAACTCTTCAACAACCTCTACACGAAGTATTTCCCCGACATCGCCGCCTTCCTTCTCATGCTGACCCTCTTCTATCTGTTTCGGAAGCGGCTCCGTAAGGCCGCGCGGATCGCAAAGCTCTTCTACCTGGACAAAAAGGAGATCGTCATGTCGCCCCGAAGCCGGTGGCCGCTCATTGGATCTGCGGTCGCTCTGGTGATTTTGCTCGCCGTTCCCTGGACTGCCCGGACGATCGAGGCCACGTCCGTACTGAAGCCGCGCGCACAGCTGACCGTCCAGGCTCCGGAGGAGAGCGTTGTGACCGACGTGTTCGTCCGCGAAGGGGACCTGGTCGGGAAGGGGCAGCCGATCGTCCGGCTGGGCAACCCCGCGCTCGAAGCGGATGCGAGCCGGTTTCGCTCCCAGGAGGAACGGTTCACGAAGAAGTCGCACGCCGATCGGGCCGCCTCGAACGCCGGACTCGCCTTTCAGTCGGGCAGCCGCGCGCTGGCGGCGCAAACGGCCCGTCAGACGACCGAATACCGGCAGGGGTTCCTGCTCGTGAGGAGCCCGATCGCCGGGCGGGTGCTGTCGCCTCGCATGCAGGACCTTCAGGGCCGATCCGTGCCGGCGGGATTCGCGCTCGCTCGAATCGGCGACTGCCGGCGGATGGTGGCCGAAGCGGAAGTGTCGGAGCGGTTCCTCGAGTACCTGAAGGCCGGCGCGCCCGTGAAGGCGCTCATCATGACCCGTCCCATGGAGTCGTGGCCGGGTTCGATCGCCTCCATCTCTCCCGCGACAGTGGAGCAGCCGCTGACCGCCGCCGCCGGCATCGATCCCCGCCTCCCCTCACAGAAGCCGGACCGTTTCGTCGCCCTCGCGGTCTTCGAAAACACGGATGGAATGCTTCTCCCGGGGGCGCACGCCACCTTGAAGATCCGGTCCGCGCGGGCGTCCTATGCCTCCCGCATGTTCGACGTGCTCTGGCGCTGGCTTCGAACCATCGTCTGGTAAAGAAAAGGCCCCGCGCGCGCGGGGCCTCGAGATTCGACAGGAAAGAGCCTTACTCGACCTGGCTGCGAAGCGCCTCCTGGTCCCCGGCGCGCAGCGCTTCTTGATCGCCCGCCCGAAGAGCCTCCTGGTCCCCCGCGCGCAGCGCTTCCTGATCGCCCGCCCGAAGCGCCTCCTGGTCCCCCGCGCGCATCGCTTCCTGATCGCCGGCCCGAAGCGCCTCCTGGTCACCGACGCGCAAAGACGACTGGTCGCCCATGCGGGAGGTCTGCTGGCCGGGAGCCAGGGCGATGTTGTTGCCGAGGCTCGACACCCGGATCTCTCCCATGGTCTTTCCCGTGGCCGCCTTGATCTTCGCCTTCTGCTCCTCGGTCAAAGTGATTCTGACTTCCTTTGCCATCGGTCACCTCCTCTTTGTCATCCGGCATCGCAAACGCGGGGCCACATCGATGAGAACGCAAACTCCTGCGTAAGTCGTTGATCTCGTGGGGGCGCACGAAAAAAGAGAAAGTCGGCGATCACCGAGCGCGGATGACTTTTCGACCCGCGGCTGAATTATTCACCGGTCTAAAGGGAGTATTTCCGGCAGAGATACTTGATCTGGTTCCCGTCGAGCTTCAGACGGCGGGCCGCCTCGGCCTTGACGCCCCCCGCCCGGGCGATCGCCTCGGAGAGCAGCTTCCTCTCGAAATCTTCGACCGCCCCCGCGAACGAAACGGGCGAACCCGCAACCGGGACCGCCACCGTCGCCCGCACGCCGCGCGGAAGGTCCTCCAGTCCGATCAGGTCCCCCTCGGAAAATAGAACGAGCATTTCGACGACGTGCTCGAGCTCGCGCACGTTGCCGCGCCAGGCGTGAGAGACCAGCCGCTCCAGAACTCCTTCCGCGAGCCGGGGCTGCGCCTTGCGATGCCGGGCGGCGTATTTGGCGAGGAAATGCTCCACCAGGACCGGGATGTCCTCTTTCCGTTCGCGCAGCGGCGCGATGCGAAGGGGAATCGTGCTGATCCGATAGAAGAGATCCTCGCGGAAGCTCCCCGCCGCCACGCGAGCTTCCAGGTCCTCGTTGGTGGCGGAGATCAACCGGAAGTCGACGGGTATGCTCCGGCGCCCGCCGAGCCGGTCGATCTCGCGGGATTCCAGGACGCGCAGGAGCTTCGATTGCACGGCGGCGGACAGGGTGCCGATCTCGTCAAGAAACAGCGTGCCGCCCTGCGCCATCTCGAAACGGCCGGCGCGGGACGCGTTGGCGCCCGTGAAGGCGCCCTTCTCGTGCCCGAACAGCTCGGATTCCGCCAGCGTCTCCGGCAGCGCCGACCCGTTGACGGCGATGAAAGGGCGGGCCCGCCGCGCGCTGCGCTGGTGGATGGAGTGCGCGACGAGCTCCTTGCCGGTGCCGCTCTCTCCCTGCAGCATGACGGTCGCATCCGATGGCGCGACCTTCTCGATTTCCCGGAAGAGCCGGAGCATCGGCGCGCTCTGACCCACGAGCCGGTCGAAGGAGCTCTCCTCGGTCTGCTTTTTCTTCAGTTCCCGGTTCTCCGCGAGGAGCCGTCGCCGCTCGAGGGCCCGTTTCAGGATCACCATCAACTCCCCCGCGTCGACGGGCTTTCGGAAAAAGTCGAACGCGCCGAGCTCGATCGAGCGCAGCGCCGCCTGGCGGTCTTCCTCGCCCGACATCATCACGACCGTCGCCTCGGGGTTGCGCCGCCTCGCCTCGGAAAGAAGCTGGAAGCCTTCCTCGACGAGGCCGGAGGGAGGCAGCCGCAGGTCGAAGAGATAAAGCTCCGGGTCCGATTCGAGCAGCGCCCGTGCCTCGACCGCGTCCCGCGCGCCGCGCACCTCGAAGGCCCCTTTGAGCGACCACTTCAGCTGCTCGAGCAGAAAGGGATCGTCCTCGACGACGAGAATGGTTCCCGGCGCCGGCGGGAGCGCCGAATCGATCACCGTGCCTCCGGAGCGGGCGTGGCCGGGATGATGCCGGGGAAATTCAACCGCACCACCGTGCCCCCGCCGGGCTCCGAGAGCACGCGCATGGTCCCCTGGTGGAACCGGACGATCTGGTGTGCCGTGGCCAGTCCCAGGCCGACTCCGTCCGGCTTGGTCGTCTCGAAGGCGCGGAAGAGGCGGTCGCGCACGAACTCGCGCGACATTCCCGCGCCGTTGTCGATGATCTCGACCGGGCGCGCCCGATCGCCCTCTCCGCGACGTCGCGCAGAACCTCGTTCAAGTCGAGGCCGACCTTGATGAGGACGGAATCTTCATGCGCCGAGAACCGGCCCACGATGCCGTCCAGCCGATCGACGGTCGACCGCAGGAGCTCGGCCACGGCGCGCTTGAACTCCGGGTCGTCGTAGTGCTCTTCGAGGTTCGAGAGAAGAAGCTCGAGACGGAAGCCCATGTTCTTGATGTCGTGAATCAGGACCCGGTCGAGAGTCGAGCGCAGCTGGGAGGGACCGCGAGGGCGGCGCGCGTTGCTCACCGATTCGGGTCGGCCGGAAGCCTCACCTGGACGGCGAGGCCCGGCCGGAGAACCCTCCGCCCGGAGTCCCGTCGCACCCGGATCAGGACCTGAAACGTTCCACTGGCGGCGTCCACCGTCGGACTGATGAACTCGATCGTGCCCGTCGTGCGCGCTTCCGGGAAGCTGACCGGCGTCACCTCGACGGCTTCGTTCCGGCGGACATTCAGCAGCTCCTTCTCCGGAAGATAGATCCTCGCGAGCAGCGGCTCGAAGGCCGTGATCTTGAAGAGAGGGATGTTCTGAACGTCCACGACCTTCTGTCCGACCCGCGCCGACTTTTCCGTGACCATTCCCGGGAAGGGCGCGCGGATGACGGCGTAGTCGCGAATCGCCTTCGCCTTCTCCCAGGCGGCCACCGCAACGGCGTGCCGCGCCCGTTTCTCGTCCAGGTCAGCCTTGCTCGAGATCCCGCCGGCGCTCAGGGTCCGCGCCCTCTCGAGCTCGGCCTTCTTGAGCTCCATGTCTTCTTTGGCCTGCTGCACGTCCTGAGCGAACTCGCGCAAGTCGAGCGTTGCGAGGGGTTGACCCCGCGAGACGCTCGCGCCCCGCTCGACGTGGATTGTCTCGATGACGCCGGTGATCCTCGAAGTGACCGTCACTTCCTGGTCCACCATCAGGTGGGATGGATACATCGTCCCGGCCGGGACGCTTTTCGGCGAGCCCGGTCCCATCGCCAGAAGGATCAGCAAGAGCGGCGTGGTCATGGATTTCGGGGACGAACGGTCGGAATCGTACCTCGAAGCCGTGCGAGTCGTCGATGTCCTCGACGGACCGGGTGGCGGGCGGCCGTCAGCGGGCCGCGAGGGCCGTCACCGCCGATTGGAACATCTTCAGACCCTGGTCGTTGCCGAGAAGCGCCTCGGCGCAGCGATCCGGGTGCGGCATCAGACCGACCACGTTGCGATCGCGGCTGCAGATGCCGGCAATCGCCCGGTCCGCCCCGTTCGGGTTGGCGGCGTCCGCGACCGCTCCTCGCTCGTCGCAGTACCGGAACACGACTCGGTCCTCGCGCTCGAGCTCGTCGAGGACGGAAGGAGGCGCCGTGTAGTTGCCTTCCATGTGCCCGATGGGCATCCGGACCACGGATCCCTCGTCGTAGAGTCGGGTGAACGGCGTCTCCGAGCTCTGGATCCGCAGGTGGACGTCGCGGCAGACATATCGCAGATCGCGATTGACCCGCATCGCTCCGGGGAGAAGACCCGCCTCGAGCAGGACCTGGAACCCGTTGCAGATTCCGAGCACGGGACCGCCCTGCCGCGCGAAACGACCCACGCTCTCCATGACGGGGGAGAACCTCGCGAGCGCGCCCGCCCTCAGGTAATCGCCGTATGCAAAACCGCCGGGAATGATGACCGCGTCGGCGCCCTTGAGGTCGGTCTCGGCGTGCCAGACGTACTCCGCCTCGCAGCCGAGGAGCTCGCGCACGACGTGCTCGCAGTCCTGGTCGCAGTTGGAGCCCGGAAAGACGACGATCGAGAATTTCATGACGCGCGGCGGGGGCGAAGGGGGCATCGCGAAAGGCGAACGTCGGGAGTCCTCGTCCTCCGACACGTTCCGGGCTGAGAGCCGAGAGCCGAGAGCTGAGAGCTACCCGTCATAGCACCCGCACGTCGTATCCCTCGATCACCGTGTTGGCCAGGAGCTCCTCGGCCATGACCCGGGCCTCCGCCTCCACCTTCGCGCGGTCGTCGCCCGCGACGTCGAGGAAGAAGATCTTGCCCGCCCGGACTCCTTCAACCGACCCGTGCCCCAGCCGGACCAGCGCGGCGGCGATCGCCTTGCCCTGCGGATCGAGGATCCCTTCGCGCGGATAGACCCGGACTTCGACCTTCACGCGTCAAACGGATCGAATCCGCGGATCTGATCGGCCACGTCGAATACGGCCGGACACTCCGCCCGATCGAGGGCCTGCGCGAGCACCGCCAGAACCAGGGCGGGGACGTTGTTGGTCCGGGAGAGATGGGTCGCGACGACCCGCCGCAGCCGCGGCCCCGCGGCGGCGCGCACGGCGTCCCCGGACTGGCGGTTGGAGAGATGCCCCCAGCCCCCCGAGATCCTCTTTTTCAGGAACCACGTGTACGGGCCGTCCCGGAGCATGTCCTCGTCGTGGTTGAACTCCAGGAGAAGCGTGGTCGCTCCCCGCAGGAAATCGACGAATTCCGGCTCGGCGCGCCCGAGGTCGGACGCGACGATCAGACGGGCGTCGTCGGCCTCGAAGGCGTAAACGACGGAGTCTTTCGCGTCATGCGGCGTCGCGAACGCGCGGAACCCGAGGGCGCCGATCCGCCCGTCCCGGCCGGGATCGATGCGGACGAACGGCGAGAAGAGATCCCCCTCGAGGCCGAGGGCCGCGGCGGTCCCGGCGCTGGTGAAGACGGGGCACCCCCAGCGGGTCGAGAACGCGAGCGCTCCCGAAGAGTGGTCGTTGTGCTCGTGCGTCACGAAGATGCCCGCGATCGACTCGGGATCGATCGAGCGCGCGCGCAGACGCCGCTCGATTTCCCTGCCGGAAAGTCCCGCGTCGACGAGCACGCGCGTCGCGCCGCTCTCGACGACGCAGGAATTGCCGCCGGAACCCGAAGCGAGAACGCTGACGCGCATGTGCGGACAGAGTAGCAGACGCGATCGGGAATCCGACCCGCGAGGCGAAGGAAATGAGGACGAAGCTAGAGGTACGGGCGCAGCGTCCCCATCGCGAGAATGCGAACGCCTCCGTCCGGGCTGGCCGCCTCGATTCGCACGACGGCGTCGGGAGGGATCCCGGCGATCGGCACGTCGAACGACCAGACGCGCCCGGCTTCGCTTGCGCGAAGCCGCGACACCGCGAGCGGCCGGTTCTCGATCAGAAACGTGACGAGGGGTTCGGCGTCCGCCTCGACCCATCCGTCCGCGAGGAGCCGCTCCCCGCCCCGCACCTCGAGCGTCGACAGCTCGCCTCGAGGGAGGCGCGGAATCGAAGGCGGCTCCGCCGGAAGATGGGGCGGCCTTGACAGAAGGTAGAGGTCCTGGTGGCCGCAGAGGCCGAACGGCAGGCCATGGAGAGCCGCCTGCCCGCCGGAGACCCGGGCCGCCGCGGCCTCGACGAACTCCGAACGGACCCAGGAGGTCCCGTACTCGGCGGGATCGAGCCTCTCGGTCTCGCTCTCCGTTCGAAAGACCAGCCCGCGCGACCAGTCCGCCGCGTCCGCCAGCAACGAGGCGCCGTGGGTGCTGAGAAAGAGCAGTCCGCCGGGGTTCAGAAGGGCGTACAGCCGCGCCAGCCACTCCTCGAAGGCGTCCGCCGGGAGATGGCTGAAGAACGACGACGCCGAGATCGCGTCGAACCGCCGCCCCGGATCGAACTCCGCCGCGGCCCGGGTCGAGACCACTCCCGAAACGCGGAGCCGGGACCGCTGGAAGTCGACCGCGGCCGGGTCGATCTCCGAGATCCAGAGACCGGCTATCGCTCGCGTCAGGAACCGCGTCGCGCGCCCGAATCCGCTCGCGAAATCCAGCAGGGATCCGGGATCCCGCCCCCCGAATCTCCAGCGTCGGGCCGCGAGGATCGCGTTCGCGATCTGGCGCCCGGTCGAGAAATAGAGGATGGCTCCCGCGTCCCTATTTCCGCGCAGCGAGTGAACCCCGTAGGAGAACATCTCGTCGGCGGGATGGATCTCGGAAACGAACCCGGGGTCCCCCTCCGCCAGGGCGGAGACGTAGTCCCGCACGAACGGGGCGAAGGTCAGGAGCCCGTCGATCCGAACCCGCCGGCGCCCCGGACGGTAACGGGCAGCTCCGCAGCCGTCTCGAACCGGGCGGTGACGACCGGGGAAAAGACGAGCTGGGCGATGCGGTCGCCGCGCTCGATCGTGATGGGATCCGAGCCGAGGTTCGCGACGATGACCTTGATCTCTCCCCGGTAGTCGCTGTCGATCGTGCCGGGGGCGTTCAAGACGGCGAGGCCCCGGTTCAACGCCAGCCCGCTGCGGACCCGGACCTGGCCCTCGAACCCTTCCGGGATGGCCACGGTGATCCCGGTCTCCACCGCGGAGCGCTCGCCGGGCGCCAGGGTCCGCGCGTCGGTGACGGCGGCGCGGAGGTCGCAGCCGGCCGCGCCCGGCGTCGCATACGCCGGCAGGGCGAGACCTTCGCCGTGCGGCAGGACCGCGACCAGGACCGTGATCGACGACATGAGGGAGGAGGGTAATGCAGGAACCGGGAAGGACGCGATCAAACTGGAGCTCGAAGGGTTCCGGGACCCGACTGACAGCTGAGAGCGGACAGCGGACAGCTTCTTTAGAGCGCCCCGGCCAGGTCCGGCGCCGAGACGGGCAGTTTGCCCACGTTGCCGACGACGGCGAGAGAGAGGACCCGGCCGTCGAAGAGGCGCTGCGCTTCTTCGCCGACGTCATCCGCGGTAACGCACTCGACCCGGGAAATCCACTCCTCGGTCGGCATGATCCGGTCGAAGTAGAACTGCTCCCGGGCGTGCGTCGACATGCGGGACACGGTCGATTCCAGGGCGACGATCATGTTGCCCTTCAGGTTTTCCTTCGCCCAGGCGAGCTCCCGCGGCCGCACCCCGTCGCGCTTCAACTTCTTGAGCTCCCTGAGAGTCACCTCGAGCACCCGTGCGAGGTTCTTGGGGGCGCAGGCGGAGTAGATGGTCTCGTAGCCGCCCAGCCGGTAGGAGTTCAACGAGGACGCCACGGAGTAGGCGAGACCGCGCTTCTCCCGCACCTCCTGGAAGAGCCGCGAGGACATCCCTCCTCCGAGCACGATATCCAGGAGATTGGCGGCGAAGCGGCGGTCGGAGGCCTGGCCCGGTCCCTCGACCCCGAGGCACACGTGGGCCTGCTCGAGCCCGCGGCGGGACTTCAGCTCCAGGTGCTGATGGCCCCTCGGACGTCCCGCCACCCGGGACCGCCGCGGCGAGGAGGCCCGGGTCGGGCGCCGGCGGAAGACGCGGTCGATCGCCTCGAGGCAGTCCGACGCGCGGACGTGGCCCGCCACCGAAATGATCATGTTGTCGGGCGTGTAGTGCGACCGGTAGTAACGGTAGAGGTCGTTCAATCCGATGCTCTTGACCGTGTCCGCGGTTCCGAGGATCGGCGCTCCGAGAGGGTGGGTCCGCCAGAACGACCGGACGAACATCTCGTGGACCAGGTCGTCGGGGTTGTCGTTGGCCTCGCCGATCTCTTCGAGAATGACACCTCTCTCGGTCTCGATGTCGATCGCCTCGAAGGCGGGGGACAGAACGATGTCCCCGAGCAGGTCGAGAGCCTCCCCGAAGCGGGAATCGAGCGTGTGGGCGTAGAAGCCGGTGTACTCCTTGGTGGTGAAGGCGTCGACGTCCCCGCCCAGCCGGTCGATCGCGCGGGCGATCTGGACGCTCGAGCGCCGGTCGGTCCGCTTGAAAAGGACGTGCTCTAAGAAATGGGACACGCCCTGGCGGGCGGGCGTCTCCTGCCCGGAGCCCGCGCCGACGAAGATGCCGAGCGCCAGCGAGCGGACGTCCTGCATCTCGTCGACGAGGACGGTGGCGCCGTTATCGAGGGTGAATTTCTGGACCATGGACGTGTGGCTCCGGCAGGCCCGCCTATTCTATCCCGCCCCACGCCCCTGCAAGCCACCCGTCCTGGCGAATTTAAGCTCTTTGAATCGAGTGGTTTATCACCTCGACGGGGTCACCGGAGCGGGGCCCGGTCCGGGCGGCCGGCGGAGGCTGTTCGGGTCAAAGGCCGCGCCTTCCCGGTCCGCGTCCCCGACGATGAAGCGCCATTCGTCGTAGAACTTCCGGCCGCGCCACTCCTGCAGCGCCTCCTTGTGGACCCTGGACCGGACTCCGACGATGGGGCCGGCCGTCTGCGGCGCCCCGAACGCCGAGGGGACCGGGGTCGGCGTCGGCGCCGGCCGGGCTCCTCCTCCCGGCGTCACCATGGGCGCCGGTCCGCCGCCCGGGCCGCCTTGCGGGATCGCGTCCGGGGTGTTCAGGATCAGGAGGTACCAGTCGGAGCAATTGCACATCGGGTCCTTCCAGAGCTGGCGGATGCTCCGCGGGTTGTTCTCGAGCAGCTCCTTCAGGGTGCTGGGGTACCGGCCGTATCGCTTCTGGAAGAGCCCGATCGCCCGGGCGTACTGCTTTCCCCGGAAGAGAAGCTCCTTCTCCCTGTCGCGCTTGCCGATGGTCCCGAGCGCGGGCCCGACGCCGGCGATGACGATTGTCAGGATGAGGATCCCGATGACGACCGCGACCATCGTGAACCCCGCCTGGTCGGGCCCGTCGAAAGAGGCAGAGCGGCGGCTACCGATGGCTCACCACTCCTTGTAGAGGGTTCCGTCCAGCGCCTTCCCGGGCGACCCGCTGTGGACGTCGATCACCCCCGGCGTGGCCGGTGCGGTCGCTCCGCTGGAGTCGGTGGCGGCCGAGTCGGAAGCCGCCTCTTCGAACGCGACGACCCAGGTATCCGCCGACTTCGTCATGGGGTCGATCGGGATCTTGCGGATGTATCCGTCGGTCACGAGAGTCTGAAGATCCGCCGGGTAGTTCCCCTTGTCGCCGTGGTACTGGTCGATGACGCTGCGCAGCGTGAAGAGGTCCTCCTTGAGCGTCGCCTCGCGGGCCCGCTGCGGCGAATCCCTCAACGCCGGGACCGCGATGGCCGCGAGGATCCCGATGATCGTCATGACGACGAGAAGCTCGAGGAGGGTGAAGCCCGATTCGGGAAAGGGGAAACGGGAAACGGAAAACGTGGCTCTCCCGCATCCGACATTTTCCTCTCGTTTTCCGTTTTCCGTTTTACGTTTTCCGTCTTCCATCACCAGTCCTTGTAATACGTGCCGTCGATGGCCCGGCCGCTCGAGAGCGAGTAGACGTCGTAGACGTTCTGGCTTCCCCAGGACGTCGATTTCGGGTCGTCCTGGTAGGAGCGCAGACCCCATTCCGGTTTTTTCGTCATCGGGTCGACGGGGATCCGGCGGAGGAACTTCTGCTTCTTGTCGATCTGCCCGACGAGCTTGGCGCCGTCGACCAAGGTCTGCAGCTCGGGCGGGTACCCCTCGGTGCCGAGCTGAGGAGGGATCAGGCCCGAGTCCGAGTACTGCTTGTACTTGTCGATCGCGTCCCGCATGAGCCGGAGCTGAAACCGGAGCTCGAGCTCGTCCTGCCGCTTGACCGTGTAGCGCACGACCGGAACCACCATGCCGGTCAGGATCGCGATCATCGCCGCGACGACCGCGAGCTCGACCACGGTGAACCCGGCCTGGCGGGCGCTCCTCTTCACGCCGTTCGCCCTTCGCCCTTCGCGCCTGGCCCGAGCCGCCTCACCGCACCTCCACCGTGGCCTCGGCGAAGCTCGCCGACGAGGATCCGCGGTCGAAGGAAAGCTTCGAGGTCCCGGGTTTGCCGCCCTGCAGGATGATCTCCGCGAGCGCCCGCGTTCCCGTCAGGGGGATCGGGTTGGGCAGGTCGAGCACCACGCGGCCGGGCTCGATGTGCGAATCGGCGACGCCGCCCTCCGGCAGGATCGCGCGGACTCCGATCACCGAGACCATCGCCGGGTCGAACCGGAATACGAGCGACCCGTTGGCCGAGCCGTCCTGCCCCGTGACGCGGACCAGAATCGAGCGCTGCTGGCCCGGGGGAAGAGCGATCGTCGCCGGAGCAAAATCGAAGAGGAGGCCGCTCTGCGTCCCGGCGGGTTGAATGACGGCCGCGGAGACGCGGGCGGTTTCGAGGCCGGTGGCCGGCGCCGCCGGCGGCGAGACGACCGCCGCCTGGCCTCCGAACGGGGGCCGCGGTTCCTGCGGCTGCGGCGGGACGGCGTCCCGCGGGGACGGGCGGAACGGGTCGCTCGGCGGCGTCGCCGGCGCGAGGTTCTGGGGAGGCGGTACCGCCGGAGTCGCCCCCGGGGCGGGGGCGGAGCGAGGCGGCGTCTGGTCGCGCCGGAAATCGAACGGGCCGGCGCCGCCGGGGGACTCGATCCGCGGCGATCCCTGGAAGGAAATGTTGGCGTCGGTGCCGACGTAGACGGGGACGAGGTCTTCCTCCGTGACGTCGGGAATCCGGATGATGTGCGGCGTCAGCGTCAGAACGAGGTCCGTCGTCTTCGCCTCCCGGCGCTTGTTGGAGAACAGGCGGCCGAGGATCGGGATGTCTCCCAGAAACGGCACCGTCGTGTTTCCGCCGGTCTTGTCGGTCCGGAAGAGTCCCGCCAGGAAGTTGGTCTCCCCGTCGCGCAGCCGGATGTTGGACGAAATGGTGCGCGTGCCGATCGTCGGCTGCGACTGCCCCGCCGAAAAGGACACGTTCTCGCCGAGCTGCGAGACCTCGAGCACGAGCTTCAGGGTCACTTCCTTGTTGTGGTGAACGCGCGGCTCGACCTCGATCTTGATGCCGACGTCCTGGTACTGGAACGACGTCACCGGGACGATGCTCCCGCCGACCGTGTTCGCCGTGTTGAACGTCGTCGTGGGAATCGGGATCTTGTCGCCGATCACGAGCTGGGCCTTCTGACCCTCGGAGATCCGGAGCTGAGGCTTCGCGAGAAGCTCGGAGTCCGTGTTGTTCTTGATGAAGTTGTAGGTGACGGACGGAATGTTGAACCCGAACGATCGGATCGAGAGCTGTTTCAGCTGGTCCCACGTGAAGGCGCCGGGCGCGGTGAGCGTTCCCGACGGGAGGGCGGTCCCGAGGTCGGTCGTCCCGCCGGGCGCAGGCGCCGCGGCGCCGACGGTGTATCCGGACAGGAGCAACCCGATCTCCGTCAGCCGCGACGTGTTGATCTGGAGCAGCTCGACGTCGATGACGACCTCCGCCAGCTGCTTGTCGTTCTGCTCGATGATCTTTTCCGCGATGGCGACCTTGTCCGCCGTGTCGCGCAGCGTGATCGAGTTCTCCGCCTTGTTGATGGAGATGCGCGTCGTCTGCAGCAGCTGCCTCAGAGCGTTCGAAACGTCCGTGACGTCGCCGTTGGACAGGAAGAACGTCCGGATCACGAGGTCTTCGTAGGTCTTCCGATTCTGCGGCGTGTCGGCGGCAATCAGCACGGTCTTCTCGTCGATCACCTTGTAAAAGTGGTTCTCCTGCCGCATCAGGGTTTCGAGCGCGTTCTGAAAGCTGATGTTCGTCAGGACGATCGCGACGTTGTCGTCCTTCAGCTGGGGATCGAAGATGACGTTGATGCCGGCGGCGAGCGCGAGCGACTGGTAGATCTGCTTGATCGACTTCGGCTGCGGGAAGTTCAGGTTGATCGCCCGGTCGCTGGTGGGCTCGAGCAGCGGCGTCCTCGCGCGGGCTCCCCGTGTGCGGCGTTTCGCGCCCTGCATCTTCGTTTCTCCGTCGCGCTCGGCGGCGGCTCGGGTGGCCTCTTCCCGCGCCTTTCCGAGCTCGAGCTCCGCGTAGTGGTTCGTGGGGTCGAGCGCGAGGGTCTGCTGGAGCTCGACGACCGCGAGATCGGCATGGCCGGAGCTGCGGTAAATCTTGCCCCGCTCGAAGTGCGCCTGAGAGGCGCGCCGGCGGGCGTTCAACAGCGAGATCTTGTAGCGGCTGTTGGTCGGCTCGGCGTCGAGCGCCTGCGCGTACTTCATGACGGCGACGTCCCAGTGGGACAGGCTTTCCTCGTCTTTGGCCTCCCGGAAGGCGCGTGACGTGGTGCAGGAGGTGGCGAGCGACACCAGAACGAGGACGCCGAGACGCTGTGCAAACTTCATCGGGCCACCTTTCCAGAAGTCCGGATGCCGATACGGGTCATGGCGCGATTCCGAGCCGGCGGACCTGCGACGGCGCGAAGCCGACGAAGCCGACGTCCACCGATTCATAGCCGACGCGCCGCACGATGAAACGGTCGAAAACCACCTCGCCCATCCGCGCGTTGATGATCTGGTCCCCCTGGACGAGCACGGCGAACGGCCGATCCTTCGGACCGAACGTTCCGATGAATTTGAACCCGATCTCCGGCGGGGCGGGGGTCGGCGTCGGCGGAGGCGGAGGGAGCGGTCCGATGAAGGCGGCGCTGCCCGGCGCGGGGGGCGGCGCGGGCGCCGGCGTCGGCGTGGGCGGAGGGATCGGAGTGGGCGCGCGAAGGTCGAAGATGTTTCGCGAGCCCGGCGCTCCCGGCCGGCCGCGCTGGGGATCGAGATCCTTCGTCGTGATGATCGGGACGTCGTCGGCGGTGGCGGGCTTGACATCGCGGGCGCGCGCCCGCGCCGTGGGCCGGTCTTCGTCCGGCGCGCCCGCGGGGGCCGGAGCCCCGCCGGAGCGGGTGGACGTCGCGGGCGCCGCAGGAGCCGACCGCCATCGCACGACCACGAGGACGAGGAGGGTCGCCACGATCAGAAACAGGCCGAGCTGCTTTCGGTTTCCGAGAGAGAAGGTCACCGGCGCCGCCTCGCCGCGCCGGGGATCGGCCGCTCCTGCGCCGCGAGCGCGGGCGCCGGCCCGCCGCCGGCGTCCTCGGCGGCGAAATAGGTCGCGAGCGCCATGCGGACCATGACGCCGCCCGGAAGATCCGGGTCGCGGGAAAGGCCGATCTCCTTGACGACGATCCACCGCCGATCCGACTCGATCGCGCTCAGGAGCTGCTTGAAACGGGCGTAGTCGTTGCGGAAGGAGAAGGTCACCACCATCTGAGACAGAGGAAGGTCGGTCAGCGGCGCCGTCGCGTACGACATCTCCGCCGGGGAAATGGCCGCCCGCTGGAGCAGAAGATGGATCTCGGCGACCACGGGCGCGAGCGTGTCCCGGCTGGGGCCGATGCGCTTTCCGTAGAAGTCCTCGATGGCCGACGAGACCGAGGAGAGCCTGTCGCGCTGCGCGGCGAGCCGATTCGCCTCGCGCTCGCGGGCGTCGACGTCGCGCGTCAGCTCGGTGCGGCGCGCTTCCATTCCGTCCTTGCGGTCCTGCGCGGTCGCCCGGTACCAGAGATAGAAGCCCAGGTTCCCCGCGAGAAACACGACCGCGACGGCGAGGATCTGGAGGCGCCGGCTCGAGAGCGCGCTCATGGCGCTTCCCCTCTCGATCCGTATTTCACGTAGATCTGGAATCCGAATCCCTCAGGAGCCCCCGCGCTGCCGGCCGCCGGAGAGGCCTCGCTCCGCAGCTCGACCGCGGCGAATGCGGGATCACGAGCCAGCGCGGTCAGCGTTCGAACCACGGCGTCCGGGCTCTTCCCGAGAAGCGAGCAGTCGAGCGTGGTCTCGCCGGTCTCGGAAAACCGGGGCGAGAGGCGGGTCAGGCGGACGTCCGGCGGCAGGACCCGCTCGAGCCGCCCGAGAAGGACAGCCCGAAGGCGACGGCCGCGAGGAGGAGAAACGGACGCTCGTCGCGGAACGGGCGGCGGGCGAAGTCGAGGCGGCGCGCCATCAGCTCCTCCCGAAGACCGCCGCGAAGGCGGGCAGGAGCTCGGGGCGCGCGGCGATGCGTTCGTCGAACGTGGCGTCGCCGCCGAGGAGGCGGCCGCGCAGCGGCTGCACCGGGATCGGAAGGGCGTCGCCGCGCAGAGGCTCGCCGCCGCGTCCGTCGTGGACGTAGATGGCGGACAGCCCGCGGCCCTTCAGCTTCTCGGCGTAATACGACAGCGAGAGCCGCACCTCCTGCTCGTGCTCGCCATCCTCCGCGTCGGCCGGGCGCTGGCGGAAGAAGATCGGCGCGCCGCCGTTTGCCACGACAAACACGAACGAGTCCGCCGTCCGGTGAAGGACCGCGTAATCGCCTTCGGCGCGCGAGGAGAGGAACGGGGACAGGCCCTCGAACAGCGCGAGAGACGACGGGGCGAGGGCGCCGACCCGCACGCCCGCCGCTTCGAAGGACTGCTCGATCGAGCGAAGCGTCTCGGCGGGCACCGCCGCGACGAGAAGCCGCTTCTGCTCTCCGACCGCGGTCATCTCGCGGAACACGATGTCGAGATCGGAGGTGACCCCCGGCAGCATCTTGCGGACCTTCCAGAGGACCATTTCGCGCGCCGCGGCTGGAGCCTCCGGAAGCGTTTCGATCTCGATCGCCAGCATCCGGGCCCAGGAGTCGGGAAAGAGAACCGAGGCCCGGGTGAGCCGGTCGGAGAGCCTGCGGCCCGCGTCCACGGCCTGGGCGATCGCTTCGCGGGAGAAGAGCGGCGTGCCGGCGGCCGAGACGCCGAGAGTGTTCGGAGGGTAGGGGAAGAACCGCGAGTGCGCGAAGCCGCGCGGCGACTCTCTCCGGACGTGGGCGTAGGTCACGCCGTCCGCCAGAAGGCAGAACACGTGCGGCGGGACGACGGGACGCAGAAAGGGGATGTTCATCAGTCGACGAAGGTGACCTTGTTGATCTCTTTGAGGGTCGTCCAGCCTTCGAGAACCTTGGCGAGCGCGGCATCCCGAAGGAAGGCCATGCCCTCGTCCTTTGCCGCTTTCTTGATCT
Source organism: Acidobacteriota bacterium (assembly GCA_020199905.1). GTDB lineage: Bacteria > Acidobacteriota > Thermoanaerobaculia > UBA5066 > Gp7-AA6 > JALYUA01. Next base: position 227,483 of record JAIVJS010000071.1, read on the forward strand.
CGGCCGCGGGCCGTCGCTCGAGGATCAGCCCCCGGATGCGGTCGGACAGGTCGAGGAGCTCCGCGATCGCCATGCGGCCGTGGAACCCGGTCCCGTCACACTCGAGACAGCCGCGCCCCTGGTAAAAGGTGTGCCCGTGCGCGAGCTCCGGATCGATCCCGGCCTCGCGGATCTCGTCCGGCGTGACGGTGGCGACCTCGCGGCAGTGCACGCAGATCTTACGGACCAGCCGCTGCGCGAGGATGCAGTTCAACGCGGACACGAAGTTGTAGAGGTCGACCTTCATGTTCAGGAACCGGCCGAGCACGTCCACGACGTTGTTGGCGTGAACGGTCGTGAAGACGAGGTGTCCCGTCAGCGCCGACTGCACGGCAATCTGGGCCGTCTCTTCGTCGCGGATCTCTCCGACCATGATCTTGTCGGGATCGTGCCGGAGAATCGAGCGCAGCCCGCGCGCGAAGGTCAGCCCCTTCTTCTCGTTCACGGGAATCTGGGTGATGCCGCGGAGCTGGTACTCGACGGGGTCCTCGATCGTGACGATCTTGTCCTCGACCGTCTGGATCTCGGACAGGCAGGCGTAGAGGGTCGTCGTCTTACCCGACCCCGTGGGGCCCGTGACGAGCACCATCCCGTAGGGCTCCCGGATGAACTTGCGCAGCTTTTTCTTCGTTTCCGCGTCGAACCCGAGAACTTCCAGGTTCAGGCTCTTGAACTCCGCGTTGGCGGACTCCTTGTCCAGGATGCGGATGACCGCGTCCTCCCCGTGGACGGTCGGCATGATCGAGACGCGGAAGTCGATGGTGCGGCCGCGCACCCGCAGCTTGAAGCGGCCGTCCTGCGGGATGCGCTTCTCCGCGATGTCGAGCTCCGACATGACCTTGATGCGCGAAATGATGGTTCCGTGGTGGCGCTTGTCGATCGGGTCCATCGCCTGGTAGAGCACGCCGTCGATCCGGTACTTGATCAGGACGACGTGTTCCTGCGTCTCGATGTGGATGTCGGAGGCGCGGCGCTGGATGGCGTTGAACAGGATCGAGTCGACGAGCTTGATGATCGGCGAGGCGTCCTGGGTGATCCGGTCGATCGTGAGCGTCTCTTCCCCGTCCTCGTCCTCCGAGACGAGCTGCATCCGGAAGTCTTCGGTGGCCTCGTCCAGCACGCGCTGCGAGGACTCGCTCTTCTGGAGGATGTCGTGGATCGCGGTGCGGCTTCCCACCTTCAGGCGCAGCGGCACGCCGACTAAAAGCTCGAGCTCATCCAGGCGCACGACGTCCGTGGGGTCCGCGCAGATGATCGTCATCGTCTTCTCGGTGCGCGACTCCGGCACGAACTCGTAGCGGAGCATCCACTCGACCGGGATCGACCGGAAAAGATCCGGATCGACGCGGAAGAGCGCGAGGTTCACGTAGGAAAGTCCCAGGCGCTCCGCCAGGGCGGCGGAGTCCGTCTCCGGCGCCGCGGCGACCGTCCCGTTCGAGTATTGCTTGGCCATGCTCACCCCTTGATCTGCGACATGATCCGGAAGATCGGCAGGTACACCGAGAGCAGGATCGTCATGATGATGAGGCCCATCCCCACCAGGATCGCCGGCTCGACGAAGGAGATGACCCTCGCGAGCAGCATGTCGATCTCCTCGTCGTAGAAGTCCGAGACCGAGCTCAACATTTCCTCGAGAGCCCCGGATTCTTCACCGACCTTGATCATCTCGAGCGTCAGATTGGTGAAGATGCCGGTCGCCTCCAGGCTGCGCCACAGCTCGCCGCCCTCGCGGACGCGGCCGACGACGTCGCGGACGCGGCGCGACACGAACCGGTTGCCGATCGCGTCCGAGGAATTCTCGAGGGCCGGGACGAGGGGCGTGCCGCCGCCTAAGAGCGTCGCGAGACTCCGCGTGAACTGGCTGATGGCGAACCGCCGCATGATCCCGCCGACCACCGGAATGCGGATCAGAACCGCGTCGCGCGTCTCGCGGCCGGTGGCCGACTTCAGCCACCGGAAGAGAAAAAACCCCCCGACGACGAGCCCGCCGCCGATGAACAGGACGTTGCGCCGGAGAAATGTCGCGATCCCGATCACGATCTGGGTCAAGAGAGGGAGCTCGGCTCCGAAATCCCCGAAGAACTCCGAAAATCTCGGTATGACGAAGGTCATCAGGATGCCGATCAGCACGACGGAGAGCACGATCAGGATCGCGGGATAGACCAGCGTGGAAACGACTTTCCGCGCCAGGTTCATCACCGTCTTCTGGTATTTCAAATAGCGCCGCAGGACCGTCTCGATCTCGCCGCTCTTCTCGCCGGCCTTCAGCGACGTCCAGTAGAGCCTCGGGAAGATATCTCCCTGCGCGGCGAAGGCGTCCGAGAGGGATGCGCCCGAGTTGACCCGGTCGCGAACGTCCGTCAGGACCCGCCGCAGAGTGGGGCTCTCCTGCCGTTCGAGCAGGATCTCGAAGGAGTGCACGACCGGCAGACCCGCCTTCAGGAGCGCGATCATTTCCTGGTTGAAGAGGAGAAAGTCGCGCATCTTGACGCGGCCCCGGGATTTCCGCGCGGTCCGGCTGGCGAGCGAAAGGCCGCCCTGCCGCCGCACCTCGAAGACGTGGCCGCCGCGCCGCTCGATCTCCGTTCGCGCCGCCCCCGCGTCCGCCGCGAGCACCGCCTCATCGGCGACGCTCCCGTCCGGCCAGCCCGCCTTGATCGAAAACTGCGGCATCAGCTCCTCACCGTTTCTCGACGGTCTTGCCGCCGGGCGAGCCCGAGTGCGCCGCCTCCTGCACGAGCAGGATCAGGATCAGGGCGTTCTTGGACGCTTCGTCGCGGGAGGCCCCGAGGACGAGCGTCTGGTTCAGGGCGACGGGGACCGAAGCGCGATAGAGCGGAACGGGCACCGTGCGCCCCTGCTCGTTCTTCTTGAGTCTCGACAGCGAGATCGGAGAAAGAAGGAGCTCCTCGCCGGTGCCGACGGGCCCGATCGAAAAGGTCAGGACGTACTCCTCGCCCAGCCGGTAGGACACCGGCCGGCCCTCCGTGCCGCGGATCACCGCCGAGTCGATCAGCGTGTAGTCGTTGAACTGAAACATCGACTTCAACTTCGCGCCCAGCCCTCCGATCTCCGCGGCCATCGAGCCCGCCGGAACGTCGGCGCGTGCGCGGACGAGCTTTACGGCGAAGTTGAATCCCCGGGGAGGAGCGTCGAACTCCGCCAGAACCTTCCCGACAATCTTCAGGTTCGATTCCCGGTCCGTGATCGTCATCGCGTTCAACCGGGAGGTCAGGGTGATGGAGGCCGACTCGGAAAGATGCGGCCGGATGAGGAGCGCCGCCTCCTCGACCCGCTTGTATTTCAGGACGAAGACGCGCACGGAGGCTTCTTCCGCCGCGAGGAGCGGAATCGCGACGAGCGCGAAGGCCACGAGGGCCGCGAAGGAGGCAGTTCTTTTTCTCACGCAAGAAAACCCGGCTTCCGCATGGCGGAGGCAGGGGCTCTGAGACGGGAAGGTCGGCGGTTAAGGCTCCCGGTGCGCTCTCCCGGGAGACCTCGCCATCGACCGGCCCGTTTCGGTCAAATCAAATGTCGAGCGATCGGTCCACGATCCAGACCACGCGCGGCTGTCCGCCGCCCGGATTCCAGTCGTAGATCGTCGCGTCGGCAGGAAGCTTCTGTCCACCGGGCCCGCTCGCCTCCGCAAAGGGCGAGAACGCCCGGCTCGAAATCCCGGGCGCCGGGGGGTCCGCCGGCGACCCCTCTCGCAGGGAAATGGTTTCGGGAGCGGAGGCCGAATCCCCTCCGCGAACGCTTCGATCGGGAGCCGCCGCCGGCGCGCGGGACGCCCGAAGGCTCGCCGGCGAGGGGTTCGAGAGCGTGGCGGCGATGAAGACGGCGGCCGCGGCCGCTGCGGCCGTCCCTCCCAGGCGCCGTCCATGCCGCGGGGCGCGACGCACCCGGCTTTCCGCGGCCTTCAGTGCGATCCCCGAACGCACTCCGTCGAGAATGCGCGCCGCGTCCTCTGTCGAAACGGATTCCACCGGAAGGAGGGCGAAGAGAATCTCGGGATGCAGGCGCGACGCCGCCGCCCGGCACGTCTCGCACAGGGCCAGGTGCGCGCGAACTTCCGAGCGTTCCTCTCGAGAGAGCGCCTCCTGGAGGTACCCGTCGAACCGCGACCGTGTCTCGTGGCACCGGGGGTTCATGCCTTCTCCGTCGCGCCGCGCCGCGCCCGCAGAAATCCCGGGCAGATCTTCTCGATCTCCTTGCGGAGAATGCGCCGCGCGTTGAAGAGATGATTGCGGACCGTGGACTCCCCGCACCCCAGGATCTTCGCGATCTCGTCGGTGTCCTTGTCTTCCATCTCGCGCAGCACGAAGGCCGCCTTCTGCTTGCCCGTCAGCCTCTCGCTCGCCTCGCGGAAGACCCGCGCCATGTCGCCGTCCTCCGCCGCACGGGAGGTCTCTCCCCCCGTCGCCTCTTCCCGCTGGCGCACCAGGTAAAGCGTGGCGCCGTGTGCGCGCTCCCGGCTGCGGGAGCTGCGCAGAAAATCGATGGAAAGGTTGGTGGCGATCCGGTAGAGCCAGGTGTTGAAGGAGTAGGTCGCGTCGTAGCGGTCGAGCTGCTCCCACACCCGGAGAAAGACCATCTGCGCGACGTCCCGGGCGTCCTCCGGGTCGGCGACGATCCGGCGCGCCACCGACACGACGGCGGGGGTCTTGCGGACGACCAGGGCTTCGAAGGACAGCATGTCGCCGGAGCGGGCAGAGAGCGCCAGCTCGCGGTCCGACTGCTCCGCCGTTTCCTGCCTGCGGCGCACTTCGCTGTAGACGAGCTCCATCGGCGGTTTATACGGATCGCCGCCGCCGGCCGTTGGGGGTTTTCTCCAGGACATAACTCGTTGGAGTGTAAGGCCTGAGCCGGGAAACGGGAAACGGGAAACGGGAAACGAAGTCACAAACCCCCGCCCACCCCCCAATAGCGGACCCTCGAAACGCCGATTGCGACCTCGATCCGCGATTCACGCCCGGCGGGCGCTCACGGTAATCTCGTCACCTTGCTGATCTACCGCGTCCTTTCGGTTCTCGCCCTCGCCCTCTACGCGCCTTATGCCCTCCTCCGATCCGCGCTTGGAATTCGGAAGCTGGGGAGCCTCCGGGGACGGCTCGGCCGGGAGCCCGTTCCGGCGCTCGAGGGCGGAATCTGGGTGCACGCGGTGTCCGTCGGCGAGGTCGGGGTCGCCCGAAACCTCCTGGCCGAGCTCGCCCGGAAGGCCCCGGACCGGGTCCTCGGGCTTTCCGTCACAACAGCGGCGGGCGCGGAAATGGCCCGGCGCGTTTTGCCCGCGGACGTGGCGTGCTTCGCGTTCCCCCTCGATCTCGCCGGCCCCGTGGAGCGCGCCCTGGAAGCCACGCGGCCGGGGCTGATCCTCCTGACCGAGACCGAGATCTGGCCGCTGTTCCTGGAGCGCGCAGCGCGGCGGGGGATCCCCGTCGCCCTCGTAAACGGGCGGCTCTCGGAACGGTCGTTTTCCCGCTATCGGCTGGCGCGGCGCTCGTTCTCGCGCGTCCTGTCGCGCGTGGCGCTCTTCGCCATGCAGACGCGGGAGGACGCTGCGCGGATCGAGCGGCTCGGAGCCCCCGGCGGCCGCGTCTTCGTCACGGGCAACGTGAAGTACGACCTCCCTCCCGCGGCGCCCTTCGCGGATGCCGCCCGGCTCGTCCGGTCCGCCGGCGGGCGCCCGGTCGTCGTCGCCGCGTCCACCGGCCAGGGCGAAGACGAGATCGTGCTCGCGGCGTGGGCGGCGGTGCCCGCGGCGGATCGGCCGCTGCTCGTGCTCGCGCCGCGCCGGCCGGAGCGCTTCGATGCGGTGGCCGCTCTCGTCCGCGAAGCCGGTCACGCTCTTCTCCGACGTTCCTCGGCGGACGACGCCGCCAGCCCGGCTCCGGCCAGGCGGGACCCGGAAGACGAGCCGCCCGTATACCTCCTCGACTCGATCGGCGAGCTGTCCGCGGTCTACGGCGAGGCGCGCCTGGCCTTCGTGGGAGGCAGCCTCGTGCCGATCGGCGGGCACAACCCCATCGAGGCGTGGGGGGCCGGCGTTCCCGTGATCGTCGGACCGCACACGTCGAACTTCCGGGACATCGTTCGCGACGGGCTCGCCATCGGAATCCTCGAAGTCGTTCGGGATGGCCCGGGCCTCTCGCGCGCCGTGGCCGCGGCGCTCGCCGACCCCGCCGGGCTCGCCCGCCGAGGGGAGGCCGCGAGGCGCGCAGCGGCCGAAGGTCGCGGGGCGGTCGCGCGCACTGCCGACCTCGTGCTCCCGCTCCTGCCCCCGGCCGTCGGCCGCGCCGTCTCCCGATGAGGCCCCTGTCCGCGCTCTACGATCGGCTCCTCGAGGCCCGGGCGCGCCGGTACGAGAGTGGACGGTCGCCTTCCGTCCGCCTTTCGAGGCCGGTCGTCTCCGTCGGAAACCTCACGGTCGGTGGAACGGGGAAGACGCCCTTCGTTCTGCACCTCGCGGAGCGGTTTCTGTCGCAGGGCCGCCGGCCCGCGATCCTCTCGAGGGGTTACGGGCGCCGGTCCAGCGAGGTCGTGATCGTGTCGCGAGGGGAGGGACCCATCGTCGGACCCGACGACGGCGGTGACGAGCCGGTTCTGATCGCCACGCGTCTGCCCCGGGCGATCGTCGTCGTGGCGCCGCGGCGGACCGACGCGGCACTCGCCGCGGAGGCGCTGGCGCCGGACGTCTTCATCCTGGACGACGGCTTTCAGCATCTGGCGGTCCGGCGCGACCTCGACCTCCTTCTGCTCGACGCGGCCGACCCTTTCGGCGGAGAAAGGTATCCCCCGTTCGGCCGCCTCCGCGAGCCGCCGTCGGCTCTCGGCCGCGCGCACGGATTCGTCTTCACGCGTCCGTCCGACGGCCGTCCGACTTCTTCGGATCTCTCGCGGGTCGCGCGCGCAAAACCGGAGGCGCCCGTGTTCCACGCGAGGATTTTTCCGGAGGGTCTCACGCAGGCCGTGGATCGAGGGACAACTGTTTTCGGATCTCGCGAACGCGGCAGGCGGGAAGATCGGGCCGTGAGCGCGGCTCCTTCGACGGAGGATCCGGCCGGCGCCCCCCCTCCGGCGGCTCCGACGCGGCGGCGCGGGCGGTCGGCAGCTCGGGATCGGTTGGAGCACGCCCTCTTCGCGGGGGCCGCCCGGCTGCTGGCGCGCCGCGGGCCCGAGGCCGCCTCCCGCGCGGGGGCGCGGTTGGCCCGCCTCTACGTCTCTCTCGTCCCCTCGCGGCGGCGCATCCTCGAGGGGAATCTCTCGGCGGCGTTCCCCCGGATGTCGTCCCCCGACATCTCGGCGCTCGCGCGGCGCAGCGTCGAGAATTTCGGAGCGGTCTTCCTCGAGTTCCTGGACTCGCCGCGCTTCTCGCGCGAGGAGATTGAGGAGCGGGTGGCCGTCGCCGGGCGCGAGCACCTGGAGGCCGCGCGGGCCCGGGGCAAGGGAGTCTTCCTGCTCTCCGCGCATTTCGGGAGCTGGGAGCTGGGAGCGGTGCGGGCGGGACTCCTCGGGGAGCCCATCGCGTCCGTCGTGCGGCCGCTCGACAACGCGCTCCTCGAAGGGGAGCTGGCACGCCGGCGGACGCGGTTCGGCAACCGGCTCATCCGGAAGAAGGAGGCCGCCCGCGAGATCCTGAGGGCCCTGCGCCACGGCGGCACCGTCGCCATCCTGATCGACCAGAACGTCCTCGCGGGCGAAGGCGTCTTCGTGCCCTTCTTCGGCCGCCTCGCGGCGACCTCGCCGTCCCTCGCGCTGCTCCAGGCCAAGACGGACGCGGCGGTCGTCCCGGTCTTCACCTGGCCGCTCGGGTCCGGCCGCTACCGCCTCGAGTTCCAGCCTCCCGTTCTCGCCGCCGAGTTCGAAGGCATCGAGAGCCGGGACGAGCGGATCCGGCTCGCTACCGCGCGGTACATGGCGATCACGGAGGCCGCCGTCCGCCGCGCTCCCGAGGCGTGGCTGTGGATCCACAACCGCTGGCGCACGAGGCCGCCCGATGAAGTTGAGAGTCGAGAGTTCTGAGTTGAGAGTTGTATTGGAAGCGGGAAGCTGACAGCTGAGAGCTGAGAGCTGAACCTGTCCTCCCTCATCGTCGCGCCCAACTGGCTCGGGGACGCCGTCATGGCGATTCCGTTTCTCCGCGCGATTCAGGCGGCGCGGCCCGGGGAAAAACTGACCGTGCTCGCGAAGCGCGGGCCCGGCGCGATTCTCGGCGCTCTCCCCGCCGTCGACGTGATCGAGAGGCGGTCGAGCGTTCTCGCCGACGCCATCGCGATTCGCCGGCGCCGCTTCACGGATGCCTGGCTTCTTCCGAACTCCTTCCGCTCCGCGGTCGCACCCTTCCTCGCCGGCATTCCCGAGAGAATCGGATTCGCGACCGACCGCCGGACCGCGCTGCTCAGCCGAGCGCTCCCCCCTCCGCCGGGGACGGCACACCAGCTGCGCGACTACGACTCGCTCCTCGAAGCGCGCGGGATCTCTCCGGACCTCGCTCCGCCGCGGATTCCGCTGCCCGAGAGATCCGCGGCGCTCGCCAGCGATGCGCTTCTGGCGGCGCGTCTGCCGCCGGGAGAAAGCGTGATGCTCGCGCCCGGCGCGGCGTTCGCGTGGACCAAACGCTGGCCCACCGCGCACTGGGGCCGTCTCGCCGCTCTCCTGCGCGAGTCGGGCGTGGCATCCGCGTTCGTGATCGGACCGGGAGAGGAGGCGATTGCCGCGGAGGCCGTTCTCGCGGCGGCCTTCGCGGTCCCGGTGCTCGGCGCCCACCTCGATCCTCCGGCGCTCGCCGCGCTTCTCGCCCTCGCGCGGGTCGTGGTCGCCAACGACTCCGGGCCGATGCACCTCGCCGGGGCGGTCGGAACGCCGGTGGTCGCCCTGTTCGGCCCGACCGACCCGGGCCGCACCGCCCCGTCGGGCTCCCCCGCCCGGGTCCTGGACCGCTACGTCTTCTGCTCGCCCTGTTTTCTCAAGGAGTGCCCTTATGCACACGAGTGCATGGTCGAGATCACACCCGAACAGCTGAAGCGCGTTCTGGACGAGGTCATGGAGAGTCGGGAGTTCAGAGGTGAGAGTTGAGAATTGCGAGTTGAGAGCGACGTTGGAAACGACTCTGAACGCTCAACTCTGAAGCCTCCACTACTTCAACTCCATATTCCAGTACGCCACGTCCAGAAAGTTCCGCCACGCGGGATGAAACTTGCTCGCGCCGAAGTGGCCGACGGGATGCCACCGCGGCTTTCTCGGGGGCTGGATCAGGCGGATTCCCGCTTCGTGCGGGGTGCGGTTACCCTTGCGGACGTTGCACGCCAGGCAGGCGCAGACGACGTTTTCCCAGCTCGACATGCCGCCGCGTGAGAGCGGGACCACGTGATCGAGAGACAGCTCCGCCGAGGGAAACTTGTGTCCGCAGTACTGGCACCGGCTCCCGTCGCGGAGATAGATGTTGTGGCGGGAGAACTTGACGTCCTGCCGTGGCAGCCGGTCGAAGTCCTTGAGAGCGATGACGCGCGGAACCCGGATCGCCGAAGAGGGAGTCATCACCACTTCGTCATGCGGCTGGACGGGGATGTCGCACCAGTTCTCGAAGTCCCAGGTGCTGTAATCCTCGAGCACCGCGCGCACGTGCCCCTTGTAGAAAAGCGAGAACGCCTTCCGGACGGTCGTCACCTGCACCGCCTGAAAGACGCGATTCAAGACCAGCACCTGTGACTCGAGCATGGGCCTCCAGGGAGGGGGCTCATTATAATCCGAGCGGTTTGAAGACTTTGCGAATCGAGCGGCCCGGCCCGTGAGCTCGCGCCTCACGCGGGAGCGTCTGGAAGGCGTGCTCGGACGCTTCTCCGGAAGGCGCCTCGTCGTCGCCGGGGACTTCGTCCTCGACCGCTTCATCTACGGCCACCCGAAGCGCGTCAGCCGGGAGGCTCCCGTGCTGATCCTCCGATTCTCGAAGGAAGAGAACCTTCCGGGCGGCGCCGGAAACACGGCCGCGAACGTCCGGGCCCTCGGAGGCGTTCCGGTTCCGGTCGGGATCCTCGGGGACGACGGTGAGGGCCGCATCCTCCGGGCGATTCTGGAAGACCGGGGGATCGACACGTCGGGTCTCGTGGACGCCTCCGGTTACGCCACGCCGACCAAGACGAGAATCCTGGGGGGCGCGCCGCACGCGATCAAGCAGCAGATCGTGAGGTACGACCGGGAAGGCGTCCTCGAGCCCGACTCGCCGGCGCCCGCCGCGCTGCTCCGCCGCCTGCCCGTGCTCGCCTCCGGAGCGCATGCCGCGATCCTTTCGGACTACGGCTACGGAGCCGTCTCTCCCGCCGCCGTCGGCCCGCTGCGCGAGTCCCTCTCGCCCGGGGCCCCGGTCCTGGTCGACTCGCGGCACGCGCTCTCGCGCTACGCCGACGTCGACGCCGTGACTCCTAACGAGGAGGAGATCGAGGAGTGCGTGGGCTTCACGCTCGGCGATTCGGAGGATGCGCTGGCGCGCGCCGGGGAGGCCCTGCGGCGCAAGATCGCGTGCCGGACGATCCTCGTCACGCGCGGATCGCGTGGAATGGCGCTCTTTTCCGAGGGCGCGCCGCCTTCGATCATCCCGGTCCACGGAACCGACCAGGTCGCCGACGTGACCGGCGCGGGCGACACCGTGCTCGCCACCTTCTCGCTCGCGCTCGCCGCCGGAGCGACGCCCCTCGAGGCGGCCGTGCTCGCCAACTTCGCCGGAGGCGTCGTCGTCATGAAGATGGGAACCGCGACCGTGACTCGCGAAGAGATTTCGAGGGCGATGGAGGAGGACCGGGGGATTCTCGAGAGTTGAAATTGAGGGTCGGGTTCGGGAAACGAGAAACGAGAAACGAGGGAATGGGCGTGGAGGCTGAGACGGGAGTCCTCTCGAGGGAACGGCTGACGGAGCTCGTGAGCCGGGCGAAGGGCAGTGGAAAAAGAGTCGTTTTCGCCAACGGCGCCTTCGATCTTCTCCACACCGGGCACGTGCGGTATCTCGAGGCTGCCAGGAAGGAAGGCGACTGGCTCGCCGTCGGCGTCAACTCGGATCGGTCCGTCCGCGCGGCGAAGGGCGAAGGCCGGCCGATCGTTCCCGAGGGCGAACGCGCGGAAATCGTGGCGGCGCTTCGCTGCGTCGATGCCGTCGTCCTCTTCGACGAGGACTCGCCCGCGGGGCTCCTCTTCGCTCTCCAGCCGGATGTCCACGCGAAGGGCACCGACTATCGCGTCGAGACCGTCCCCGAGAGGGCCCTCGTCGCGGCCTATGGAGGAAAGACGGTTATCGTCGGAGATCCCAAGGACCACGCCACCACCGACCTGATCGACCGGATCCGAAAAACCGAAAGAGCGGCCCGGTGACCGGGAACGATTCCCGATTCCCGATCGAGTTGACCGCGGAGGACCGCGGCCGTCTCGCTCCCCCTGGTCGCTCGGCTCCCGATCGAGTTGACCGCGGAGGACCGCGCCCGTCTCGCTCCCGTTGGTCGCCCGGCCCCCGGCTTCCGGCGTGACTCACGCTCCCGCCCCCCCGTCCCGGCTCGTCATCGTGCGCCTCTCCTCGATGGGCGACATCGTCCACGCGCTTCCGCTCGCGGAGAACGCGCACCGCGCGGGAATCTCAGTCGGCTGGGTCGTCGAAAAGACGTACGCCGGTCTCCTCGAGTCGAACCCCGCGATCTCGGCGGTCTTTCCGGCCGACACCCGCCGCTGGCGGCGCGCGCCGCTCTCGGCCCGGAGCCGCGGCGAGATCCGCCGTCTGCGCGGAGCCTTCCGGTCTTTCGGGGCGGATGCCGTGATCGACGCCCAGGGGCTCTGGAAGTCGGCGCTGCTCGCACGGCTCGCGGGCGCTCCGGTCGTGAGCCTCGGCGCGGCGGACCGGCGGGAGAGGACGTCTTCTCTCCTCGTCGACCGGCCGGTCGCGCTCGACCCCGGCGTCGAGCACGTGGTGGATCAGAACCTCTCTCTGCTCGGTCCGCTCCACATTCCGGCCGCGGTCCGCGCGCCGGACGCGCGATACCTCCTCTCCGTCGCCCGCGAAGACGCGGACCGACTCGCGTCGGGTCTGCAACGCCCGTTCGCTCTCTTCCATCCGGGAGCGACCCGGACGGAGAAGGCGTGGGGCGAGGCGGAGTACGCGTCGCTCGCGCTGGAGCTCTCGGAGCGCGCCGGTCTCTTTCCCGTAATCTCCTGGGGCCCGGGAGACGAGACCCGGGCGGGCCGTCTCGCGAAGCTCCTTCCCGACGCGCCGCGTCTTCCGCTGCTCGACTTCGCGGGGCTGGCGCACGTGGCCGCGCATGCCGCTCTCTTCGTCGGCGGTGACACGGGCCCCGTCCATCTGGCGGACGCGCTCGGGACTCCGACGCTCGCGCTCTTCTCGCCTTCGTCGCGTCGCAACGTCCCCGCTCGGAATCGGCCCTACAACGGGACGTGGTTGAGCTACGATCAGGCGTCCGAGATCGAGGCCGTCGTGACGAAGGCGATCAGCGCGGCACGGTGCGCGGCACCCTGACGGGAACAGAGGCGATCGGCTGGCATTTCAGTCTCTCAAGCGGTACCGATTCCTGGTGTGCGCGCTCCTCCTCGCGACGCGCGCGCCTGTCTTCGCCCAGGAAAAGACGGCTCCGCCGCAATTCCTGGGCGAGACGCTGCGGTACGCGATGACCATCCTCGGCGTCGCCGGCGGCGAGCTGACCCTCTCCGCGCAGCCGGCGGAGCTCGCGGGCCACCCCGCGTGGAAGTTCGAGCTCTCCGCCGTCTCCAATGATTTCCTGTCGAAGCTCTTCCTGGTCCGCGACTACATGGTCTCCTGGGTCGACCCCAGGAGCTTCCGCTCGGTGCGCTTCGAGAAGCACACGGTCGAAGGCAAGCGGGTGCGCGACGAGCTCACCGAGTTCGACTACGAGACCGGAGTGGCGCGGCACGAGGGCAAGACCGTGCCGCTGAACGACGCCACCCTCGACACGCTGTCCTCCGTCTATTTCCTCCGGACCCTCCCCATGGACAAGGAGAGCCCGGCCGAGCTCCAGGTCTTCTCAGGCGAGACGCACGTGCTCCGCGTCGAGATCCAGGGACGCGAGAGCATCAAGACGCCGGCCGGAACATTCTCGACCATCCGCGTCGAGCCGAAGAGCTCCGGAGGAAGCCTCATCGGAAAGGGCAAGAACCTCGTGCTGTGGTTGACCGACGACGATCGCCGCATTCCGGTCCAGATCCGCTCGAAGCTGAAAGTAGGAACGCTGATCGGAAAGTTGAGGGCGATAGAGAGGTAGCTGGAGCCGTCAGCGGTCAGCGGCCAGCCCCAGCTCGAGAAACGGGAAACGGGAAACGAAAAGCTCCAGCCGCCGAGGGAGCCTCTCGGTTTTCCGTCGTCCGTTTTCGTCGTGTCGAGAGAGGCTCGGCTGACGGCTGAAAGCTGACAGCTGACAGCTTCTTCTTTACTCCTGCCGTCAAAGGACTTACGATCATCCGGTCCTTCACATGGCAGTCAAACTCGGGGATCTCCTCCTCAAAGCGAAGCTGATCTCTGCGGAGCAGCTCGATGCGGCCCTCAAGTCCCAGCGGGAAGAGGGCGGCAAACTGGGCGAAGCCTTGGTCCGCGTGGGCGCCGTCACCGAGACGCAGATCACCGAGACCCTTTCGCAGCAGTTCGGCGTTCCGTCGATCGACCTGGCCAGCTTCGAGATCGACGCCAACGTCATCAAGGTCGTCCCCGCCGAGGTGGCCCGCAAGTACGGCGTCCTCCCCGTCAACAAGACCGGCGCGACTCTGACGATCGCGATGGGCGACCCGACGAACGTCTTCGCCATGGACGACATCAAGTTCATGACCGGCTACAACGTCGAGCCGGTCGTGGCCTCCGAGGTCGCTCTCCGGAAGGCCATCGAGAAGCACTACGGGACTCCGCGTTCCGTCGTGCTGAAGGAGAAGGCGAAACCGAGCTCGAGCGCGTTTGCCTCGGGCCAGAACCTCGACGACGTCATGCAGACCTCCGCCCTGACCGCCGACGACATGGCGGGCGTCGGACTCGGCGAGATCAACATGGACGAGATCACCGGGCTCGACGAAGGCGCGGACGTCGACGTCGTGAAGGACGAGGGACAGGAGATCGACCTGGGCGACCTCGCCAAGTCGACGGAGTCGGCGCCGATCATCAAGGTGTCGAATCTGATCCTGATCGAGGCGTTGAAGGCCGGCGCGTCCGACATCCACGTGGAGCCTTACGAGAAGGAGTTCCGCGTCCGATTCCGCGTCGACGGCGTCCTCCACAACATCATGGCGCTGCCGATGCGGACGCGGGACCCCCTGATCTCCCGCTTGAAGATCATGGCCAAGCTCGACATCTCGGAGAAGCGGCTCCCGCAGGACGGCCGGATCAAGATCCGCCTGCGCGTCGAGGAGCGCTCCCGGGACCTCGACCTGCGCGTGTCGACCGTGCCCGCTCAGTTCGGCGAAAAGGTCGTCATGCGGCTGCTCGACAAGACGAAGCTGCAGCTCGACATGACGATGCTTGGGTTCGATCCGGAGCCGCTGCGACGGTTCAAGGACGCCATCGACCGCCCCTACGGCATCGTCCTCGTGACCGGGCCCACGGGATCCGGTAAGACCAACACCCTCTATTCCGCGATCGCGGCCTTGAACGACCCGACGGTGAACATCATGACGGCGGAAGACCCGATCGAGTTCAACCTCGCCGGGATCAACCAGGTCCAGATGAAGGAGCAGATCGGGTTGACGTTCGCCTCCGCCCTGCGCTCCTTCCTGCGGCAGGACCCCGACATCATCCTGGTGGGCGAGATCCGCGACTTCGAGACGGCCGAGATCGCGGTCAAGGCCGCGCTGACCGGACACCTCGTGCTCTCGACCCTGCACACGAATGACGCCCCTTCCACGATCAACCGCCTGATGAACATGGGCATCGAGCCGTTTCTCGTCGCCACGTCCATCAACGCGATCTGCGCCCAGCGGCTCGTGCGCCGGATCTGCGGCAACTGCGCCGAGGAAGTCGAGACGCCGCCGCAGATGCTGATCCAGGTCGGATTCGCCCCGGACGAGGTCAAGAGCTTGAAGATCAAGCGCGGCCGCGGCTGCGAGCGCTGCAACAACGGCGGATACAAGGGGCGGTCGGGCCTGTACGAGGTGTTGAGCTTCACCGACGAGATCCGCGACATGATCCTGTCGGGCGCCTCCTCGATTGAGCTGAAGCGCAAGGCAATCGAGGAAGGGATGGTCAGCCTTCGGATGGCGGGGCTCCAGAAGATCCGCGACGGGATGACGACGCTCGAGGAAGTCCTTCGCGAGACCGTTCTTTAACGGAAAACAGGCCCGTTTCCGGGGTTTTCCGCGCTTCGGCTCGCCCGGCCGCCTTCCGAACTCCTTCCGATTCCTTCCTCCGCTCGGCGCGCCCGGAGGGGCCACCCTAACGTTCACAAACTAAACAGTTCGAGCTTGGACCGGCGGCCTTTCGGGTTTACACTAGCAAGACTCTCTCAGCTCGAAATCTTTCCGTGGAGGCATCTTGGCCGGCGACACCACACTGCACCAGCTTCTCAAGCAGATGGTCGAGATGGGGGCTTCGGACCTCCACCTCACGACGAATTCGCCGCCGATGGTGCGCCTGGACGGCCGGCTGATCCCTCTTCCCTAC
Organism: Acidobacteriota bacterium; assembly: GCA_020199905.1. Classification (GTDB taxonomy): domain Bacteria; phylum Acidobacteriota; class Thermoanaerobaculia; order UBA5066; family Gp7-AA6; genus JALYUA01. The sequence continues at coordinate 243,165 of JAIVJS010000071.1, forward strand.
CCGCCGCTGACGGTCGCGGAGACCAAGCAGCTCGCCTATTCCGTCCTGACCGACACCCAGAAGCATCGATTCGAAGAGAACCTCGAGCTCGACTTTTCCTTCGGCGTGAAGGGGCTCGCGAGATTCCGAGCGAACAACTTCTTCCAGCGGGGCGCCGTCGGCGGCGTCTACCGTCAGATCCCTTACGAGATCCTGGGCTTCCGGGAGCTCGGCCTGCCTCCGGTCGTCGAGCTCCTGTGCGACAAGCCGCGGGGCCTGATCCTCGTCACGGGGCCCACGGGCTCCGGCAAGACGACGACGCTCGCGGCGATGCTCGACCGCATCAACCGCGAAAAGCAGCTCCACATCGTCACGATCGAGGATCCGATCGAGTTCCTCCACTCCCACAAGAAGTGCATCGTCAACCAGCGCGAGCTGCACGCGGACACGCATTCGTTTCCGAACGCGCTGAAGTCCGTCCTGCGCGAAGACCCCGACGTCGTGCTGGTCGGTGAAATGCGGGATCTCGAGACGATCGAGTCCGCGCTGCGGATCGCCGAAACCGGCCACTTGACCCTCGCGACCCTGCACACCAACTCGGCGACGTCCTCGATCAACCGCATCATCGACGTCTTCCCGGCCCACCAGCAGACGCAGATCCGGACCCAGCTCTCGTTCGTGCTGGAAGGGATCCTCTGCCAGTCCCTGCTCGAGCGGTCCAGCGGCAAGGGCCGCGCGATGGCGATGGAGATCCTGATCCCGAACGCCGCCATCCGAAACCTCATCCGTGAGGACAAGATCCATCAGGTGTATTCGATGATGCAGACCGGTCAGTCGAAGTTCGGCATGCAGACCTTCAACCAGTCGCTGGCCACGCTCTACCACCGCAAGCTGATCACTCTGGAAATCGCCCTCTCGCGCTCCTCGAACCCGGACGAGCTCCAGGAGCTGATCAGCCGCGGCTCGGGGTTGAACGTCGCTCCGCCGGCCGCGACCGCCGGAAAGCGCGCCTAAGGAGCCGACCATGCCGAATTACGTCTGGAAGGGGAGAAACCGCACCGGGCTCGTCCAGGAGGGCGTGCTCGCCGCGGACACGAAGGACGTCGCCCTCGCGTCGCTCCGCCGGCAGAACATCGTCGTCACCGGAATCCGGGAGCGCGGCAAGGAGATCTCGCTCACCAAAGTCGGCCGCAAGGTGCCGCCGAAGACGCTCGCCGTCTTCACGCGCCAGTTCTCCGTCATGATCGACGCCGGCCTTCCGCTGGTGCAGTGCCTCGAGATCCTCGCAAATCAGCAGGAGCACAAGAACTTCCAGCGCATCCTGCTGCAGGTGCGGCAGGACGTCGAGGCGGGCTCCACCCTGGCCGACGCCATGCGGCGGCACCCCAAGGCGTTCAACAACCTGTACGTGAACATGATCGCCGCCGGCGAGGCGGGCGGTATTCTGGACACGATCCTGCAGCGGCTCTCGGTCTACATCGAAAAGTCGGTCAAGCTCTCCTCGCAGGTCAAGTCGGCGCTGATCTACCCCGTCGCGGTCATCGTCATCGCGATGATCGTCGTCGCCGTCATCCTTCTGAAGGTCATCCCGACGTTTGCCGCCCTCTTCACGAGCCTCGGCGCCGAGCTCCCCTTCCCCACCCGGATGGTGATCATGGCGTCGAACTTTCTGGCGCGGTACTTCGTTTTCTTTTTGATCGGCATCGGAGCCTTCATCTATCTCTTCAAGCGGTACTACGCGACCTATCGCGGCCGCCGTGTCGTGGACGGGTTCGTCCTGAAGCTTCCGGTGCTCGGGATGATCATGAAGAAGATCGCCGTCGCGCGGTTCTGCCGCACCCTCGCCACCCTGACCTCTTCCGGCGTTCCCATCCTGGAGGCGCTCGACATCACGGCCCGCACGTCGGGCAACGCGATCGTCGAGGACGCCATCCAGGAGGTCCGCAAGGCGGTCGAAGGCGGCAAGACGATCGTCGAGCCGCTCCGGGACGCCGGGATCTTCCCGAACATGGTGGTCCAGATGATCGGCGTCGGCGAGCAGACGGGCGCCCTGGACCAGATGCTGAACAAGATCGGCGACTTCTACGAGGACGAGGTGGACGCGGCCGTCGCCGGCCTCGTCAAGCTCCTGGAACCCGTCATGATCTTCATCCTCGGCGTCATCATCGGCGGCATCGTCATCGCGATGTACCTGCCGATGTTCACGCTGATCAACAAGATCGGGTAAAGAGAATTCAAAGTCAGGAGTCCAGAGCTCAGAGTTGAGAGTCCGGAGTTAAAAGCTCGAGGAATAAGAGTTCAAAATCTCGCGGAACTCGGAAGCCACTCGCCGATACTCGGACGGCGCCTTGAACTCTCAACTCTCAACGCTTAACTCTCAACTTCGCCAATTGCCCGACACCCTCAGGAGGTCCATCGGCTGGCTGACGGCGATCCGGATCGTCGTTTTGAGCCTCATCCTGCTTTCCGCGATCCTGGTTCAGGCGGGAGCGGGCATCCACATCGAGATCACGTTTCTCTACGCCCTCTTCGCGGCGGCGGTCCTCCTCGCGCTTTTCCACTGGACCGTCGGCCGTTACCTGGCGCCCCGGATCTCCGCCTACATCCAGCTCCTGGCGGACGTCGGCATCGCCACCGTTCTCGTGTACTCCTCCGGCGGTCCGGATTCCGTCTTCAACTTCCTCTATCTCGTCGTCATCGGCGCCTCGGGTTTTCTTCTCTACCGGACGGGTGCGGTCATCGTCGCCACCGTCGCCGCCATCCTCTACGGCGCCATGGTCCAGCTCATGGCGTACGGAGTCCTGCCTCCCCCGCCTCTCGCGCCCGTCTCGGAGTGGAGCACCGCGCGGATTCGCTTCAACCTGGCCATCACCGTCGCGGGGTTCTACGGCGTGGCCTTCATGGTCTCCTACCTGTCGGAGAAGCTGCTCGCGGCCCGTGTCGAGCTCGAGCTGCGGCAGCGGGCGCTTCAGCGCCTCCAGACTCTCTACGGCAACGTCATCGCGACGATGTCCTCCGGGCTCATGACGACCGACGCCGACCAGCGGATCACGTTCTTAAACCGCGCGGGAGGCGACCTCCTCGGCGTGGACCCGGGCGCCGCGCCGGGCCGGCCGATCGCCGAATTCGGGTTCGCCTTCCCGGATGAGTGGACGGAGATCCGAAGCCGGGCGCGCGGCCGGGAGACCTACCGGGGCGAGCTCGACATCGACTGGAAGAGCTCCCGCCGGGTGCTCGGATTTTCCCTGCGGGTGCTGAAGGAGTCGGACGGCGAGGAAGAGGGAACCTTGATCCTGTTCCAGGACCTGACCGAGATCAAAAAGCTCGAGCGGCGCGCCCGGTTCAACGAGCAGCTCGCGGCGGTCGGAGAGCTCGCCGCCGGCATCGCGCACGAGATCCGGAATCCGCTCGCCTCGATCTCGGGGTCCGTCCAGGTGCTCTCCAAAGACCTCTCGGTGGGCTCCGCGGAAAAGCGGCTCATGGAGATCATCGTCTCGGAGTCGAACCGCCTGTCCAAGATCCTCGAAGACTTCCTGCGATTCGTACGGCCGCAGGAGCGCCGCGTCGCGGAGTTCGACATGGCCGTCAACCTGTCGGAAGTGATGGACCTCTTCCGGCTTTCCGACGAGGTCTCCGATGGACACAAGATCGAGGTCGACGTCGCGCCCGCGTCGTCGCAGCTGTCGGGCGATCGAGATCAGATCCGCCAGATCGTCTACAACGTCGCGAAGAACGCCGTGCGCGCGATGGCGGCCGGCGGCAGCCTCCGAGTCGTCGGCCGCGAGGACGACGCCTGGTATAGCATCCGCTTCATCGACACCGGCCGGGGCATGAGCGAAGAGGAGCTGGCGCGTCTCTTCACGCCGTTCTCGACGGCGTTCGACGGCGGCACCGGCCTCGGAATGGCGATCGTTCGAAGGATCGTGGAGGACCATGGAGGGGCCATTGACGCCGAATCGATTCCGGGCGAAGGCACGACGGTGACGGTGCTCCTGCCGCGGCGCGCACTCGCCTCCGAGATCGGGAACCGCGAGCCCGTCGCCGCTCCGCTCATCGAGCCCTGGCCGGTCCGCGACCATCGGACGGGGGCGGCATGAGCGGGCCGCGCCTTCTGATCGTGGACGACGAGTCGTCGATCCGCGACATGCTCGCCATCTTCTTCCACAAGCGCGGATTCGAGGTCGTGACGGCCTCGTCCTTCGCCGAGGGGACGGCGGGAGCGGCCCGCTCCAATCCCGACCTGATCCTGTCCGACATCAAGATGCCGGACGGCAACGGGCTCGATCTTCTGCGGAAGGTCAAGGCGGAGAGCCCCAAGACTCCCGTCATCATGATCACGGCGCACACGTCCACGTCCGATGCGATCGAGGCGATGAAGGCGGGCGCCGTCGATTACATCGCGAAGCCCTTCAACATCGAAGAGCTCGCGATGATCGTGGACAGGGCCCTGGGAGAGAAGGCGCTCCACGACGAGAACGTCTACCTCAAGCAGGAGCTCGCGGCCCGCTACACGTTCGCGAACATCATCGGCAAGGGCTCGCGGATGCAGGAGATCTTCCGGACCGTCGAACGGATCGGGAAAGTCTCCTCGACGGTCCTCCTGACCGGAGAGAGCGGGACCGGCAAGGAGCTCATCGCCCGCGCGATCCACTACACGTCGATCCGGAAGGACAAGAAGTTCGTCTCTATCAACTGCGGCGCGCTTCCCGAGACCCTGCTCGAGTCCGAGCTCTTCGGCCACGAGCGCGGCGCGTTCACCGGAGCCGTGAAGGAGAAGCGCGGCCTCTTCACGGAAGCGGACAACGGGACGCTGTTCTTGGACGAGATTTCCGAGACGACTCCCACGATGCAGGTGAAGTTGCTGCGCGCCATCCAGGAGAAGGTCATCCGGAAGGTCGGCGGAAACGAAGAGACGAGCGTCGACGTGCGGATCATCGCCGCCACCAACAAGGACTTAACCGAGCTCGTCAGCGAAGGGAAGTTCCGCGAGGATCTCTTCTACCGCATCAACGTGATCCCCATCGTGCTGCCCTCGCTGCGGTCCCGCATCGAGGACGTCGCGCCGCTGACCTCGCACTTCATCGTGAAGGTCTGCAAGGAGCAGAAGATCCCGGAGAAGAAGATCTCGACGGAGGCGATGAGGCTGCTGGAGGCCTATCCCTGGCCCGGCAACGTCCGCGAGCTCGAGAACACGCTCGAGCGGACGGTGGCGCTCGAGGCCGGCCCCGTCATCACCGCGTCGAGCCTCCCCGAGTCGATCGCGCTCGGCGTACGCACACGGGTCCCCGATTTCGAGAGCCTCCCCGCCGAGGGGATCAACCTCGAGGCGTATCTCGAGGCCGTCGGGAAACGCCTGATGCGCGAGGCGCTCGACCGCTCGGAAGGCGTGCAGACCAAAGCGGCGGAGCTCCTCCGGATGTCGTTCCGCTCGTTCCGGTACTACGCGAAGAAGTACAACCTGATCCGCAAGGAAGACCTCTACGAAGAGGCCGGGGAGACCGCGCAGGAGGCCGACGCGCCGTGACCCGTCTCGGTCCCCGCGCATCGGCGGCCCTCCTCGCGCTCGTCCCCCTCGTCGCCCTCCCGGGAGCGTCCGGCTGCAACGGCGGGCGCCAGCCCGGGTCGCCGTTTGCCGCCGGTGGGCACGCCTCGAATACTCCCGCCCAGCCCGCCGCCTCCGGACCCCGCGTCGAGATGCCGTCCGGGTCGATCTACCGGCTGGAGCTCGCGAACACGCCGGAGGAGCAGGCCCAGGGGCTCATGTATCGCGAGAGCCTTTCCGACAAGACCGGCATGCTGTTTCGATTCTCCGATGCGGGCGTGCACAAGTTCTGGATGAAGAACACGATGATCCCGCTCGACATCATCTGGCTGGACCGCGACGGCGGGGTCCTCTTCGTCAGCGCCGGGACGCCGCCTTGCAAGGCGGACCCCTGCGCGAACTACGGACCGGACACCGCGGCGGCGAGTGTTCTCGAGATCGCCGGCGGGATGGCGGCGCGGGAGAAGGTCACGGTGGGATCGAGGGTGAAGATAGACCTTCGGTAGCTGTCAGCTATCAGCTATCAGCTCGACGTCCCGGGTGAACCTCGGCGAGGCCTCTTCCGTTTCGACCCCGTCCGACATCAGGCCGGGGGCGCGCAACTTTCTCGGGTTGAAAGCTGAAAGCTGAAAGCGGAGGGCTTCCTAGGGCTCGAACAGAAACAGCCCGTCCCCCGTCGTCCCCACGTAGAGGCGTCCGCCCGGAGCGGACGCCGCGGTCGCCAGCGCGAGACCCGGGCGGGGGCTCGAGACCGCGAGACGCCTTCCCCCCTCTTCCCAGACGAGCGTGCCTTCCTTGTCCTCGAGCGAGCTGTACTGGGCGGCGGGACCGGTCGTCGCGGAGGCCTTGAGGAACAGGCCGCCCTTCAAGACCCCGTGTTTGCGATTGTTCCAGCTCTGGCCGTTCCACCGGAAGAGGCCGTCCGACGTGCGGACCTCCAGCAGCGGTCCCCCCGCCCCGTCCTGCAGGAGCTCGGCGCCGATGGGGGCGCCGGGCGATCCCGCGATCGGATGAAATGCGCGGCCGCCCTCGGAAATCCGGAAGACGCCCGCGGTGGTCACGAGAACGGGAGAGGGGAAGGGGGCGCCGAAGAGCGACAGAGGAACTCCGGGCGCGGGGGCGGCCGGGGCAGTCCAGCGCTCGCCGCCGTCCCGCGAGATCCGGACTCCGGAGGAGGACGAGAGGACGAGCACGGTCTTGCCGTCGGCGTCCCGGAACGCGGCGAGAGAGGCGGCCGCGGGCAGCGAGTCGCGGGAGACCCGCCGCACGCGCATTCCCTGCGCCTCCCAGACGCCGCTCTCATCCCCGCCGTACGCGCGGAAGAAGAGCATCCGCGACGGATCGTTCGGGTCGGCCACGAGATCCGAGACACGGCCTTCCGCGAGCCCGACGGAGGCGGCCTTGAGGGTCGCGGCGCCGTCGTCCGAGTAGAAGACCCCCTCCCCTTCGGTGCCGACGTAGAGGCGGCCCGAGCGGCGGTCGATCTCGAGGGCGGTCACGACGAGCGATTCGCGCGAGACTCGCGCCCAGGTCTCGCCGTCGTCCAGAGAACGGTGGAGGCCTCCCACCGTCGCCGCATAGACGACGCCGGGGCGGTTCGGGTCCCGGCGGATCGTGTGCGATCGCCGGTTCGTGAACCCGTTCTTGAATCGCGCCCAGCGGTCGCCACCGTCCCGGGTCCGGTACACCCAGCCGCACGTCGAGACCCAGACGTCCTTCGTATTTGCGGCGTCGAAGTCCCACGCGTACACCGTGGCGTCCAAGACCATGCCTTCCGCGATCCGCGCCCAGGAAGCCCCGCCGTCCCGCGTTCGGAACGCCTGACGCCACGTGCCGGCGTAGAGCGTGCGCGCTTCCGACGGATCGAAGGCGAGAGACTCGACCTGAAACAGGCCCTCGGTCCCCTCGCCCGTCCGCACCCAGGTCGCCCCGCCGTCCCGCGAAATGTGGACCCCGTCGTCGCCCCCGACCGCGAGAAGCGGGGGGTTGGCGTTGCCGGGGGAAACCGCGAGCGCGCGCGTGGCTACGACGGTCTTCCAGATCGCGAGCACCGTCCAGTTTTCCCCGCGGTCGTCGCTGCGCACGACGAGGCCCCCCGCGTACTGTCCGGCAAGAGAGGCCCACAGCCGGCCCGCGACGCGGCGGTCCGCGACCAGCCCGGTGACGACGTACCCCGGAAAAGCCGGCCCGGCCCGCAGGGAGTTCCACGTCGCGCCGCCGTCGATCGAGCCGTAGAAGTTTCCCCGTGAAGTTCCGCAGTACACGGTGCGGCCTTCGAACGGGTCCGTCGTCAGGACGCGGACCTCCGCGCCCCAGACCGGCAGGCGCCACCACGTCGCCGCCGTGCCGCATCGCGAAAGCGCGGCGAAGAGGAAAAGGCTGGCGAGGAAACGAAAGCCGGAGGCTCGGGGCTGTCTCAATCTGATTTCCCCTCCCGCGCGAGGCGCCCGCGCGCCCGTCCGGCCGGCGCCTCTCCCGCTCCGCGGCGAACGGCGACCATCTCCGCCAGGATGGCGACCGCGATCTCCTCGGGTGTCACCGCGCCGATCGGCAGCCCGATCGGGGCATGGACTCGCGACAGGGTCTCTTCCGTGATTCCCTCCTCGCGCAGCTTCTCGAAGACACCGCGGACCTTTCGCGCCGAGCCGATGAGCCCGAGGTAGCGGGCGGGAGGCGCCCCGCTGACGAGCCAGGGGCGGAGCGCGGCCAGGTCCGTTTCCCAGCAGCGCGAGACGACGGCGACGTAGCGGTCGCGTCCCCGTCCAACGGATTCCACCGGGAGGGTGTAGTCCCGGCCGGTCCGCACGGCCGAGGCATCCGCCGGGAACCGCTCGGGTCGCGAGTATTCCTCGCGGTCGTCGGCGACGGTGATCTGGTAGCCCAATGGAACGGCCAGACGAGCAAGCGCCAGGCCAACGTGCCCGCCGCCCAGGATGATGAGCGCCGGCGCGGCCTGAAGAATCTCCACCGACACACGCGCCGAACCCCCGCAGATCATGTTGGTCATCTCGCGTTCCTGCCCGGGCGCGATGTCCCGCTCGAAGAAGTCGTACCACTTGAGAAACCGGCCGGGCCCTTCTTCCTGCCGGAAGAGCGCCGCGGCATCCGCGATCACCACGGCCTCGAACGGACCGCCGCCGATCGTGCCCGAAAAAGTCCCGTCCTCGAACACCAGGAAGCGGCGTCCCACGCGGGATGGCCCGGATCCCCGCGTCTCCGTCACGGTGGCCAGCGCCACGCGCCCCCGGGCGTCGAGCTCGAAAGTCAGCTGCCGGAAGAAAGCCGCGTCGCTCATGGAACTGTTCATTTTACGCGCAACGGGAGGAAGGCGGTAGGCGGCAGCGGTAGGCGGAAGGCGGAAGACGGGAAACGGAAACGGGAAACGCGAAAGGCGAGCACGACAGCCCCGGGGGCTCCTTTCCGCGCTGGAACGCTCGACGCTCAACCATCTCTCAACTCTCAACTCTCAACTTTCGACTTCTGCTACCTTCCTCCCCGCCATGAGCACCGTCCGCGTCGCCGTCTTTCCCGCCGCCGGGCTCGGCACACGGTTCCTTCCGGCGACCAAGGCTCAGCCGAAGGAAATGCTTCCGCTGGTGGACAAGCCACTCGTCCAGTACGTCGTCGAGGAGGCCGTCGCGGCGGGGATCGAGCGCATCGTTCTCGTCACGAGCCGCGGCAAGAGCGCGCTCGAGGACCACTTCGACCTCTCGTACGAGCTCGAGCGGACGCTCGAAGAGCGCGGCAAGCAGGACCTGCTCCGGCAGGTGCGCGCGGTGTCTACCATCGCGCGGATCTCCTCCGTTCGGCAGGCGCAGGCGCTCGGTCTCGGCCACGCCGTCCTCCAGGCGCGCGATCAGGTCGGCGACGAGCCGTTCGCCGTCCTGCTCTCGGACGACATCGTCGTCGCGGACGACCCGTGCATCGGGCAGATGATCCGGCTCTACGAGAGGCGCGGCAATCCCGTCATCGCCTTGCAAGAGGTGCCGCCGTCGCAGACGCACCAGTACGGGATCGTGGCCGGAGAACGCGCGGAGGAGCGCGTCGTCGCCCTTTCCGACATGGTGGAGAAACCTCCCGCCGACAAAGCGCCGAGCAATCTGGCGATCATCGGCCGTTACCTGCTGCCCCCGGAGATCTTCGGGATCCTCGAGAGCACGCGCTCGGACGTCGGCGGAGAGATTCAGCTGACGTCCGGGTTGAAGGCGCTCCTGCAGAAAAGGCCGATCGACGGGTATCTCTTTTCCGGCACCCGATACGACGCGGGAGACAAGCTCGGTTTCCTGAAGGCCACCGTCGAGATCGCGCTCTCGCGGCCGGATCTGGGACCCGCGTTCCGGGAGTACCTGAAGGCCCTCGCGCTCTAGCGGCGCGGCCGCGCGGCGGTCAATCGCGTGGCTTGCGGGATTCCTTTTTCTTCTCGGACGGCTTCGAAGAGGATGAGGACCCCGATTCCTTCTTCGAAGACTTGCCGCCCTTCTCCGCCCCGTCCCCTCCGCCGGCGGCGGCCGACGCCGGTTCCGACTTCCCGGCGTTTTCGGTCTTTTCCGCCTTTTCCGTCTTTTCCGACTTCTCGCCCTTTTCAGCGACCGATTTCTCCGAGCCGTCGCCCGTAGAGGCGCCCATGTCGCCCTTGCCGTAGTCCGTGATGTAGAAGCCGCTCCCCTTGAACTGGATGGCGGGCGCCGAAAATGCCTTCTTCACGGCCCCGCCGCAGTGCGGGCATTTCTTCGGCGGGGGGTCGGAGTGATTCTGGATCACCTCGGTCTTCCGGCCGCACTTCTGGCACAGGTATTCGTAAATCGGCATGCGAGAGAAGTTTACATGGGCGAACGCGGGAGGCGTCTGGCTGAGAGCTGACAGCTGAGAGCCGACAGCTAATTCCCGAGCGATCCGCCTTCGGTCTTGTACTGGATCCTGCGCGCGCCTGCGCCCGAGCCGCGAACCTTGCGGACCAGGCCGAGGCAGAAGAAGGCGTAGAGGATCCGCGCGTTCTCCGAAACCGAGCCCGGCCCGCGCCCGGCGAGATGCTGCAGCGGTGTCCGCCCGTCGATCGCCTCGTAGTACTGGCGTTCGGGTCCGCTGAAGAGATCGAGAAGCGCGTTGCGCGTCCGCTCGAGAACGGTGTTCGAGCTCCCGAGCCGCAGGATGAGCCGGCGCACGTCGGCCGAGCGCCGCACCCCTTCGAGAATGACCTGCGGGATCGGGGCGTCGATTCTCACGAGCTCGCCCGTTGTCTTTCCGCCGATCTCGAAGAGGACGTCGCCGGCGTCCCATTCGAAAGCGCCCCACAGAATCTCGCGGATCTGACCGTCAACGGCCTCGTTCAATTTCTCCGGAGTCAGGAACCCCATCTGGAGGAGCACCTGGCCCAGACGGAGTCCGTCCCGCGTCCGCCGGTCTTCGGCTTCCTTCGCGGATTCGGGCTTCAGCAGCCCGCGTTTCAAGAGGTACATGCCGAGGCTGACCTCCCGCTCGTTCGACGTCGCGAAAACGACCAGGCCGTCGTCGAGGTAGATCCGGCGGACCCGCCCCTCGCGCGAGACGGTCACGACGCCGGGGACGCGATAACGATGAATGGTTGCGAGGATCTCGGCGAGCGGCGTGACGGCCAGGTCACCCCGGTACTCGAACTTCTTATCCATAAAGGGGGTGGACCCGATGGTACCAAACGCAGAGGGCGGGAAGCGGGCTCACGGCGGCGGGGCGCGCTCGCGCGGCATCTACAATCCCAACCGTGCTCACCGTCGCGCAGGCTCTGTCGCTTCTCGCGGCCTCGGTTTCTCCCGCGGGAGTCGAGGAAGTCCCGCTCGAGCGGGCCGCGGGCCGGGTTCTCGCGAAGGAGGTGCGCTCCGACGTCGACTGGCCGCCGTTCGACACGTCCGCGATGGACGGGTACGCGGTGCGGGTGGCCGACGCGGTCGCCGGACGCGAGCTCCCGGAGCGAGACGGCCTGGTGGGAGCGGGGTCCGCGCCTCCTCCTCCCCTGTCCGCGGGCGAAGCCGTCCGCGTCATGACGGGAGCGCCGCTCCCTTCGGGGACCGAGGCCATCGTGCCGGTCGAACGGTCAGCCCGCGCCGCCGGAAGCGTTCGATTCGAGATCACTCCGAAGGCGGGCGCGCACGTCCGGCGACGGGGCGAGAGCGTCCGCGCGGGAGCGGCCCTCCTCTCCGCGGGCCGACGGCTGCGCCCGGGGGACGTGGCGCTCGCCGCGCTCGCCGGACGGGAGCCCGTCGAGGTGTTCCGCGCGCCTCGGGTCACGGTCGCGGTCACCGGCGACGAGATCGTCCGGGGCGCGGGGGCCCCGGGCCCGGGCCGGCTGCGGGACTCGAACGGACCGATGCTGCTCGCCGAGTGCGCCGCGCTCGGTTGGACGGCCCTGCGCGGCCCGGCCGTGCCGGACACTCCGGCGGACGTCGCGAGGCTCTTCGCCGTGGCGGGCGAGGCGGAGGACTTCCTGATCACGACGGGAGGCGTCTCCGCGGGGGACCTGGACCTGCTGCCCCCCGCCGCCGCGGCCGCAGGGTTCGACATCCTCTTCCATCGCGTCGCCATGCAGCCAGGGAAGCCGATCGCGGTGGGGCGGCGGGGGCGCGTCTGGTGGATCGGTCTGCCCGGCAATCCCGTCTCGGCCGCGGTCGGCTTTCACGTCTTCGCGCGCGAGGCACTCGCCCGCTTCGAGGGCGAGACCGAGCCTGCCGCGCCGCGGGTGACCTCCCTTCTGACCCGCGCCGTCCTGCCGTCGGCCGAACGCGACCGATTTCTCGACGCCGCGCTCGACGCTTCCGAGAGCGTCCTGCGGGTGGAGCCTCTGCGGTCGTCGGGGAGCCACGACCTCGCGGCGCACGGCCGGGCGAACGCGCTCATCCACGTTCCCGCGGGCTCTTCCCGGCTGCCGGAAGGCGCGGCCGTCTCCTGCCTGCTGCTGTCGCGATGAGCGCCGGTCTGCGCGCGGCCGGAGAGGTCCTGCAACGGCGGGTCCGGGCCGCGGACGACACTCCGATCGCCTACACGTGGTGGCGGCGCCCCTCGGCCGAGCTGCTGGTCATCGCTCCCGGCTTCTGGCGCGTGCGGCTCGCCCGCGAGAATCTCTTCCTCGCGACCCACTACGTCCGGCGCGGCTACGACGTTGCCGTCCTCGATTTCCGGGGGCATGGCGACAGCGGCGGCGCGTATTCGTTCGGCGCCTTCGAGGCGCTGGACTTGAAAGCGGTCATCGACCAGCTCGTCGGAGACGGGCGTCCGTACAGCCGCTTCGCGATTCTCGGCCTTTCCCTCGGGGGCTCGATCGCCGCGGGAACGCTCGGGCTCTTTCCGCATCTGCCCTGCCGCGCGCTCGCGATGATCTCCTCGCCCGCCGACCTGAAGACGCTTCGCCCGCGGCCCTGGACCGCGGCGGCGCGAAAACAGGTCAGCCTCCGCAAGGCGGTCCAGATGCCGCGGATGTCGGCCGGCGCCCCGTTTGTCCGGCGGCCGGACGTCGCGGAGTCCCTCGGGCGGCTCTCGATCCCGAAGCTGATCGTCACCGCCGAGGGCGACTGGCTGGTCGCGCCGTCCCACGGCAAGCTGCTGGCGGACGCGGCCGCGCCTCCCGTCGACTACGTGCACCTCGATCTCCCCGGGAACCTGCACGCCGACGCCCTCGTGAAATACGTCCCGCTCCGGCTTCTCCGCGTGCTCGACGGCTGGTTCCGGAAGAACGCGGGGGCGGGCCGGTAATCAGTCATCGGTTCTCAGTTGCCAGTTCTCGATTCTGCAGTCGGAGACTTCGTCCTGGAAAGCCTCAGAGGACCGATCCAAAAATAACTCAAAACTGAAAACTCATAACTGAGAACTGACTACCCTTTAGTATCCCGACTGTGTCTTCCCGCGGCGTTGCCATCACCGGAATCGGGTGTCTCTCTCCCAATGGAAACGGGCGGGAGGAGTACGCGCGGGCGCTGAAGGAGGGGCGGAGCGGCGTCGGGCGCGTCTCGCTCTTCGATCCCGAGGGCCTTCCGGTCACGATCGCCGGCGAGGTCAAGGGGCTCGACATCGCGTCGTGGGTCGGCGCGAAAGACATCCGGCACGTCTCGCGCGCGGTTCCGATGGCGATCGCCGCCGCGTCGGAGGCGTTCGACGACGCCGGCATCGACACTGGCGCGCTCACTCTTTCGGAACGCCGCGCGATCGGCGTGGTCCTCGGAACGGGCGGTGGCGGGATCGAGTTCTCCGAGCGGATGTACCACCTGTACTACACGAACCAGATCAAGAAGGCGTCCGTCTATTCGATCCCGTCCGGAACGATCGGCACTCTGTCGTCCGAGCTCTCGATGCACTTCGGCCTGCGAGGTCTCTCGCACGTGCTCTCGACGGGCTGCGCGTCGTCGACCGACGCTCTCGGGCAGGCATTCCGCGCGATCAAGTTCGGAACGGGCGACGTCTTCCTCGCCGGCGGGGTGGACGCGACTGTCGTCCGGGGGATCATGGAAGGGTTCGCGATGATGCGAATCGTGTCGACCGCTCGCGAGGGCGATCCCCCGCGCGCGTCACGGCCGTTTTCCTCCGACCGCGACGGGTTCGTCCTCGGCGAGGGATCCTGGATGTTCGTGCTGGAGGAGCTCGATCGGGCGCGGGCGAGGGGGGCGCGCGTCTACGGCGAGATTCGAGGCTACGGGGCGACCTGCGACGCCCATCATCGCGTGCGCCTGGACGAGAGCGGCGAGGAGCCGGCCCGCGCCATGACGCTGGCCCTCGAGGAAGCCGGTCTCCCGCCCGAGGCGATCGATTACCTCGCGTACCACGGGACTTCGACCGAGTTGAACGACCGCGTAGAGACCCGAGCCGTCCGTCTCGCGTTCGGCCGCGCCGCCGAGAAGATTCCGGGCTCCTCCGTCAAGTCGATGATCGGGCACCCGCAGGGAGCCTGTGGCTCGGCGGGAGTCGCGGCGACTCTCCTCGCGATGCGCGACGGGTTTCTCCCGCCCACGATCAATCTGGATCACCCGGATCCGGAGTGCGACCTCGACTACGTGGCAAACGATTCTCGACCGGGCTCCGTCCAGCACGCCCTCTGCAACTGCATCGGCTTCGGCTCCAAGAACAGCGCGTTGGTGCTCAGCCGGAGCTGAAGCAGTTTTCAGTCTCAGATTTCCGTTGTTCATTCTCAACTCGCTCGTCTCCCCATGACTCTCAACTCATGACTCTCAACTCTCAACTCCCCCCATGAGCTTCCTCGTCCCGGTCCGGCGTCCCGCGCGCGAGATCCTCGACGACGAGAACCTCGCGCCGGAGGAGATGGCGCGGTCTCTCCGGGATCTGGATCGCGTCAACCGGAGCTGGGGCGGCTCGAAGGCGCTCGAGCGGCACCTGCTTTCGCGGATGACGGCCGCCCGGGGCGAACCGATTCTCGTGCTCGACGTCGGCGCGGGCTCGGGCGGCGTGACGCGGACGCTCGGCCGCCGGCTGGCGCGGGCGGGGCATCGCGCGACCGTCGTGGCCGTCGACCTTCAGTGGCGGCACCTGGCCGCGGGGCGGGCCTCGATCTGCGGCGCCACTACTTTCCCTGGATCTTCGTTTCGATCGCGGGCCGGATCATCTTCGAGAGCCGTGTGTCCCTTTTCGACGGCCAGGCGTCGGTGCTGCAGGCCTATACGCCCGAGGAGGCGCGTGCGATCGTGCGCGACGCCGTGCCCGGATCCCGGGTCGAGCGCATCTTTCCGTACCGGCTGCTGATCTCGGGCCCGGGAGCATGACCGCCTGGGACGCCGTGGTCGTGGGGGCCGGACCCGCCGGATCCGCGGCCGCGACCGTCCTGTCTGTGGCGGGACGGCGGGTCCTCCTCCTCGAGAAGGACTGTTTTCCGCGCGCCAAAGTCTGCGGGGAATTCCTCTCCGGCGACGCACTTGCCTCGATCAAACGGCTCGGCGCGCGCGGCGCCGTCGATGCGCTGGCACCCGAGCGGATCGAAGAGGGATCCGTGCACCCCGCGCGCGGGGAGGCGGTGCCCTTCCGGCTTCCGACCGCCGCGCTCGGGATCTCCCGCTTCCGGCTGGACGAGCTTCTGGCCTCTCGCGCGCGCGAGGCCGGCGCCGAGGCGCGCTTTTCGTGTCGCGTGCTCTCGACGGCCGGAAGTCCCCGGAGCGGCTTCTCCGTCCGATTCGTGTCGGAAGGCGTCGAGGAGGAGGCCGCCGCGCGCGCGGTCATCGGCGCGTGGGGACGGTGGGACGCGCTCGACCGGCGCCTCGAGAGGACGTTTCTCGAACGCGCCCGCTTCTTCGGATTCAGCCGCGACTACCGGGGCGACACGTCGGCCCTCGCGGGCCGGGTCCGCCTGTACCTCTTCCCGGGAGGCTACTGCGGCCTCTCGCGCGTGGAAGGGGGAGAAGCCAACCTCGCCGGGGTGATTTCGGAATCGGAGAGGCGAAAGACCGGAGGAAGCTGGGAGGACGTCCTCCGACGCGCGCGGAGATTCAATGCGGCGCTCGAAGCGGACCTCGCGGCCATGGACCCGGGGCCGCGCGGCTTTCTGGGGACGGTGCCGGTGGTGTTCACCGCTAAGCCCGCCACGGAAGATGGGATGCTGATGGCGGGCGACGCCGCGGGAGTTCTCGACCCGTTTTCCGGTCAGGGGCAGGCCGCCGCGCTGGCGGCGGGGATCCTCGCCGGCGACACGACGCTCGATCTGCTCGTAGGCCGGCTTTCTCCGGACCTCTACCTCGCCACCTACGAGCGCGCGTGGCGAACCCGCTTCTCCCGCCGCTTCGGATGGAGCGCGGCGCTGCGCCGCCTGATTCTCGGGCCCCTGCTGGGACGGATCGCGAGCGGCTTCGTCGGGGAGAGGACGATGCGGTATGTGATTCGGAAGTTATGGGGAATTGGGGAAGTTGAGAGTTGAGAGTTGATCCCCGATCCAGTTGACCGCGAGTACCGCGGCCCTCTCGCTCCCGTTGGTCGCTCGGCTCCCGTTTTCCCGGTCCGGTTCCTAGTTAAATCCCAGCGCCCCCTCCGGCGTGAAGATGCTGTCGGTCAGGCGCGCGGGCCTGTAGTCGCGATACTCGAGTCGGGTCACGGTGTTCGCGTCGCGCGCGAGAAGGTCCCGGATGTCCATCTCGGCGACGATCGTCTTGCCCTGCGAGGTCTTGAATTTCGCAAACGTCACCTCCTTCGCCTCCTTGCCGGAGGGAAGAAGGAAGAGGACCTTCGCGGGAAGGCGCGCCGCTTCGTCGTACCAGAGCACCACGCGCGGATAAGCCGCTTTAGGGGACCTGGCCTGCAGGTCGAGCACACGGCATTCGCGGCCGTTCACCGTGTCCGTGCCGGGCCGCGCGGTGGCGCGGAAATCCTCGGCGAAGCGCAGGCGGGCGACGTCGCCCATCGAAGCGCCCCCCAGCAGACGCTGGTTCGGCGTGACGGGCAGCGGGTTCGTGGTGCCGGGAACGAGCAGCCACATGCGGTCGCCCGAGGTCAGGATCTTCCGGCCGTTGTTCTTGCCGCCCCGGAAAATGATGAGCCCGCGGTCGCGTCCCTTCGTGTAGATCTCGAAATCCGCGCTCCCGGCGGGCGCGCCCTTGACGACCTGGGTGGCGCGCGCCGTGATGACGGCTTCCTCGAAGGCATTGCGCGACGCATCGATCGCCTCGAGCCATGACTGCACCTGGGCCGGCGTCTGCGCCGGCGAGGCAGGCGCCGTCAACGCGAGGACGAGGCAGACGACGGGGCGAAAAGCCATCACGGTACACACAACGTCGGATGGATCTCGGGTGTTCCGTTTAATGACGGGGGCCGGGAGCCGAGCGACCAACGGGAGCGAGGCGGCCGCGGTACTCCGCGGTCAACTAGATCGGGAGTCGACGCTCGACGCTGAACGCTCGACGCTGAACACTCAACGCTCAACCCTCTCCCGTCACACATGCGCCAGCGCCTCGACGATCGAGAGGCGGGCGGCCCGGCGCGCGGGGAAGTACGAGGCGATCGCCATGGTCGCGACCATGGCGACGAGGCCGGCGGCGTACGCCAGGGGATAGAGCTGCACGTGGATGGGGTCGCCGTGCGTCCCTCCCGGCGGGGGCGGCAGCGTGAAGCCCCACGCGTTCAAAAGCGCGCGAACCAGGAGCGCGAACAGCGCGCCCGCCACGCAGCCGAGGAGGGCGATGGCGACGCCTTCGGCGAGGAACATCCGGAGGACTCCGGACGGCCGCGTGCCGAGCGCGCGGAGAGTTCCGATCTCCCGCGTCCGCTCCGTGACGGCCATGGTCATCACGATGGCGGCGGACAGGATCACGATCACGACGAGAACGGCGCCCACGAATCCGAAGATGCCCACGTAGAGCAGCTTGACCTGCTCGTAGAAGACGGCGAGCTGACGCCAGCCGCGGAGGACGACGGAATACCCGGCCCCGGAGAGCGCAGAGGCGATCCGCCGCGACGCGGCGTTCTCGTCCGCTCCCGCTTTCAGGAAGATGACGAGCTTCGAGACGGTCCCGGAGCTCTGCAGCAGCCGCGAGACGAGCCCCGCCCCGGCCGCGAGGTACCGGTCGTTCAGCTCCTTGATCCGGACGTCGACTAAGCCCCGCACCACGCCGTCGACGGCGTTCAGAGATCCGTCCGGCGTCGTCGCCATCAGCGTGACCCGGTCGCCGGGCCGGACGTGGAGCGCCGAGGCGAGGCCCGTCCCGAGGAGGACGCCGTCCCCCCCATCTCCGGAGAGATAGGAGCCGACGGTGACGAGCCCTCGCGCCCCGGTCGCCGCCGCCTCAGGCTCCGGATCGACCGCGACGCCGAGGTACGGGATCGACTTGGTCCCGTTCGTCGCCAGCCCGACGAAATCGATCCGCGGCAGGACGTACGAGACCTCCGGGTCGCGCGCGACGAGCGCCCGCGCGCGCGCGGCATCCGCGATGCCGAATTCCAGCGTCGTCTCTTCGCTCGTCGAGACGGCGCGCCGGTCGACGGCCTGCAGCTGTCCGACGCTGCGGATGGTGCCCTCGCGCAGGCCCTCGAAGGACTGCGCGATGAAGCCTCCCGCCAGCGCGAACGCGGCGAAACCGAAGGCCACCACCACGCCCATCAGAGCGGTGCGCCGCCGCTGACGGATCAGGTTGCGCCACGCGAGCGCGAGGGCGCTCACGTTCGGGTCCCCGTCGAGAGGACGTCCGACTCGATCCGGCCGTCGTGGAGGGACACCACGCGCCGCGCCCGGTTCACGACGCGGGGATCGTGCGTCGCGAACAGAAACGCGACCCGCCGGGAGTCGCAGAGCCCGCGCATCAGGTCGAGAATCTCTTCCGCGGTCTTCGAGTCCAGGTTCGCGGTCGGCTCGTCCGCGAACACGACGGCGGGACGATTCGCGAGCGCACGCGCGATCGCCACCCGCTGCCTCTGTCCCCCCGAAAGCAGGTCCGGGCGAACGGACGTCTTCTGCTCGAGGCCGACCGCCGCGAGAAGCTCCATCGACCGGCTCCGACGGTCATCGGGGGGAACGCCGGCGAGGGCCATCGGATATCCGACGTTTTCCTCGGCGGAAAGCACCGGGATCAGGTTGAACGTCTGGAAGACGAAGCCGAACCGGTCCCGCCGGAGGTCGGCGCGCTCGTTCTCGGAGAGGCCCGACGCCTCACGTCCGTCGACGGTCAGCGTGCCTCCGTCCGGCCGGTCGAGCAGCCCCAGAAGATTCAGGAGCGTGGTCTTCCCCGACCCGCTCGGCCCCTGCAGCGCGACGAACTCGGCCTCTTCGATCATCAGCGAGACGTCCCGCACCGCCGGGACGCTGCCCGAGCCCAGCGTGTAGGTTCGGGTGAGGCCCCGCGCCTCCAGAAGCGGGTCGGCGGCGGTTCGAGATCCCGAAGGGAGCGGCATGGACGCGACATCTTACGGCTTGCCTCGCGACCTCTGGCACGCCGCTTGCCCCGTGGCGCCCCTGGAGGCTCGATGTCCACCCGACGCAAGCCCGATTCTGAACTCGCGCCCGGAAAGACCCGCAAACGCGGAAAGTGGCACCGCGCGCTCTCCGGAATCCGGGGCGCGGGCCGCTTCTCCCGCAGGACCCTCCTCCGGGTGGGCGCCGCCATCCTGATCCTGATCGTTTTCCTGATCATCGCGTCCTTCTTCGTGGACGAGCCGATGCGCCGCCAGATGGAGCGGCGGATGAACGCGAGCCTCAAGGGATACTCGGTGCAGATCCCGAAGCTCCACTTCTCCCTCTTCGGGGGATCGATCGCGCTGCGAGGACTGACCATCCGGCAGCAGGCCAATCCGGAGCCTCCCGTGATGGTCGTCCCGCTGCTCAAAGCCAGCGTGCAATGGCGCGAGATCCTGACGCTCCACCTGGTCGCCGACTTCCTCATGGACAGGCCTCAGCTTCACATCAACCTGCGGCAGCTCCAGGCGGAGAACCGGGACTCCGTGCCGATGAAAGACAAGGGATGGCAGGACGCTCTGGAGCAGATCTACCCGCTGAAGATCAATCTCTTTCGCGTCAACGACGGCGACGTCGTCTACATCGACCAGGACCCGAAGCACCCGCTGCACATCTCGCACCTGACGCTCCGGGCCAACAACATCCGCAACATCCACTCCCGCGAGCACGTCTATCCTTCGCCCGTCTTCGCGGAAGGCGTCGTGTTCGAGTCGGGACACGCGGTCATGGACGGGCACGCCGATTTCCTTGCGAAGCCGTTCCCCGGAATCCACGCGAACTACAAGCTCGACAAGGTGCCTCTCGAGGCTCTGAAATCGATGATCGCCCGGGCGAACCTGGCCATCAAGGGCGGAACTCTCGCGAGCGCCGGGGAGATCGAGTACGCCGCGAAAGCCAAGAACCTGCGGGTGGCCGACCTCACGATACGCGGCATGCATCTCGACTACATCCACACGCCCGCCACGGCGAAGGCCGAGACCGCCCGCAAGGACAAGGTCGCCGCCGCCGCCAGGAAGGCGTCGAACCGCTCCGACATGACGTTGAAGCTCGAGAAGCTCGAGATCGCCAACAGCAATCTGGGTCTCGTGAACAAGGCGAAGGACCCCGCCTACCGGGCGTACCTGTCCGACGCCCATCTGACCGTCACGAACCTGTCGAACCAGTTCGCGCAGGGCCCGGCGGTCGCGCACCTGACCGCCAGGTTCATGGGGAGCGGCGCGACGAAGGCCTCGGCCACGTTCCGACCCGAGAAAAACGGGCCCGACTTCGACCTGAACGTCGCCATCGAAGGCACGCAGATGACGACGATGAACGACATCCTCCGCGCCTACGGAAAATTCGACGTCGTCGCCGGCGTCTTCTCCTTCTACACGGAGCTCAAGGTCAAGAACGGACAGATCGAGGGCTACGTCAAGCCGCTCTTCAAGGACATGGACGTCTACGACAAGCGCCAGGACAAGGACAAGAGCCTGTTCAAGAAGATCTACGAGGGCCTGGTCGGCGGCGTCGCGAAGCTCCTGGAGAACCGGCGAAGCGAGGTGGCCACGAAGGCGGACCTCTCCGGGCCGGTGAACAACCCGAAGTCGAGCACCTGGGAAGTCGTGGTGCGGCTGATTCAGAACGCCTTCTTCCGGGCCATCCTCCCCGGCTTCGACCAGGAGCTGTTTCACCTGGGGAAGGGACCAAAGAAGGGCACCGCCTCGAAGGGTGCGAAAGAAAAGGGAGCCAAAGACCTCAAGCCGCAGCCCGCGAAGCCCGCGGCGCCCCCGAAGAAGGCCGCGTAGAGTGGCGTTAACCGCGCCGACGCTCGAGGACGCCTCGATGGCCTCGTGCTGGCCCGGACGGAATCCGTCCTAAGCGAGCGTGAGAGCGGGAGTCACGGCTTCAACACCACCTTGGTGCAGCCATCCTCGCGGCTGCGGAACATGGCATACGCCGCGGGCGCGTCATCGAGGCTCATGCGATGACTGACGACGAACGAGGGATCGATCTCACCCTTCTCGACGCGCTCCAGAAGAGGACGAAGATACCTCTGAACGTGGGTCTGCCCCATCTTGAGCGTGATCCCCTTCGCGAACGCGGCGCCGATCGGCACTTTGTCGATCAACCCTCCGTACACGCCCGGGATCGAGACCGTCCCTCCCTTGCGGCACGCCTGGATCGCCATGCGAAGAACCCCCGGCCGGTCCGTCTCGAGCCGCACACTCTGCTTGATCCGGTCGTACGCTGCCTGAAGACCCTTGCCGTGGGCCTCCATCCCGACCGCGTCCATGCAGGAGTCCGGTCCGAGGCCGCCCGTCTCCTCGTCCAGCCGATTGAGCACGTCTTCGTCGCCGTCGTCGATGGCAATGGCGCCCCCCTCCTCCGCCAGGCGCAGGCGTTCGGGCACGTCGTCGATCGCGAAGACCCGGCCGGCTCCCAGAAGAAACGCGCTCCTTATGGCGAACTGGCCGACGGGGCCGGCTCCCCAGATCGCCACGGTGTCGCCCCGCTCGATGTTGCAGTTCTCCGCCGCCATATAGCCGGTGGGAAAGATGTCCGACAGGAAGAGAACCTGTTCGTCCGTCAGGTTTCGCGGAAGCTTCAGCGGACCGACCTGGGCGAACGGGACGCGGGCGTACTCCGCCTGCCCGCCGGCGTAACCCCCGTAGAGATGGGAGTACCCGAAGATGCCGGCGCCCGAATACCCGTAGAGCTTGTCCGCGAGGGCGGCGTTCGGATTGGTGTTGTCGCAGGCGGAGAAGAGCCCCTTCTGGCAGAAGAAGCATCCGCCGCACGAGATCGTGAAGGGGACGACGACGCGGTCACCGACCTTCAGACGCGTGTTCGCCTTTCCGACTTCGACGACCTCTCCCATGAACTCATGACCGAGGATGTCGCCCGCCTGCATGGTGGGGATGAATCCGTCGTAGAGGTGGAGATCGGACCCGCAGATCGCGGTCGACGTGATCTTCACGATCGCGTCGCGGGGCGCGAGGATCTCGGGATCGGGCACGGTCTCGACGCGGACGTCTTTCCGCCCGTACCAGCACAGGGCCTTCATGACGCCCTCCCCTGCTCGCGCGAGACCTCCGGCTGATCTGGAAGCGGACAAGAGGCTCGCTGGCGGCCTTCCTTCTCGTGTCGGCGAGAGGTTTCCCGGTTCCGGCGGCCCCCCGCAGGCTGCCCCTCCGTGGTGGGAACCTCTCCGGCTTCGCAGATCTGTTTGAAGCGCCGCAGGTCCTCCCGGATCTGCGTCTCAGGGTCTTCACCGAGCATCTTCGCGACAGCGACGCCCGCCTTTCCGGCGGGCGGCTCGTATTCCAGAGAGAGCGCGACGACCGTGCCCCGGCCCTCGCCGGCCGGGCGGAACCGAATGGAACCGCGGTGGAGAACGTCGGAGTCTTCGCGAGTCCGCCAGGCGAGGACTTCCCCCTCGCGATCGGCGACGATCTCGGCGTCCCACTCGACGGTCGCGCCCGCCGGCGCCCGCGCCACCCAGCGCGAAAGCCGCCTGTCGATCTCCGTGACGGCGAGCACGTGCTCGAACACCTGTGAGAGGTTCTCGAGATTCCGCCAGAACCGATACAGCTCGTCGGCCGGCCGGTTGACCGTGACGGTCTCTTCGACGAGCGTCGTCTTCTTTTCGGAGCGGTTGATTCCGAGAGACGCGTAGATGTCGCAGTGGCCCGTAGCGCCGCGCCACGCCAGCCCGGCCCCGATCAAAGCGAGGGCGCCTCCCCAGAAACGCCGCCGGCTGATCCCGTAGACGGCGAGCGCGGTCCCCGCGATCGTGGAGAGCCAGCGCTCACCCGAGGACACATTGACGGGCCGCGCGACCTTCCGGACGGCGGCGCGCAGAGGACGCGTGAAAGAGGACGGGAGAGAGGACATTACTCTCTCTCCTCTTCGCCGTGGTCATCGTCGTCCTCGTCGTCTTCGTCTTCTTCGTCGGTCCCCAGCTCATCGACCTCTTCTGCGTCTTCGTCGCCTTCTTCCCCCCCGATCTCTTCTTCTTCTTCCCGCCCGATCTCTTCGTCCTCGTCGTTGTCTTCCTCATCGACGACCACGTCCGAGATCTCCGTCGTGTTTTCGATCGGCTCTTCTTCGTCGCTGCGAGTGCTCGGCCGGCGGGCCTCGAAGGAGTCCTCCGCCGCGGGTCCCGCAAAAAGCCCCGCCTCGAGACTTCCGCTCTCCCGGCGCGAAGTCGGATCGTCCATTGCGTCGTTCATCGTGGCTCCCAGTGGATCGAAGGGCAGAATCGCCCCGCTTCAAATCGTGCAAGAGCCATTCCGAACGGTCCCGGATCAAGGACGCGCTCCCGCTCCGGCGAGGCTACGCAAATGCCTTCTCGTTCAGGCTGCCGAGCTTGGCGCCCGAGCTGCCGGCGCCGCATCGCCAGAGGCAGCAGGTACGACCTTTGCACATACCCGCCGCGGCCACCGCCACCTAGAGTCAGAAATTTTTTCAAGCGGAGCCCACACGATGAAACGCGACGCCGTCGCCGCCGCCGCTCTCGTCCTTCTGGTGAGCGGAGCCGGATGCTTCAGCATGAGGCCTTCATCGGGTGGAGGCCAGTCGGCGACTTTCACCCCGCCTCGGCGCACACAAGCGGCGGACATCGCGCTCCCCGCAGGCTATCGCATCGAGGCGGTCGCGGCCGGACTGACCTTCCCGACCGGCGTCGCCTTCGACGAGAAGGGAACTCCCTACGTCGTCGAATCGGGGTACTCGTACGGCGAAGTGTGGGCCACCCCACGTCTTCTGCGAATCTCCTCCGGAGGGAAAACGGAGCTGGTCGCGGCGGGCGCCCGCAACGGGCCCTGGAATGGCGTCGCCTTTGCGGGAGGAAACCTCTGGGTCGCGGAAGGCGGGGAGCTCGAAGGCGGCCGCATCCTCCGAATCTCGCCGTCGGGGACGATCGAGCGCGTCGTCGAGGGCCTTCCGAGCCTCGGGGACCATCACACCGACGGTCCGGCGGCGGGGCCCGACGGCTGGATCTATTTCGGCCAGGGTACGGCAACCAACTCCGGTGTCGTTGGTGAAGACAACGCGAAATTCGGCTGGTTGAAGAGGCACCCGGAGTTCCACGACACCCCGTGCAAGGACGTCACCCTGGTGGGCCAGAATTTCGAGACGAAAGACGCATCAACCGCCGGTGGCGGACGGACCATCGCGACGGGCGCTTTCTCCGCCTACGGCACATCCACCGCCCCGAATGCCCCGACGGCCGGCTGTACGTTTCGGAGAACGGATACGACGACCGCGGAAGCCGTCCCGTTCACGGCGCCGCCGACGTCATCTGGCTGGTGCAGCCGGGGACCTGGTACGGGTGGCCGGACTACAGCGCCGGCCGCAGGCTCGATGACGGCGACCACTTCGATCCTCCGCACGGCCCCAAACCCCGTCCGCTGCTCGCCTCCCCCCCCAATCGTCCGCCGCAGCCGATCGCGGCCCTGGGGGTGCATTCCTCGTCGAACGGGATCGACTTCTCACGAAGCGAGGCATTCGGTTACCTCGGGCAACTCTTCATCGCTCAGTTCGGCGACATGGCCCCCGACGCCGGCAAGACGATCTCGCCGGTCGGGTTCAAAGTCAGGCGGCTGGACGTTTCGACGGGCGTGTCGGAGGATTTTGCGGTCAATCGCGGCGCTCAAAACGGGCCCGCCACCCGGCTGAAGACCGGGGGTCTCGAACGCCCCGTCGCGGTCCGATTCGACCCGGCGGGCACCTCACTCTACGTCGTCGATTTCGGAGTGATGACGATGAGTGCCGCGGGACCGTCCCCGCAGCCGGGGACCGGCGTGCTGTGGCGAATTACTCGTGAGGCGGGCTCGCGATGAGCGCCATCTCTCGCCGGATCGTCGCCCGTCGGGGACGGCCTGAGCGGCTGGCTTTTCTTCTTTCCGCCCTGCTGATCGCGACGCTCATCGTGTTGACCGGCTGCGGGAGTGCCCGGCGCAGCGAACCGATTGCAGGACCCTTTCATTCGAAATCCGAGAGAGTCGCCCGCGGCCAGCGCGCCTTCATGCAGTACTGCGAGCAATGCCACACTCAGGGGGAATCGAGCTTCGGGCCTGCACTCAACAACAAACCGGCTCCCGGATTCCTCATCAAACTTCAGGTCCGCGCGGGTCTCGGCGCCATGCCCCGATTCCCCGCCTCTGAAATCAGCCCCCAGGAGCTCGATAACATCGTTGCGTATTTGAAAGCCATGCGGCGTCACACGGAGAGGCGATGAGGCGGGGCATGAGGCAACCGGACGGATTCGCTCAGGGGGTCGGCGCAGGCGCCGCCCTGATGGTCGTTTTGACGGCTCTGGTTCTCGCATCGCGCGGGCGTCGGCCGCTCGCGGCCGCGCTGAGGAAAATGGACGACGCGGCGCGGTCCGGCCGATCTCCCTGGACCGGCCGGCCGCCGCCGAACTACCTGGATCTCTGCCGCACAGCGGGGCTCTGAAGCTCCAAGGCGCGGGCGCCGGACGAAACCGATTTTCCCTTTCCGGGGAGTGAGGAGCTCATCGTGAAAAGCAAGGCCGCCATCGGAACGCATCCAATCCATCCAATGCTCGTGCCCCTCCCGATCGGCGCTTTCTTCCTGGCGCTGATCGCGGACATACTCCACGCCTCGAACCACGACCCGTTCTGGTACCGATTCGCCTATTTCGCGATCGAGGTCGGCATCGTGACGGCCCTTCTCGCGGCCGTGTTCGGCGCGGTCGAGTACTTCGGCGTCCGGATGAGCGCGAAGGGCGCGAGAGTCGCGACCTGGCACGGCCTGATCAACGTCACGGTGGTCCTGATGTACGCGGTGTCGTGGTGGCTGCGGCGGCATGACGGGGCGCTCGGCACCCCGCGCTTCACTCCCGCGATGGCAATCGCGGTCCTCGCCTTCGCGATGCTCGGCGTCTCCGGATGGCTCGG
Source organism: Acidobacteriota bacterium (assembly GCA_020199905.1). Lineage (GTDB taxonomy): Bacteria > Acidobacteriota > Thermoanaerobaculia > UBA5066 > Gp7-AA6 > JALYUA01. The sequence goes on from JAIVJS010000071.1 coordinate 269,485, forward strand.
GGGAAACCTGGCCTACCGTCACAAGGTGGGGGTCGTCGAAAACGCCGACCCGGAGGCATCGAAGATCGGGATGGGAGAGTCCGCTTCGTGAAGGCGGCGCTTCACGCTCGAATCCTGACTCTCGTTCTCGCGGCGGCGGCCCTTCGATGCGGAAAAATCGATCTCAAAGCTGCCGACCAGGCGTCCAAATACAAAGTCGAGGCGAAGGCTTCGGCGACCGTCCAGGCGCCCGAGGGATTCCGAGCCGTTCTCGTGGCCGAAGGGCTGAATTACCCGAGCTCCCTGACGTGGGACCGGGAGGGGCAGCTCTACGTCCTCGAATCGGGCACCGTCCCGATCCCGACGCTCTCGCCGAAAATCCTCCGCGCCGGGGTCGGACGGCTCGAGGAGGTTCCGCTGACAGGCGGCTTTCCGGGGCCCGAGGCCGTGGGTCTCGTCTTCCACGATGGGTGGCTCTACTTCTCTCACGAGGAGAAGGAAGGCACCTGGGGTGTGAGCCGCGTCCGTCCCGCCGGGGGAGCCGTTGAGCCGGTCGTCCGCAGGATTCCGTCGCGCGGCGATCACTGGATCAACTACCTCGTCTTCGACGGCGCGGGGACTCTGTGGTTCGGCGTGGGGAGCGCCACGAATTCGGGCGTGGTCTCCTCGCACGACCCGGTCAACGGAAAGTGGATCAAGAAGAGGCCGGACGCTCATGACATCCCCTGCCGCGACCTGACGCTCTCCGGCCGTTCGTTCGACGAGGAGGACGCGCTGGCTTCCGCGAGGAGCGCGCGAGCCTCCACCGGCGCCTTTCAGCCGTATCGGACATCCGGCGAGACCCGGATCCGCGGCCAGGTTCCCTGCACCGGCGCTCTCTTTCGCCTCGCGAAGGGCCGCGCGGAGCCCGAACTCGCCGCGTGGGGATTCCGAAACCCCGTGGCTCTGGCGTTCGACCGGAAGGGAAGTCTCTACATCGGAATGCACGGGGCCGACATCCGCGGCACCCGCCCGATCCTCGACGATCCCGACGCGATCTACCGGTGGAAGGAAGGCGCGTGGTACGGGTGGCCGGACTACGCGGCGGATCTGACTCCGGTGACGGATCCGGTTCACCGGGCCCCTTCGCAGTTCCAGGCGCCCGGACACTCGGGCGACGAGCCGGTGATCGATCTTGCGAAGAGCGGCCTGTCGGCGCCCGACCGCTCGCTGCTCGTGGCGAAGACCGAGCCACACGCCGCGCTCGGCGGAATGACCTTCGTGCCGGCCGGCGGACCCTTCTCGCGATGGAGCGGCCAGCTCCTTCTTTCGGAGATGGGCGACTTCAAGCCTTCGACCGATCCCCTGCATCCGGACGTGCGCGCCGGTTTCCAGGTAGAGGCTGTCGATCCCGCGACGGGCCGGCGCTCCCTCTTCGCACGCAACCGCGGCGCCGGCAACTCGAAGCCTTCGTCGGAGATCGACCGCACCGACGGATTCGAGCGCCCCGTCGACGTCAAAGTGGGCCCCGACGGGTTCGTCTACGTGCTCGACTTCGGCGCCTTTCAGGCCACCGAGAAGTCGGCCAAAGTCTTTCCGAAGACCGGGAAGATCTTCCGGATCGAGCCGGGGCCGCCGCTCCGTTGAGTCCGTTCCTGGGGCTCCTCTTCGCGGCGGCCTCCGCGGGCGACCCCGCCATCCCGTCTCCCCCGCCTCGCGTCAGCGAAGAGGTGATCGTGACCGCCGAGCGCGGCGCCGCCGGCCGGGCCGAAGTCCCCGCGGCAGTCAGCGTGCTGACGCGGGAGGACATCGAGAAACTTCCGGCGGAAACGCTGGCCGACCTGCTGGAGTTCCTCCCGGGCTTTCACGCGTCCTTTACGCACGAATCCGCGGGAACGGCCCCGATGGTGAGCGCGCGCGGCTTCTTCGGCGGCGGCGAAGCCGAGTACGTCCAGCTGCGCGTGGACGGCGTGCCCGTGGCGGACCCCGAGTCAGGGCTCGCCGACTGGCGGCGGATCCGGGCGTCCGACATCGAGCGCGTCGAGGCGCTGAGAGGCCCCGGCTCGTCGCTCTACGGCGACACGGCGTTGGGCGGCGTCATCGAGGTCTTCACGCGGGGGGCCCCGGCCGCCGGAACGGCGGCACGGCTATCCGCCTCGGCCGGAAGCTTCGCGACCTCGCTCGCGGAAGGGTCGTTCGCCGCCGGCAGCGGACGGTGGTCGGGCCGCATCTCCGGACACGCGGTTTCGACCGGCGGGGAGCGCGCGCACGCCGGGGGAGACGAACAGGGAGTGGACGCCGCGACGAGCTGGAGGGTTCCGGGGGGCGCCTGGACTCTCGCGCTCGGCGCGGCCCGACGGCGCCGGGAAGACCCGGGGGCGCTGACGCGGGAGGAAGCGGGAAGCGACCCTTCGAGATCCGATCCTCTCTTCCGTTTCGATCGGGACGAGAGCCGGCGCGGAAGAATCGCTCTCTCTTTCGCCGCGGAAACCGGGCCCGTCCCGTTCCGCATCGCCGTCTCCGCCCAGGCCCGGGCGGGCCTTCGCGTGCGCAGCGATCTCCTCACGCCGGGAATCGCCGATCGGGCGCGGCGCGACCTCGACACGTCGGGATGGGCGGTGAACGCCGGAGCGGACCGAAGGCTCAGACTGCTCGGCCGGGAAAGCCGGCTCCGCGCCGGGCTCGAGGTGTCGGGCGATGCGCTCGACGGGCAGTACCGCGCGGTCGACTCGAACGGCGCGACGGGGCCTCCGCAGGCGCGGGCGTCCGGGTCGCGCGACAAGTTGGCCCTTTATTTTCTCCAGGACTGGCGCGCGACGGAACGGGTCCGCGTCACGGCGGGTGTGCGTTGGGATCGGATCGCCGATCGCTCCACGGCCGCCGCTGGAGTCCTCGAAACCGCGACGCGCCAGGCCTGGTCGCCGCGCGCGGGAGTGAACGTCCGTCTGGGGCCGCTCTCGCGCTCCCCGGTCTCGCTCTTCGCCCAGGTGTCGAGCGCGTTCAAGGCGCCGACGCTCGACCAGCTCTTCGACCCGCGTCCCTTTCCGGATTTTCAGGGGGGGACGTTCACGGTCTCAAACCCGACTCTTCGCCCTCAGCGCGCGAAGACGATCGAGGTGGGGGCGTCCGCGCGCTCGAAATCCCTGTTCCTGGACGTCACCGCTTATCGGACCGCCGTCGACGACGAGATCGATTTCGACCCGGCGACCTTCCGCTACGGCAACATCGGCGGCACGCTCCACCGCGGAATCGAGACGTCCGCCCGGGGGCGAGTCGGACCGCTGACTCCGTTCGCCTCCTGGGAGCTGACCCGGGTCGAGGCGCGCGAAGGCTCGGAAGCGGGCCGGCAGTTGAAAAATGTCCCGACACGGATCCTCCGTGCGGGCGTCGGCGCGGACGTCTCCGGCGGCTTCCGGGTCCTCGCGGCGGCCAACCGCATGGCCGGCCGCTTCGCGGATGACGCGAACCGCTTTCCGCTTCGCAACGCGGTCATGCTCGACGTCCGGGTCGAGCGGGACTTCGGCCCGCTGACGGCGCGGCTGGACCTCTGGAACCTGGCCGACGCCCGCACCGACGAGATAGGCTTCGTCCTTCCGGATTTCCGCGGCGGCTCCGTCCCCTATGTCTACCCCGGCGCCCGCCGCGCCGCGCGCCTGGCACTGGACTGGAAACGGTAGTTCGGGAATCGCCCCTTACCCTGACTTCAGATCGTGGCGAAGACCGCAGCCTGAGAAGGCCCACGGTGCGGGAGCGGGAGCATGAGCGAGCGCAGCGAGCGACAGAATCGGCATTCTTGTTGCTCGCATGAAGGAGGGAGGTGTCCATGAAGTGTGAACATCAGGGCTGTCGCTGCGAGGAGACCCGCGTGCAGCGCGGAAACAAGAAGTTCTGCAGCGAGCGGTGCGCCGACATGGAGATGTCGGGAAAGCCCGAGCCCATGTGCGTCTGCGGCCACCCGGACTGCGCGGCCGCCTGAGGGGGCGCCGAGCCGGGCCTCAGTTCCGGCGGCCGCGATCCCGCGCGCGCCGGAAGAGCGTGTAGCCGAACCAGAGGCCGAAGACGAACACGAGTGCGGAAGCGGACGCCAGGACTCCGAGCGCTGGCGATCGGAGCGCGCTGACACAGACGACGTAGAGGTCGAGCGACAGGCCGATCCCGAGGAAGACGAGCGCCGCCAGCAGGAAGCGGGTGGCTACCGTCTCGACGCGCTCCGTATCGCGGCCCTCCTCGACGATCCGGTGCCATGCGGCGGGCGCCATGAGAAACACCGTGGCGATCCCGACCGCCGTCAGACCCGCGAGGTGGACCCGCTTCGCCGACTCCGGGAGCTTCTCGAACGCCTCCTTCAGCACGGCGACGAACTGGAATCCGAGAAGGGCCTGCGCTCCCGGGAGGACGACCCGGGTCTCGGTGAGCACGTTCTTGATCCTTTCCTCGATGCCCGGCTTCTTCCGCTCCTCGCCCTTCTTTGCCATTTTCCCCTCCGCGGTGAGGCTCCGTCTCCAGAGCTCGAGCCCGTACCAGAAAAAGAGCGCGAACCCCGCGGCCAGTCCCCCGGTGAGCCAGCCGCCGCTTCCGCCGAAGACCTCTCTCCCGACGACGGCGAATACGACCCCGAGGCCGATCGCGAAGGGAAGCAGCGCCGCAGCCGTCAGGCGGCTGGTGAATCTGTGGAACCGATCGCTCAGCTCCCCGGACTCGACGATGCGGTGATAGGCGGCCGGGGAGATCAGGAGGGCCGTGGCGATGACCATGAGCCCCAGGTTTCCGAGGATCAGGTATCGGGAGCCGTCCGGCAGAGTCCGGAAGCCCTCCTCCAGGACGGCCTGAAACTGGAGGCCCAGGAGCACCTGCGCTCCCAGAATCAGCGTCCGGGCCTCGTTCAAGGCGTTCTCGATCCTGTTCTCGAGGTTCGCCACGGCGATCACGGTGCGAGTACCGTGCCTGCTCCGGGGCAAGGGTGGGATTCTGGCAATCGGGCGCCGACGTGGCGAGAGCGACTCCCCCCGCTTCTACGATTTTCTTTCGCCCTCAGGCCGCGGCCGGGCTCTCGGTCATCGACTTCGTCGCCTCGATCGAGGCGTTCGCGAAAGGATCGCGGGCCGATCGCGGGGATCCTGGGGCACCCGATGGGAGCGTCAGCCGCGACGCTCGCGCTGAGGCGTGGAACGCAGGCGGAGCGAACCGTTCTCCTGGCGCCGCCGACCGACCCGGAGCCATACGCCGCGAGATTCGCTCACTCCATGAAGAATCCGCCCGCGGTGCGAGACGCGATGAACTTCGCCTGACGATCCGCATCGCCGCGTTCGGAGGGTCAGGGCCGATTGAGCAGAAGCCACCCGCGGGAAACGCGCGCGCTCGTCACGCGATCCCGGTTCGTCCCCGGGAGTACGTGGCCCATCGCGTGGTACGGATGTTGCTGTTCACGCCGCGAGTCCAGGATGCCCGGAGGTCCCCCGATGTCTCTTCACATTTCTCCCGTCGATATCCTCGTCCCCGAGGCACTCCCGTCGGGGCGCTCGTTTCCGCATACGGTTCTTCCGCCGACGTCGGGCCCCGAGCTCGACCGCGAGGTCGAACGGCGCGTCTTCGCGGGAGCTCCGCGCCGGTCGGTCCCGCCTTTTTCCACCGAGGATTGGACCGCGACGGCGCTGGCCGAGCTGGTCTCGCGGCAGACGGGCTGGACCTGCGAGGTGACGGAGCAAAATGACGCGTGGAGCGCCATGTGGATCGAGCATCCGGACCCGTCCCCGGCGCCGCCGGCCCGTTGCAAAATTCTCTCCATGGTCACGGCTTCCGGGCCGACGCGAGCGCTCGCGATCTGCCGCTCCCTGGTCAAGGCAACCCGATGCCCGGGATGGCCGGGTGTATCGCGGCCGGGCGGCTTCGATCTCCCCGGCCTGCCGGCGCCCGAACCCGAAATGGGGGCCGGTCCGCGACGGAGACACTGAAGAGACACCGGCCGGCGGCTCGCCGCCGGTCCGGAAACCGCTGAAAACGAACGGCGTCGCTTTCGCTTCGCCGCGCTCCAGAGGATACTGAAGTTCGAGGAATCGAACACCCGAGAGGAACAACCGTGGTTCACGACGCCAGATCTCTGCGGAAAAAGATCGTCATTCTCGGAGCGGGGCCGACGGGCCTCGGAGCCGCGTACCGTCTGAAGGAGCTCGGCCAAGAGGCGTTCGTGGTGCTCGAGGGCCGGGAGAGCGCGGGCGGGCTCGCTTCGAGCGAAACGAGCGCGAACGGGTTCATCTACGACATCGGCGGCCACGTTCTGTTCTCCCACTTCCGCTACTTCGACGAGCTCTTCGACCGCATGCTCGGCGACGAATATCAGGAGCTCCAGCGCGAGGCGTGGGTCTGGATGATGGACCGGTTCCTTCCATACCCCTTTCAGAACAACATCAAGGACCTGCCCCCCGAGGCGGTACTCAAGTGCGTCCTCGGCGTCATCGCCGCCCAGAAGGCGCAGTTGAAATCCGGCGGCGAGAAGCCGGCGTACAAGACGTTCGAGGACCTGATCCACGGGGTTTTCGGCGAAGGAATCGCCGAGTACTTCATGATGCCGTACAACTTCAAGGTCTGGGCGCACCCGCCGAAGATGCTGGGCACGCACTGGATCGGGGAACGCGTCCCCGTGGTCGACCTCGAACGGATGATCACGAACGTCGTCATGAACCGCGCCGATGTCTCCTGGGGTCCGAACAACACGTTCAAGTACCCGCGCCACGGCGGAACGGGCGGCCTCTTCCTTCGAGTCGCCGAGACGCTGGAGGACCGGATCCGGTACGGAGCCCAGGTGACCGGCGTCGATGCGCGCAGGAAGCGCGTGCTCCTCGCGGACGGCTCCGACGAGGAGTACGACGAGCTCATTTCCACGATGCCGGTCGACCGCCTCGTGCAATCGGTCACCGACGCGCCGGCCGAAATCGTCGAGGCGACCTCCCTGCTTCACCACTCGGGCAGCGCGATCATCGGCGTGGGCGTCAATCAGCCGGCGCCCACCACCAAGTGCTGGATGTATTTCCCGGAAGCAAACTGTCCGTACTACCGGGTCACCTATCTTTCCAATTACTCGCCGGAGGTGGTGCCGGACGCCACGCGCCAGTATTCGCTCCTCGCCGAGGTGTCGCGGTCGTCGTACAAGCCGGTGAATCTCGAGACAGTCGTCGACGAGGTGCTCACGGGATTCGTCAACACGAAGCTGCTCTCGCCCGCGGATCGGAAGGACGTCGTCGATACCCACCTGATCACGCGCGAATATACGTACCCGATTCCGACGATCCGGCGCGATGACGCCCTCTCGGTCATCCAGCCCTGGCTCGAATCGCGCGACATCTACTCCCGCGGCCGCTTCGGAGCGTGGAAGTACGAAATCGGCAACATGGACCACTCGGTGCAGATGGGGGCAGAGATCGCGGACCGGCTGGTTCGCGGACGGCCCGAGCTCTGCTGGAAGGACCAGATCCTCCCCAAGAAGGATCAGGAGCTCGGATTGAACCCGCTGCGGGAGCCGGCGCGCCGGCCGGGGTCACCGGAGACGGCGCCGGCCTCCGCGCTGTAGCGCTGTAGCGCTGTAGCCGGACGGGAATCGGGAGCCGAGCGACCAGAGGGAGCGAGACGGCCGCGACGGCCGCGGTACTCCGCGGTCAACGAGATCGGGAATCGGGAATCGAAGGCGAGACGCGACTCAGCGCTGACGGTTTCTTTCGGATCTCGTCCAGATCCCCCTTCGGGCCGCCTCCGGTCCGGCTGCCCGCCGACCCGCCCTCCCGGCCTTCGGCTCCCTTCGGCATCTGCTGATCGTTGCCTTTGCTCCGCTCGCCGGGACGCGGAGGTAACCCCGTCGGGTCCTTCAGGTTTCCCTGGAGCTCATCCCGATTCAAGCCTTCGCCGGTCCCCTTCGTCATCGCTTCACCCCCAGGGCCTGCCAAGCGAGATCAGTGCCGGCCGGCTTCCCGCCGGGGCCAACGCCCTGCCCCGGACGGCTACTCCTCGCAGTCCGGACACCCGAGAAACGGAATCCGCTCCGCCAGCGAAGGGTGCGCGTCTCCCGCGATGCTCGCCCAGGCGCCGCCCTGCGCGTGCCAGAGGTAACACTCCAGGCGGTAGGCGTCGTTCGCGTTCTCCGCGCGAATCCACCCGAAGAGGACGTTCTCGCCGCCGTCTCGGGCGTGCTGGAGCAGCCGCTGGCGCAGATCGACGTCGTCGCGCCCGACCCGTTCGGCGATCCGGCCTCCCGGACCGACGGACTTCACGAAATAGACGCCGGGGATCCCCGGAGGGACGGTCCGCGCGACGTTCGACTCGGTCATCCGGATCGCCGCCTCGATGCGGGTCGGCGGCGGCAGCTCCGGAAAAAGGGAAGGCTGCGCCGAGTCCGAGGAGGGCTCTCCGAGCCGCACCTTACGCGCCGGGCGCATCCGGTAAGAGTGTAAGGGATAAAGGGGGTTGAGGGTGTCAGCCTTCGGCTTCCCGGCTTCTCCCCCGCAGCGGACGAAAAAACAGAAGCCGTTCAGGATCCGGTCCCGGCCCGCCAGTCGAATCCGTCTCCCCAGTACGCGAGCAGCTCCCGCAGGGACTCCGTGCTCGCGCCGTACCGCCACCGCGCCGGGAATCTCGTCGGGCCAGCGCGTGCGGGTGATGCGCTCGCGTAGATCCTCCAGGACGGACTCCGGGACCTCGATGCGAAATCGCTCGGCGGGCATCTTCCCTTCCCCGCTCAGAACACCCGGGCAGGCGTGGCGGTTGCAGGTTTTCCGCAGCGTCCGCGAATCGCCGCGCGCCTAGAGGATCTCGAACTCCGAGTGGTCTTCGGGATAGCCGCAATCGCACCAGGCGAGCAGCAGACCCTGCGGACCGCCGATCTCGACGATCCGGCACTCGCACTCGAAGCAGATGTCTCCGACGCGATGGCCGGAACGCGTGTAACGGTCAGGGGTGGGAAACGGCGTCTCCACGAGGGCCCGGGTATCCGCTTTCACCGAGCCCCGCCTGGCTCCGACCGCCGTTCTCGCCATCTGCCGGCCCCCTTTCATCCCTTGACGCAAACGATCTGCTTCAATCGTGCCACGACCTCGACGAGATCGGAAGACTTCGCGATGACGTCTTCGATCGGCTTGTACGCGGAGGGAATCTCATCGACCACGCCGGCGTCCTTGCGGCATTCGACGCCCGATGTCTCTCGCTCGAGGTCCGCCCGGGTGAACCGGCGCTTCGCCTCGCTGCGCGACATGGCCCGCCCCGCCCCGTGCGGTGCGCTCTCGAACGCCTCGCGGTTTCCGAGGCCGCGCACCACGAAGGAGCTCGACCCCATCGACCCGGGGATGATTCCGAGCTCGCCCTCTCCCGCGCGGATCGCCCCTTTCCGGGTCACCAGCACCGCTTCGCCGAAGTGGACCTCGTCCGCCACGTAGTTGTGATGGCAGTTCACCGAAAGCGTGATACCGAGGTGTGACACGTCACCCTCGAGGCCAAGCGCGAACGCCAGCTGCCGGAGCACTCCGTCCATCATGATCTCGCGGTTCTCGCGCGCATAGTCCTGGCACCAGTCGAGGTCCTCGCGGTATTCGCGGAACTGCCGCGTGCCCGACAGGAAATAGGCGAGATCCGGGTCCGGAAGTGATTCCGACAGCCGCTTCATCTCGCCCCGGGCCCGCCCGATGTGAATCTCCGCGACCGTCTTTCCGACGTTGCGGCTTCCCGAGTGCAGCAGGACCCAGATTTTCTGATCGTCGGCGTCGACGCAGATCTCGATGAAGTGATTGCCGCCTCCGAGGGTTCCGAGCTGGTGAAGAGCCCTGTCCGCCAGCTGTCCGGTCCCGGCATGGGGACGCCCATGCGCGGCCATCCAGGCCGACGCGTCCTCGAAGGGCCGCCTTCGGCTCTCGCGCCCGACCGGGATCTCGCGCTCGATCGAGGAGCGCAGCCTTCGGAGGGCGGACCCGTCGAGGCGTTCCGCGGGAAACGAGGTCTTCCGAGCCGCCATGCCGCAGCCGATGTCGACGCCGACGGCCGCCGGGCAGATCGCGCCCTTCGTGGCGATCACGCTCCCGACCGTCGCGCCCTTGCCGAGGTGGACGTCGGGCATCGCGGCCACGTGCCGGAAGACGAACGGCAATGCCGCGGTGTTCTTCAGCTGCGCCATCGCCTCCGGCTCAACCCGGTCCGTCCAGATCTTCACCGGGACGCGCGCGTTTAAGACCGTCTCTATGGGCATGGCGAGGGACGTTGAGCGTTGAGCGTTGAGCGTTGAGCGTTGAGCGTTGAGCGTTGAGCGTTGAGCGTTGAGCGTTGTAGAACAACCCCGTCACCCCTTCTCCTCCGACGGCGTGTTCGCCATCGCGATCACGCTGCTCGTCCTCGATCTCAAGGTGCCGCGGCACGACGCCGGGCCGTTGGAGCTCTCCCGAGCCCTCCTGAAGCAGTGGCCGACCTTCCTCGCCTGCATGACGAGCGCCTTCTCCTGGCGCTCTACTTCGCCTTCACCGGCACCGTGACCCGGTCCGCCTGGCGGGAGCGAGACCGCGCCGCCGGGCGTCGTGAGGGAATCGCGGCGCCGGGAAGGCCTACCTGGCGGCGCGCCCCATCCTTTCGATGCGCGACCACTGCGCATCGCTGACGGGCATCACCGAGAGGCGGGAGATCCGGACGAGGGCGAAATCCCGGAAGAAGCCGTCGGCCTTGACCGCGGAAAGCGTGACGGGCTGCGCGAGCTTCACGATGGGGACGACGTCGACCGCTGCGAACTTTCCCGCGGTGTCCGAAGGATCGTCGTAAGCATCGCCCGCCGCCTCCGCGACGCCGACGATCGCCTTCTCGTCTCCCGTGTGGTAGAAAAAAATCCGGTCGCCTTTCTCGACGGAACGAAGATTCTTCTGGGCGACGGGATTGCGGACGCCGGACCAGACCGTGCGACCGTCGCGGACGAGATCGTCCCAGGAGTAGTGCGTGGGCTCCTCCTTGAAGAGCCAGTTCACGGCCGGCCCTCCGCGGCGCCGGGCTCCGGACGGGGGCGGCCTCTGTCGCGGAGACGCCTGTGCTGGACGGAGAGATCGAGCCCGCGGCCGTCCAGAAACGCGCCGCCGATCGAGCGCAAGTCCAGGAAACGCCGGAGAGCCGTTCTCATCGGAAGGACGCGGATTTTAACCGATTCCAATAGACTCACGCGCTCAGGCCACAAAACGTTCATCGAACGAGGAGGACACATGCATCGTCGGCAATGGATCGCCCTTTCGGCAGCCGTCATCGGAGGCGCCGGCCTCGCTCTCGCGCAAACGACCTCGACGACGACCACCACCCCCGTCACGACGAGCACGGCTGCGCCGGCGGTGCGGCGGCCGCCAAGCCCGGCCGGAACGGCGGCCACGCAGGTGGGCGGGACCTGGAGCGCGCCGGACAAGGATGGCGAGCAGCGCTATTCCGGCGGAAAGTGGATCGAGGTCACCTACAGCCGGCCGATCCTCCGCGGACGCTCGGATGTCTTCGGCAAGGGCGCGGAATACGGAAAAAAGGTCCTCGGCGGCGCGCCGGTCTGGCGCGCGGGCGCCAATCAGACGACGAAGCTCAAGACGGAAGTCCCGCTCGAGATAGGCGGCAAGCGCATCGCGCCGGGGGAGTACGACCTGTTCGTAGACCTGAAGGAAAACGGCTGGACGCTCATCGTCTCGACGCAGCCCACCCAGGAGAAGTACGACCCCGCCGAGAAGGCGAAGATCTGGGGCTCCTACGGCTACGACACGAAGTTCGACGTGGTGCGCGTTCCCATGACGATGATGAAGCCGGCGGTTTCCATCGACCAGTTCACGATCGGATTCGCCGACATGAGCGACCGGGGCGGCAAGCTCGCGATGGCGTGGGGCCAGCAGGCCGCGGTGGTGCCTTTCACCGTCGGGCAGTAGCTACCGCGTCGGACTTCGGTGCAAAGGGAAAGACGCGGCCCGACGGCCGCGTCTTTTTTTCCCCGCTCGCGCAGGACCCCCGACTCGCCCGTGCCTTACGGGTTGAAGACCACGTAGTTGAAAGTCGCGTTGTTCTGTCCCTTGAAGGTCGCCGATCCCGCCGAAACGGAAGACACGGTCACGGGCGTGGCGGGCGGTCCGCTCGTCGTGTAGGTCGCCAGGATGATGCTCGTCGCCAGAATCGTCGCGTTCGAAACCGTCTTGGTTCCGGTGCTGCTCAGGGTATCGGACCCTTTCAAGGCGGTTCCGGACGGACCGGCGGGACCGGTCGGGCCGGCGGGGCCGGCGGGGCCGGTCGAGCCGGCGGGGCCGGCGGGACCCGTCGCCCACGCAGACGAAGGTCGATCCGCTGTAGGAGACCGCGTCCCGGACGGCGTACGCGGTGGCGCTGCTCCAGGCGTTGCGCCAGTTGATGCCCACGGCGCCCGTGGCGCCCGCCGGACCCTGCGGACCAACGGCACCCGTCGCACCCGTGTTTCCGATCGGGCCCTGAGGGCCGATCGCACCCGTCGCTCCCGTGTTCCCGATCGGGCCCTGAGGACCGGTCGCACCCGTCGCTCCCGTGTTTCCGACCGGGCCCTGAGGACCGGTCGCACCCGTCGCTCCCGTGTTCCCGACCGGGCCCTGCGGGCCGATGGCACCCGTCGCTCCCGTGTTCCCGACCGGGCCCTGCGGGCCGATGGCACCCGTCGCTCCCGTGTTCCCGACCGGGCCCTGCGGGCCGATGGCTCCGGTCGCACCGATCGGACCCTGGGGACCGATGGCGCCCGTCGCTCCTGTGTTTCCGATCGGACCCTGCGGACCGATCGCGCCCTGCTCCGCCACGAGGTTCCAGAACGCCGGCGAAACGTCAGGAGAATTTCCGACGTTTCCGCCGGACAGGCTGATGTAGCTCGACCCGTTCAGGCTGACCGCGTCATCCGCCGCATACGTCGCCCCGCTGCTCCAGACGCCCTTCCACACAAGACCCTTCGCGCCCGTGGCGCCCGTCGCGCCAGTCGCGCCCTGAGGGCCGATAGCCCCCGTGGCGCCGACCGGACCCTGGGGACCGTCTGCTCCCGTTGCTCCGGTCGCGCCGGTGGCGCCAGTCGGGCCCGTGGCCCCGACGGATCCCTGAGGCCCGGTGGCACCGGTTGCTCCCGTCGCGCCGGCGGCGCCATCGATGCCGGCCGGACCGGCCGCGCCCTGCTCCGCCACGACGTTCCAGGCGGCTGGAGACGTATCCGGCGCGTTGCCGAGATTCCCGAGAATCAGACTGATGTAGCTCGATCCATTGAAACTCACCGCGTCATCCGGCGCGTAGGCAGTCAATCCGTTCCACGCTCCCTGCCAGGACAGCCCTTTCGCGCCCGCGGTCCCCGTCGCGCCCGCCGGACCCTGGGCTCCGGTGGCTCCCGTCGCTCCCGTGGCCCCCATGGCTCCCGTCGCGCCGACGGGACCCTGCGGCCCCGGGGGTCCCGGAGCGCCCGTCGCGCCCGCGGCTCCATCGGCGCCGGCTGGTCCGTTCGGACCGATCGCGCCCTGCTCCGCCACGACGCTCCAGAGCGCCGGCGAGCTCGAGGGGACGTTGCCGGTGTTCCCGCCCGTCAGACTGATGTAGGTCGACCCGTTGAAGCTCACCGCGTCGTCGGACGCATAGGTGGTGACGTTGCTCCAGGCACCCTGCCAGGACAGACCCTTTGCTCCCGTGGCGCCCGTGGCGCCCGTCGCACCGGTAGCTCCCTGCGGCCCGACGGCCCCCGTGGCGCCCACGGGACCCTGCGGTCCGACGGGGCCTGTGGCGCCGACGACTCCCTGCGGACCGACGGCGCCCGTGGCCCCGACAGGACCCTGCGGCCCGACGGGGCCTGTGCCGCCGTCGACTCCCTGGGGACCGATCGGCCCCGCCGCGCCGACGGGTCCCTGAGGACCAATCGCGCCCGTCGCGCCGGCGGCGCCATCCGCTCCGTTTTGCGCCACCAGACTCCAGAACGCGGGCGAGGTCGCCGGCGACTGGCCGAGGTTCCCGCTCGCGAGGCTGATCCAGCTCGATCCGCCGAAGCTCACCGCGTCGTCCGCCGCGTAGGTCATCGCGTTGCTCCAGGAGCCCTGCCAGGAAAGACCCTTCGCGCCCGCCGCTCCGGCGGCGCCCGTCGCTCCCGTGGCTCCCGTCGCGCCCGTGGCCCCGACCGGACCCTGGGGACCGATCGCGCCGGCAGGACCCTGCGGTCCGATCGCACCCGTTGCTCCGGTCGCACCCGGGGAACCCGTCGCTCCGGCAGGACCCTGCGGCCCGATCGCGCCCGTCGCTCCCACGGCTCCCGTCGCTCCGACAGGTCCCTGGGGGCCGATGGCACCCGTCGCGCCGGTCGCTCCAGCGGCACCGGTGGCTCCGACGGGACCCGGCGGACCGGCCGGGCCCGCGGGCACCGACGTTGAGACCGTCAGAGTCTGGCCGCTCGGCGTCAAAGTCACGTTGGTTCCCGCCGCCAGGACGACGTCGCCGGAGAGGGCGTTGATGGTGGTGACGCTCGGATCGGCGTTGTAGTAGCCGTTCACGTCGACGATCAGGTCCACGCTGCCCGCGTTGTACGGGCCGTTGACGCTCACGCCGATGCCGCTGCTGACACCGAGGCCGATCACGGCCGCGTTCGAGATCGCGACTTCCGCCGGATCCCAGTTGAGCGAAGAGGTCGTCGGAGGGGAACCGCCCTGCGGGTAGACGATCAGGTTTCCGCCTGTCGAGAGCGACGTGACGGCAAAGTTGAACGAAACGGCGGCCGCGGAGACCGGCACGCCGCACTGGCCGCCGATCGTGAAATTCCGCGGCGAAAACGCGGGCATCGCCGGTGGACCGTACTGCCCGGAAAAACCGTTGCCCCGCGTGTCGATCACGCGGCACGGCGTCAGCGAATGAAACGCGAGCGCTCCGCCGACGGCCGCGGCCGATTCGAGGCTCTTGCCCGAGCGCGCCGTGGCCGGCGCCGTGGAAGCGCCCGGAACCCAGTAAGGCGGAGCCGCCCAGTTCTGAACCTCCTGAGCGCCGACGATCGACGAAAAAAGAGACAGCCCCAGACAAACTGATCGGAAGATCCGGTTGCGCATCGTTTCTCCTGGCGAGCGGAAGACCGCGGATGCTCGCCCTGTCTGATGTTTCTGGTGTGTTTCCCTGCGACAACAGCAAGCCGGGTGCCTGTCTCAACGCCGAAGGCTCCCCTGCGCTGCGGATCCGCAAGCCCTTGTACTGCAGCCGGTTGAGGGAATCTCAGATCGCGTCTGCGACGGCGCGATTTCGGCGAGTGACAAGGCTTCGTCCCGTTTCCCCATAAGCCGTGACACAAATCTGTACACAAGTTTGACGCCTTTTCGGAGGACTCCCGGGAGGATTCGCCGCTCGTTCGGGCTCTCGCTCCTCCGCCCGGGCAGTCGCCCCTGGCGCCCCCGGCGAGTCCCGCGGGCGCTTTGCTACTGTCGCTTCCCGTGAAGCCCTTCTCGGCCGCGGCGATCGTTCTGGCGGGACTCGCCGCCGCGAGAGCGGGACGCGCGGAGGAGCGAGTCGTTCCCTTCTGGCCGAATGCGGTGCCCGAAACGATCCGATCGGAGGTGGACGGCAACGCGGCGCTCGAGACGGTCCGGGAGCTCGGCCGCTTTCACCGCGTGCACGGCTCCCCGGGCTACGCCGCCGCCGCGCGTCACATGCGCGAAAAGGCCCTTCGAGCGGGACTGTCCAACGCGTCGATCGAGCATTTTCCCGCCGACGGAAAGACCCGGTACGCGCATTTCCGGAGTTACCCCGGGTGGGATCCCGTCGAGGCGGTCCTCGAAGAGACGGTCCCATCCCGTGTCCTCGCGCGGTTCCCGGAGGTTCCCGTCGCGCTCGCCGACTACAGCCAGGACGCCGACGTGACGGCCGAGCTCGTCGACGTGGGAGCCGGGACGGATGCCGCGCATTACGCGGGGAAGGAGGTCCGGGGCAAGATCGTGCTCGCCGACGGCGATCTCCCCGGCGTCCACCGGCGGGCCTGCGAAGAGCGCGGAGCCGCCGGGTTCCTCTCGGATTTTCCGAATCAGACGACCGCGTGGTCGGGAGACGACCGCGACCTCGTTCGCTGGGGCCACCTCTCGCCCTATCAGGCGGCCAACCGGTTTGCGTTCATGATCTCCAGGCGCCAGGCCGAAGGACTGAGGCGGCGCCTCGCGGCCGGAGAAAAAATCACGCTCCACGCGAAGGTGAAGGCGCGCATGACGCCCGCCACGTACGACGTCGTAGTCGCGACGATCCCGGGCACGGATCCCGCCGCCGGGGAGATCGTCCTGACCGCGCACCTCTGCCACCAGTCCGCGGGGGCCAACGACAATGCGTCGGGCAGCGCGGCGATCTTCGAAGCGGCGCGCGCGCTTCAGTCCGCGATCGGCAGAGGGAAACTCCCCAGGCCGAGAAGGACCATCCGCTTTCTCTGGCTGCCGGAGATCGCAGGCTCGCAGGCGTATCTGGTCCGCCATCCCGAGCTGGTGCCGCGCCTGGTGGCCGGGATTCACATGGACATGGTGGGCGGCCTGCTCTCGACGACGAAGGGAACCTTTCACCTGTCGAGAACGGCCGGGACGCTGCCCCACGTCGCGAACGTGATCGCCCGCGCCTGGCTCGACCACGTGCTCCGCGCCTCGGCGCGCTATGCCGAACGGGGCGGCGACGCGGTCGCGGGACTCGTGTGGTCTCCCGGCTCGCGCGAGGCGTTTCTCGGTGACATGCGCGCGCTCGAAATGGGCAGCGACCACGAGGTCTTCGAGGACTCGAGCTTCGCGGTACCGATGATCTACTTCCACGACTGGCCCGACGTGACGATCCACACGAACCGGGATCAGCCCGAGAACCTCGACGCGACGAAGCTCGGACGGGTCGCCTACATGGGCGCCGGGATCGCGTGGACCCTCGCCGCGCTGCCGCGCGAAGAGGCCCCGCCGCTTCTCGCGCTCGCCCGGGCGCAGGCGGAGGCGGACATCGCGATGGCGGGCGCGCGTGGCGGCGATCCGCGGGATGCCGCGCTCCGGGCCCGCGAAGCCGCCGCCGAGGGAGCACGCACGCTGCGCACGCTGGCGGACCTCTGGCCCGTATCCCTCCTGCCGCTCTCGTCCCGCGCGAACCCTCTCGACCTTTCTCCCGACGACGCCGGCGCCGATTCGCGCGTACCGGTCCGAAGCCGCGAGGTCCGCGGTCCCGTCGACGTGTACTACTTCAATTCGATCGGGGAAGCCCTCGGTCCCGATGTCCCGTCGACCGCCCTCGGCCGAAGGGAATCGGGGGACGTGCTCGCGTTCGAAGCGTTGAATCTCGTGGATGGAAGGCGAACGGTGTCGGAAATCCGGGACATCCTGTCGGGGCGCTACGAGGCGGTTCCCCGGAAGGAGATCGCGGAATACCTGGAGCTTCTGGCGCGGGCGCGCGTCCTCACCTGGAAGTAGCGGCTCCGAAAAAGGAAAAACGGAGGTTATGCTCCCGCCCGGATGGCGTTTGACTTCTCCTCCGGGGCGCTCGATCGCGAGTTCCCCGTTCGCCGCCAGCTGATCTATTTCAATCACGCCGCGGTCGCGCCTCTGCCTCGACGCGTGTCGGACGCGATCGTCGCGCACACGGAAAACACACGCGACCGCGGGGCAGCGGACTGGCGGCGATGGTACGGCGGAATCGAAGCCGCCAGAGACAAGGCGGCTGGTTTCATCGGCGCGGAGAAATCCCTCGTTTCATTTCTCCCTTCCACCTCGTGGGGCCTGAACCTCGTCGCGCAGGCCTTCCCGTGGCGGGAGGGAGACAACGTCGTCGGCGACGACATGGAATTCCCCGCGAACGTCTATCCGTGGATGCTCCTCGCAGCGCGGGGCGTGGAACATCGCCGCGCCGCGAGCCGGAGCGGCCGGGTTACCGCGGACGACATCGCCTCCGCGATCGACGCCCGCACCCGGATGGTCGCGATCTCCTGGGTCGCCTTCCACAACGGCTGGGTCTATCCGCTGCGGGAGATCGGCGCGCTCTGCCGCGAGCGGGGGATCCTCCTCGTGGTGGACGCGATTCAGGGCCTGGGCGCCCTCCCTCTCGACGTCCGCGACCTGCAGGTCGACGTCCTCGTGGCGGACGCGCACAAGTGGCTGCTCGGCCCGGAGGCCTGCGCGATCTTCTTCGTCTCGGAGCGCGCGCGCGACCGCGTGCCTCCCCCGTTCGGGGGCTGGTGGAACGTGCGAAGCGAGAACAGCTACCTCGAATACCGGCTCGATTTTTTTTCGGGAGGGCGCCGCTACGAGGCGGGCTCTCTCCCGACCGGCCAGATCCTCGGCCTCTCCGCCGCCCTCGACCTGATTACCGAAATGGGCCGGGAAACGGTGGCTCGCCGAATCCTCGAGATGGTCGAAGCGCTTGCGGCGGGTCTGCGCGCGCGGGGATGGAGGATCGCCACTCCGGAGCCGCTCGCTTCCGGGATTCTCGCGGCGATCCCGCCCGGGGAGGACGCGCCGGCCGCGGCGAAGTTCTTCGAGAATGCCGGGATCATCGTATCGCCGCGCGAGGGCGCTGTGCGGTTCTCCCCGCATGCGGGCAACGACCTGGGCGAGGTGGACAAGGTCCTCGCCGCCGCCGATTCCCTCGCCTGAGCGCGCCGGAGCGCCTCCTGCCTAGAAGGCGCTCGTGTCGGCGACGCTCGCGAGCCGTCCCTGCGGATTCGTATAGACGCGCTGCTGGCCCGTCTCGGTGTCCGTGACCGTGATCGTGTACTGCACGTCCGACAGGGCTCCGAAGAAGACCCAGAAACGTCCGTTCACCGCGCGGCCGTCCACGACTTTCAGGTTGAGCTCCAGATTTCCGGCAGAGAAGAACCAGAAGGATCCGGAATCCGACGCGAGCGGCGCGGCCCGGCCGGCTCCGGACGTCCCGACGTTCGCAGCGACCCAGTTGACCTGAACCCGGAACCTGTTCGAGTTCAGGCAGAGGGTCGTGGCGTCCGAGGCGCACGGCGCCGTGGTCGAAAGCGGGACGGCGGCCTCGGCTGTCACGGGCGCCGGCGATTGTCCGAGCGAGCCGCGCCCGGGAGCCAGCGCCGGACCCGGCGGAGATCGGAACGCCGACGTGTCCGCGATGCTCGCGAGCTGCCCCTGAGGATTTTCGTAAGTCTTGCGGACGCCGGTCAGGGTGTCGGTGACATTAATCGTGTACGAAACATCGGACATCGCCCCATAGAACACCCAGAAGGACCCGTTGAACGAGCGGCCGTCGACGACCTTCAGCACGAGCTCGATGTTGCCGCTCGAGAAGAACCAGAACGCGCCTGTGTCGGTCGTCAGAGGCACGGCGATGCCCAGTCCCGCCGTTCCCGCGTTCACGGCCCGCCAGCTCACGTCCACCTTGAACCGGTTGTCGTTCAGGCACAGCGTCGAGGGACCGGATGTGCAGCCGGCGGTGCCGCTGCCGAACGCGATCTTGAAAGCGCTGTCCCGGATCGTCCCCGCGTAGACCGTCGAGGGAGACGTCGGATCGACGGCGATCGTGTTCACGACCTCCGTCAGGCCCTCGTTGACTCCGGTCCAGACGCTGCCCCCGCGCTGCGCCCGGTACACGCCCACCGGAGTACCCGCGTAGATCGTCGAACCTGACGCGTCGGTTGCGAGGGCCGTGATGGCGAGGCTTTCGATCCCGGCGTTGGCGGGCGCCCAGCTCCCTCCCCCGTCCACGGTGCGATAGACTCCGAAGCCGGCCGGAGTCCCTGTGGTCAGAGAAGAGAACGTTCCCGCATACACCGTGGCCGGAGCGACCGGATCGATCAGCAGCGTCAGGATACCGATGTTGGCGAAGCCTTGGTTCGACAGCGTCCAGTTCTTTCCGCCGTCCGTCGTCTTGAACACGCCGCTGGGAGTTCCGGCGTACACGGCGTTGGGGTTCGAGGGGTGAACGGCGAGCGCCTGGATGTTCGTGTTCATCAGACCGCCGCTCGCCGCGGTCCAGGTCGAGCCGAAGTTCCCGCTGCGGAAGACGCCGGCGTCGGTCCCCGCGTAGACGACTCCTCCGCCGCCAACGCCGAGGGACAGAATCGTATTGGTCGTGATCCCGCTGCTTGCCGGGGTCCAGCTCGCGCCCGCATCCTGGCTTCGATAGACGCCGCTGCCGGAGGTTCCGGCGTACAGCGTCGTGGGCGGACCCGGCTCGACGGCCAGCGTCTGCACGGTCTTGTCGGGCAATCCGTTCGCGGCAGGCGACCAGGTGACGCCGGCGTTTACACTCTTGTACACGCCGCCGCCGGAGCTTCCGGGTCGGCCCACACCGGCGTAGAGGATGACGGGAGACGCCGGATCGATCACGAGCCCGTTGACCGTGAAGGTCGCGAAGTTGACGTTCTCCTGCCTCCAGTTCGCCCCGTCATCCGGGCTGCGGAAGAACCCGTTCGGAGCGCCGACATACACGCTGGGCCCCGAGGGGTCGAAGAGGACGGTGTTCGCCGTCGTCGGGCTTCCCGCCACCGGCCTCCAGGTCGCTCCTCCATCCGACGTCGCGAAGATGCCGGATCCCTGCGTACCGACCCACACGGTGCCCGGCAGATTCCGGCGGATGGCGACCCAGCGGACCGGTACGTTCCCGAGCCCGGTGTTCATGGGGGCCCACGTGACTCCGCCGTCTCCGCTCTTGAACACGCCCGAGTTGGTGAACAGCCCTTCCGCGCCCGCGAAGATCGTGGACGGCGTCACCGGATCGATCGCGAGCGACCGCACGTTCGCGGCGAGCCGGCCGGTCCAGCTCGCCCCGGCGTCTGTCGACTTGTAGACACCCGCCACGGTTCCGGCATAGACGGTCCCGGACGCGGTCGGGTCGACCGCGAGAGAGCGCACGTCCGGGCTGCCGAGCCCGTTGCTCGACGCGGTCCAGGTGGTGGCGCCGTCCGTGCTCCGAAAGACGCCGCCCGCCGTGGTGCCCGCATACAGCACGCGGGTGTTGGAGGGATCGATGGCCAGGGCCTGGACCACCGTCTTGCCGAGGCCGGCGCGCTGCGAGGTCCAGGCATTCGCGCCGTTCGTCGAGCGAAAGACCCCCGCGTTCGTGCCGGCGTAGACGGTCCCCGGAGCGGTGGGGTCCAGGGCGAGAGCGTAGACCGTGAAGCCGGTCAGTCCGTTGTTCACGGCGCTCCAGCTGATGCCTCCGTCCTGGCTTTTGAAGACCCCGCCGTCGCTCCCCGCATAAAGGGTTCCGGGTGTCTGAGGATCGATGGCGAGGGCCCGGACGTTGCCGCCGGCGCCGTACGGGCCGATGCTCGTCCATTCGTTGAAGCCGGCCGAGCTGATGGAGGAGACCAGGAGGGCGGACGCCGCGAGCAGGAGGAGCCGGTGGAGTTTTCGCACTCTGTGGTCTCGCGCCATGGTCCGTATCTCCTTGAGAGCCGCCGTTGACGAGCCCGAGACCGAGCCGATCCGGTCGTGCGCCGTTGAACGGTTGCAAGGAACAGGCCCGGGCTCCCAACCCCTTGAAGCGCAGGGTCGAATGCGATGCCGCGCGCGTCATCCTCGGCTCGGATTCCCCGGCCCACGCCACACGGTGCGCCTCTTGCACGGCCGATTTCCATGCCCTCTGATTCGCCGCGGCCTCCCGAAGCGGCGGCGCCGAAGCGCGGCCTTCCGTGGCGGTTCGCCGGGTTTCTCGCAACCTCGCGGCTCTCGACGGATTCGCTCGGCAGCGTGTTTCGCGCGCTTCCGCCGAGCGAGAAACCGGACGGCTTCGTCCGCCTTCGCCTCTTTGATGGACCGGACCTTCCCCGCGATCGCGTTGCTTCGCTTCTTCACCGCGCGACGAGCTCGAACCCGGCCAGTCCCGTGCTCGTCCAGAACGCGCGCCTCGGCGCGCACGATGGAACGGGCTGGCTCGCCTGGAACGAATCGCACGGGCAGTCGCTCGACCGCCTGCTCTCCGGCCGATCGGGGCAGGGCCATCGATTTCCTCCTGAGCACGCACTCCTGATCGCAGACCGGCTGGCGCTCGCTCTCGAGCACGCGTCGGGCCGCGGCCGCGCCTCCCACGGACTGCTGTGGCCGGGCTTCGTCATCCTCGGGTCCGCGGGCGAGGTGCGGCTCGGAGGGTTCGGAGTCGCGACCGCCGTGCTTCCCTTTCTCTCGGCTCCCTCGCTGTCGGCCGAGATCGCTCCGTACCTGGCGCCCGAGACCCGCGAGGGAGAGCCGGGCGGCGAGCTCGCCGACGTGTATTCGGTGGGCGCCATCCTCCTGCATCTGCTGTCCGGCAGGCCGGCGCCGGCCCGCGCCGCCGCGGACGCCGTCGGACCGGCGGAGCTGTATCCCGCCGGGATGGCGGAGTTGCTGCGGCTCGCCCTCGCTCCGGCCCCGCGGCGCATCGAACGCGCCTCTCTGCTGAGGCGGCGAATCGGCGCCGCTCTCGTCGCCAGCGGCCTGCAACCTTCCAGCCGCGCGCTCGCGGCCTTTGCCGCTTCCCGGCTGGAGGCGGAGACGGTCTGCGGGGAGCCGCTCCCCTCGGGTGATGCGTCCGCCTCCGCGGCGGATGAAGACTGGGAGCTCGCGATCTCGAGGCTCGAGCCCGGGGTCGACGCCGTCCGGCGTCCGCGTCCCCGCTCGGGCCGCCCCGCACGCGTTCCCCTCCCTCCCGCGTTGTCCCCGGGCCTCCCCGGACCCGCAAGGACCCTTCCGCCGCGCTGAGGCGGCGGCGCTCCGATCGGACCGGGCTAGACTGCGCGGGCGTGAAAGCCCCGACACCCTCCTGGCGGCGGCTGGCGACGGAAGGCGTTCACCCCGGCGCGGCTCGCCTCGACCGCATCGGAATCGCCGGGGTCGTCCGGCTCATGCAGGCCGAGGACCGGCGTGCGGTCTCCGCTGTCGTGGCGGCGCGTCCGGAAATCGTCCGCGCCGCCGAATGGCTTCGGGAGACGTTTCTCGCCGGCGGAACCTGTCTGCTCTTCGGCGCCGGCACGAGCGGCCGTCTCGCGGTTGTCGAGGCGGCGGAGCTCCCGCCGACATTCGGCACGGATCCGCGCCGCGTACGAGCCGTGATGGCGGGGGGCCGCTCGGCCGTGTTCCGCGCCCGGGAGGGGGCGGAGGATCGGGCGAACGAGGGGGACCGGGCGGCGGCGCGGCTCCGGCCGTCGGACCTCGCGATCGGGGTCTCCGCGAGCTCGGTCACGCCCTTCGTCCGGGGCGCTCTGTCCCGGGCGCGGCGCCGCGGCGCTCGCACCGTCCTCGTGACCGCCAGCGGCAGCCCCGGCCTGGACGCGGTCGCGGACGTCATCGTGCGGCTGGCCGTCGGCCCGGAGGTTTTGGCCGGATCGACGCGCCTCAAAGCGGGGACGGCGACCAAGCTCGCGCTGAACCAGATCACGACGTCCGCGCTCGCCGCCTCCGGCAAGGTCTACGGCCCGTGGATGGTGGACCTGCGCGCGGGATCGGCGAAGCTCCAGGACCGCTCCCGCCGGATAGTCGGCGCGGCGGCGGGAGTCAGCGCCCGCCGCGCCGCGAGGCTGCTGTCGCGAGCCGGAGGCGAGGTGAAGACGGCGATCCTGATGGGAAGGACAGGATCGAGCCCGCAGGATGCGCGCGCCGTTCTCGCCCGGGCGAAGGGCGACCTGAGGAGCGCCCTGGAAGGAAAAGCCCGCCGCTGACCGGACGGGCACTCGAAAAAAAGAATGGCATCTGACGGGAAAGCTCGACCGGAGAGAAAACATCGGTCACTATGGAAGCGCCTGTTCGCGATGGTCGCGAGCACGTGCTGACGGAGGAGAGCTGATCGGTTACCTGGAGAAGGACCGCGACTCTTCCGAAGAACAGGCGCGATCCCTCTATCCCCAGGTTCAGAGCCGCGGACATCAGCCCCGCCGGCAGACGGTCCACGCGAACGGCTCCGAGGACCTGGAGTCTCCCGACCGCGCCCGAGAGAACATTTCTGGCCATCACGAAAAAACCGCAGAGAGCGAAGAGCATCCGGAGCGCTGACTCCTTCCGGCGGGCCATTGCGCCCCGCCCGGAGGGGCACGCGTATCCGCGGCCGCAGCTCCAGCGCTCGGGCTGGATCTCCTTAAACGGCGAGTGGGACTTCGCGATCGATCCGGACGGCGAGTGGACGGTTCCCGCACAGGCGCGATGGACGCGCACGATTCGCGTGCCGTTCGCGCCGGAAACGCCCGCGAGCGGCATCGGCGACACGGGGTTCTACCGGGCCTGCTGGTACCGGAGGCAGACGGCGGCGCCTCACCTTCCTCCCGGGCAGAGGCTTCTCCTGCACTTCGGCGCCGTGGATTACGCGGCGACCGTCTGGATCAACGGCGCGCGAGCCGCGAATCACGAAGGGGGCTATACCTCGTTCACGGTGGATCTCACGGAATACCTCGCGGGATCCGAGGTGCTCGAGATTGTCGTTCGCGCGGAAGACGACCCGACGGATCTCGCCAAGCCGAGGGGCAAGCAGGACTGGCAGCTGCAACCGCACTCGATCTGGTATCCGCGCACGACGGGAATCTGGCAGACGGTGTGGCTCGAGCGGGTGCCGGCGAGCTGGATCGAGGAGGTTCGCTGGACGCCCAATCTCGAGCGCTGGGAGATCGGCCTCGAGGCCCGTCTCGGAGGAAAGCCGCCCGAGGGGTTGTGGCTCTCGGTCAAGCTGCGCGCCAACAACGTGCTTCTCGCGGACGACAGCTATCGCGTCATCTCGGGAGAGGTTCACCGGCGCATCGCCTTGTCCGATCCGGGGATCGACGACTATCGCAACGAGCTTCTCTGGAGCCCGGGCCGCCCGCAGTTGATCGACGTGGAACTGCAGCTCTGGGCGGGGCGGGGAGTTCTCATCGATTCGGTCCGGAGCTACACGGCGATCCGGTCGATCGCCGTGCAGGGAGACCGGCTCCTCTTGAACGGCCGGCCCTACAACCTGCGCATGATTCTCGACCAGGGGTACTGGCCCCAGACGGGCCTGACCGCGCCGGAAGACGCCGCGCTGCGGCGGGACGTCGAGCTCGCGCGCGCGATGGGATTCAACGGCGTCCGCAAGCACCAGAAGATCGAAGATCCCCGCTATCTGTTCTGGGCGGACGTCCTCGGCCTCGCCGTCTGGCTCGAGATGCCGAGCGCGTACCGATACACGGAGCGCTCCATCGAACGCGTCACCCGCGAATGGACGGACGCGATCAAACGGGACTACAGCCATCCCTGCATCATCGGCCTCGTGCCGTTCAACGAGTCGTGGGGCGTTCCCAACCTGCCCGACAGCCCCAAGGAGCGGCACTACGTCCAGGGCCTGTACCACCTGACCAAGACTCTCGATCCGACGCGGCCGGTCGTCGGCAACGACGGATGGGAGAGCGTCGCCACGGACATCATCGGCATCCACGACTATGACTCGAACCCGGAGACGATCGCGCGCCGGTACCTGAGCGAAGACGTCGCGCCGCGGCTGTTTCAGCGCGAGCGTCCCGGCGGGCGGCTGCTCGTGCTCGAGGGTCAGACCGACCATCCGATCGTGCTGTCCGAGTTCGGCGGGATCGCGTATTCGCGCGAGCCGGGAACCTGGGGCTACTCGCGGGCGGGCAGCGCGGGCGCGTTCGCCAACAGCTACTGCAAGCTCCTCGACTCCGTCCGGTCGATCTCGCTCTTCTCCGGCTTCTGTTACACCCAGTTCGCCGACACCTACCAGGAGGCCAACGGCCTGCTCTACGCCGACCGCACCCCCAAGATTCCACTCGATGTCATCGCCGAGGCGACGCGCGGAGTCCCGGGGTCCGTCGCGTCTCCTTCGACGGTCCAGGACAGCCTGCCGTTTCTGGATCGCGGGGAGCCGCCGCCGAACGTCGCCGACGATCCCGAGTCGAGCGTCGACGAGGGGTCGGAGTGACGATCCACTGGCGGGAGCTGATCAAACCCGACGGCCGCCACCTCGTTCTCTATGCCCGCCGCCCGATCCCCGAAGACATCGAAGCCCCGAGCCCGGAGCCGGCGCCGCTTCACCCCAACTCGCATCTGCGCTGGCACCCGCTCCGCGGCGAGTGGGTCTCGTACGCGACCCACCGCCAGAACCGCACGTTTCTCCCGCCGCCCGAGTACAACCCTCTCGCGCCGGGCTCGAATCCCGACCATCCGACGGAGGTGCCGGCGGGAGACTGGGACGCCGCGGTCTTCGAGAACCTGTTCCCGACGCTGACGTCGGAATCGCACGACCCGCCGCCGGAGATTGTCGAGACGCGCCCGGCGAAGGGGGCTTGCGAAGTCGTCGTCTTCACGCAGGACCCGAAGTCGAGCCTGGGGGCGCTGCCTCTCGCGCACCTCGAGCTGCTCCTCGAGGTCTGGGCCGACCGCTATCGGGTTCTTGGCGCGCGCGACGAGGTGCAGTACGTCTTCCCGTTCGAGAATCGCGGCGTCGAAGTGGGCGTCACGCTTTCCCATCCCCACGGCCAGATCTACGCGTATCCCTTCGTGCCCCCGGTCCCCGCCCGCGAGCTCGAGATGCAGGGCGAGCATTTCCGCGCGACCGGCCGGGGACTTCTGGACGAGACGATCGCGGCGGAGCTCGCCGACGGACGCCGCATCCTCTATTCCGGGCCTCACGCCGTCGCGTGGGTCCCGGTCTTCGCGCGTTACGCCTATGAAGTCTGGGTGGCCCCTCTGCGGCCCCAGGGAAGCGTCGCGGATCTGACGCCCGTCGAGCGCGGCGACTTCGCGCGCGCCTTGAAGACCGTGCTGCTCCAGTATGACGGCCTCTGGGGCCGGCCCTTTCCATACATCCTCGCCTTCCACCAGGCGCCCACGGACGGGTGGCCGCACCCGGAAGCGCACCTCCACATCGAGTTCTACCCGCCGTACCGGATGAAGGACCGCCTGAAATTTCTGGCCGGCAGCGAAATCGGAGCCGGCGCGTTCACCGCCGACACGCTGCCGGAGGAGAAGGCCGCGGAACTGCGCCGGGTCGAGGTCACGCTTGGCAGCAACGACGACGGAGGCTGAAGCCGGAAGCGATTTCCGGGAGCGTTTCGGCCGGAACTTCGAGCGCGCCGCGCAAGCGCCCGGGCGGGTCAACCTCATCGGAGAGCACACCGACTACAACGGCGGGTTCGTGCTCCCGACGGCGATCCCGCAGAAAACGCGCGCGGAGGTCGCCCGGCGCTCCGACCGGCGGGTGCGGGCCGCGAGCGCGGAGGCGGACCGCGGGCGGATCTCCGAGTTTGTCCTCGGGGAAGAGACTCGGCGGGGCGCCTGGATCGACTACATCCAGGGCGTGACCGCGGAGCTCGCGCGTCGCGGCCTCGCGGTTCCGGGATTCGATCTCTGGATTCAGTCGGCGGTCCCCCTGGGAAGCGGGCTCTCCTCGAGCGCGGCGCTCGAGGTGTCGGTCCTCCGCGCGCTTCGGGACCTCGCCGGTTTCCCGCTCGATGACGTCACGCTCGCGCTCGTCGGGCAGCGGGCGGAGAACGATCTCGTGGGAGCGCCCGTCGGGATCATGGACCAGATGGCGTCGAGCCTGGCGGACGTCGGAGTCGCGCTGTTTCTCGACACCCGGAGTCTCGCGTCCGAACGGATCCCCATCCCGCGGGGAGCCGGGCTGCTCGTCGTCGATTCCGGCGTCCGGCACGACCACGCCTCCGGCGACTACCGCAGGAGGCGCGCGGAGTGTGAAGACGCCGCGAGACGGCTCGGAGTCCGGGAGCTCCGCGATCTCACCGTCGAGCGGCGTCCGGACCTCGAGCGCCTTCCGGAGCCGCTTCGCCGGCGCGCCCGTCACGTGGTCACCGAAAACGAGCGCGTGATCGAAGCCTCCGCCGCGCTCCGCCGGAGTGATCTTCCCCTCCTCGGCCGGCTGTTTGATGCATCGCACGAGTCGCAGAGAGACGATTTCGAGGTGTCGGTGCCCGCCGTCGACGCGATCGTGGCCGCCGCTCGCGCCGAGCCGGGCGTGTTCGGGGCGCGGCTGACGGGGGGAGGCTTCGGAGGGAGCGTCGTCGTGCTGGCAGGCGCAGACGGGGACGCGGACCGGGGACCCCGGATCGTGGAGCGGGCAGCTCGTGCAGGCGCGCCGGCTGCTCGGCTCGTGGTCGTTTCCGGCGAAAAAGGCTGACCAGGACAACGGCGCTCCGAGCCCCTAAGTCTCGCCGCCTGAGTGTTCTGCGCCGGCATGGATCTTGAACATCGCGGGGTATGGAAAATCGAGCCGTTCGCGTGCCGCGAGGGAACCGTGTCCCCGCTCCTCTGACCTCCCTCGCGCTGGAAGCCCCGCTCAAGACCCGGAAAAATCCCGTCCAGGCGCCGGATCCCGCGCCGGATGTCGTTTGTCTCTCACACTTGCGCTGGGACTTCGTCTTTCAGCGCCCGCAGCACCTGCTTACACGGTTCGCGCGCGAGTCGCGCGTCTTCTACGTGGAAGAGCCGGAGTTCTCGCCGGGGATCTCGCCTGCTCTGTCGGTCTCTCTTCGGGAGAACGGCGTGCACGTCGTGGTGCCGCGCCTGCCGGAAGGGCTCGAAGCCGAGGAGGCGACGTCGCTCCAGAAGGATCTCCTGGACGAGCTGCTGCGGCGGTATGCGATCCGACAGTACGTCCTCTGGTACTACACGCCGATGGCGCTCGGGTTCTCGGAGACGGGAACCGAGCCTGCCGACCAGGCGGCCATCCCCGGGCCGCGCCTGGGATTCTTCGGCGTGATCGATGAGCGCATGGACCTCGACCTCGTCGGCGGAATCGCGGCGGCCCGTCCCGACTGGCAGCTCGTCTTTCTGGGCCCGACGTGCAAGATCGATCCGGCCAGCTTCCCGGCCCTTCCAAATATCCATCGCCTCGGCCGCAAGGCGTACGCCGATCTGCCGGCCTATGTGGCGGGCTGGGACGTCGCGCTGCTCCCCTTCGCGCGCAACGACTCCACGAAGTTCATCAGTCCGACCAAGACTCCGGAATACCTCGCCGCCGGCAAGCCGGTCGTGTCGACCTCCATCCGCGACGTCGTGCGGCCCTACGGCCAGCAGGGGCTCGCCCGGATCGCGGACACCGTTCCCGAATTCGTCGCGGCCGTCGAGGCGACGCTCGCAGAGGACCCGAAAGATCGGATCGCCCGGGCCGACGCCTTCCTCTCCCGCCTCTCGTGGGAGCGCACGTGGTCCGGGATCCGCCGCCTCCTGCTCGAGTCCAGCGACGCGCGGGGAACCGAAGCGGCGGGCTCCGACGCGCTGGCGGGATGACGCTCCTGTAAGCCCCTCTCCCCGCGCCGGGGAGAGGGCTCAGGTTTGGCGTGGAACGCTCGACGGTGAGCTGATTTCCCTCGCCGCCTGCCGGTCCAGCAGGACCGTCAACCGGGGATGCAGCGAGAGATAGGACGCGGGGCAGGAGGCGGCCACCGGACCGCCGAGCGCGCAGGCGATCGCGGTGGCCTTGCTCTTCCCCGTCGCGACGAGCAGCACCCGCCGGGCTGAGAGGATCGTCTCGATTCCCATCGTGAGCGCCCGGCGGGGAGCGGGAACCACTCCGTCGCTCTCGAGAGTCGAACGGGTCGCCGCGGAGAGCCGGACGGGCGAGGTCACCGGCGCGAGCGACCGTCCCGGCTCGAGATACGCCACGTGCCCGTTCCTCCCGATGCCGACGAGCGCGAGCTCCGCCGGCCCCAACCTGGCGAGCTCGTCTTCGTACCGGGCGCACTCGGCCTCCGGGCCGCGGGCGTCGCCCCGCAGAAAGTGAACGCGGCGCGGATCGAGATCGACCCGCGAGAAAAGGTGCCTCTCCATGAATGCCCGAAAGCTTCTCGGGTCGGCGGCGGAGACGGCGAGCTCGTCGAGGTTGAAGGTCGCGGCCCTCGAGAACGGTGCCCGCCCGTCCCCGTTGCGGCGGACGAGCCCGCGATAGACGGGAACCATCGTCTTTCCCGACGCGAGGATCAGCACGGCCGCGGGGCGGCGCCGCAGGACCGTGGCGATTTCTTCCGCCGCCGCGTCCGCGGTCGCGGGTGCCGATGCGAACACCCGGAGGACGG
This sequence comes from Acidobacteriota bacterium, assembly GCA_020199905.1. Classification (GTDB taxonomy): domain Bacteria; phylum Acidobacteriota; class Thermoanaerobaculia; order UBA5066; family Gp7-AA6; genus JALYUA01. The sequence goes on from JAIVJS010000071.1 coordinate 299,363, forward strand.
GCGCGGGGCGCCGCGTCACAGGGCGTCGAACGCGGCGAGCTCGACTCCCCGATCTCTCAGAAGCGCGCGCACGGACGGATCGCAGAGCGCGTCCACCTCGCGGGCGCGCTCGCTCGCGTAGGTGCTGCCCGCGAGCAGCTCGGCATCGGGATATCCGGGGTGGCACATGAGCTCGGCGGTCTCGGCCGCGAGGCCGGCGATCAGGGCGCGGAGGTTTTCGGCGGTCGCCCCTTCCGCGTAGAAGCCGTCGAGGAACCGGTCGGGCGTCCGGAGGCCCGCCGCCCGCAGAGCCCTCCCGGCGGCCGGGCTCGACGCGCGGACGGGCAGGCCGCGCTCCGCCGCCAGCGCCGCGAAGACGGGCTGAATGGACGGATGCAGCGCGGAATGATGATGGGAGTCGAGGTGAGACGGTGGCCGCCCTGCCACCGACTCGAAACGCGCGATCTGCTCGGAGAGCTCCCGGTGAATCTCGTATTGATCGAGGAAGGACGGAAGCGCATCCGCGTTGCGGGCCAGACGGCCTCCTGGCGCCAGGGTCGGCAGCCGCGCCGGGTCCGACGCGGGAAAGCCGCCGCCCGTCAGAACGCAATGAAGTCCCAGGGACAGCCGAGGAGCGCGCCGCAGGGCGAGCCGGACTCCTTCCGGGGCCGCGCCCTCGAGAATCATCACGGTCGCGGAGGTCACGATCCCGCGCAAATGCGCCTCGATCGTCCCCTCATTGATCCCGGCCGTCCGGCCGTAATCGTCCGCGTTGACGATCAATCGGATCATGACGAGTTGAGAGTCGAGAGTTGAGAGTTGGGAGTCAAGACGGAAGCGCCTCGATGGCCAGGCGGACGGCTCCCATCGCCGGTTCCTCCTCTAGGGGGACGACGCGGGCGCCGGGAAACGAGACGGCCCGCGACACCTCCTCCCGGAGGCGCGGCAGGGCGCGAAACGTGCCTCCGGAGAGGATGACGTCGTAGGGAGCGCTTCGGAGCTTCAAGGCTTCGACGACGCTCGACGCGGCGAGCGCAAGCTCGCGGGCCGCCTCGCGAAGAATTTCGGATGCGACGATGTCCCCCGCCGCCGCCGCGTCCGCCACGGCGACGGCGAAGCGCGCCACGTCCTGCCGGGGGTACTCCCGGTCGTACACGGATCGCACGATCTCCTCGAGACGCGTCAGCCGGAAGTGCGCGAGAGCGGCGGCTTCCAGTGTGGTTCGGGGTCCCCGGCCGTCTCCGCCGCGCATGACCGCGCGCAGCGCCCGCTCGCCGATCCAGAAACCCGACCCTTCGTCTCCCAGGTGCCATCCCCAGCCGCCCGCGCGGGCGATCTCTCCGCGGCCATTCTGGCCCCACGCGATCGAGCCGGTCCCGCAGACGAGCGCGACTCCGATCCGGAGCGGCGATCCGGCGACGAACACGATGCGCGCATCGTTGGTGACGACGACCCGCTCCTTAAAACCGATGCGCCGGAGAATCGTCCGCAGAATCGCATGGTCGTCGGGCCGGTCCGCCCCGGCGATCCCGACGGCGAGGGCGTCGGCGCGCACGTTCGCGGCCGCCTCCGCTTCCTCGACCAGCGCGTGGAGGACCTTCTCGACCTCGAGCTCTCCATGGGTCCGGAGATTCGCCCCGCCCCCCGTGGCCGAGGCGACCACTCTGCCCGAAGAGTCCGCGAGCAACGCCCGCGTCTTGCTTCCGCCGGCGTCGATTCCGAGAACGTGCTTCATGCGGTTGCGCTGGTCCAGGGGGGACAAGCTAGCATTAATGAGAATGAGTTATCAGTTGGCAGGTTTCAGTTTTCGGTTTGAGTTCGGAGTGAGTCCTGAATCCCGACAGCAGATGACCGACAACGGATGACGGATCAGTGACTACTCTCCCACCGATTCTTCAGGGAATCCGCGGCGCCACGACGGTCGAGAGAAACGACGCCGGGCAGATCGCCGAGCGGACTCGCGAGCTCCTGCGGCTCATAGTCGACTTGAACGGCATCCGGGGCGAAGACGTTGCGAGCGCCATCTTCACCGTCACGTCGGACCTCGACGCCGCCTTCCCGGCCGTCGCGGCACGCGAGCATCCCGGGTGGCAGGACGTCGCCCTTCTCTGCTCGCGCGAGATCCCCGTGCCGGGCTCACTCGCCCGCTGCATCCGGGTCCTGATCCACTGGAACAGCGATCGCCCGAAGGCGGAGAGCCGGCACGTCTTTCTCCACGGAGCGCGCGGTCTCCGCCCGGAGTGGTCCGTTCGCGTGCCGGGAGACGAGGAGAGCTAGCCGGAACCGTTCGGCGCCCCGCCTTCCGGCGGCGGTTGACGCTCGACTCTCACCTGCTTCCGTCCGGCTCCGCGGCCACGCCTCGGCGGGCGGCGATGAGAGCGGCGGCGGCGAGCGCCACGACCAGCCCGACGGCGGCGGGCCCGATCAGACGAAGCCAGTCGGACGTTGTGTGCGCGGAAAGAAGCCTCGCAAGCTCGGCCGCGAAGGGAAAGCGCGAGCCGGGGTGCGCGCGCATCTGCTTCAGCGCCGCGAGCAGCGAGGAGATCGAAACCGCGCCGAGCCATCCGATCACTCCCGCGAGCGCGCTCCAGGCCGCCAGCCGGCCGCGCGTGACCGGCCGGCCCGGCTCGAGGTCCTCGACGTCGAGGTCCGCTTCCCGCGCGTCGATCGGAGCGAACCGTGAGAGGAGGAAGAGGCCCGGCACCGACGCGCCGACGCTCACGAGAAAGAAGGGAGTCCACCCGATGGCGTCGACGAGGAAACCGGCCGGGGGGCCGGCGAGTGTGCGCCCGAGAGCGAAGACGCTCGAGAAGAGCGCGTACTGCGTGGCGGAAAACTGCTTCTGGGTCAGGCGCAGCAGGAGCACACCGAAGGCGCCGTTCGCCATGCCCTGGCAGAGGTTCTCGACGCCGACGCTCCCGTACATGACGAGCCGGCTCGCCATCGCCTGAGAGATCGCGCCGGCCGCTCCCCCGGCGCACGGGACGCCCGGCGTCATGCGGTCGACGACGATGTATCCGAGAAAACCGACCGCCTGCGTGATGCCGAAGATCCACAGAGCGCGGCCGAGCCCGACCCGGTCGGTCGTCCATGCCCCGAAGAACGTTCCGCCGATGATCGCTATCAGGCCGATCGTCGCCGTGGCGAGCCCGACGTCCTCCGGAGAGAAGCATTTCTGGATCAGGAACGGGCGTGTCAACGCCGTCGCCAGGTTCTCCCCGAACTTGTAGAGCAGGAGGAACGCGATGATCTCGAGGGCCCGCGACTTGCGGAAGATCCCGATCAGAGGCTCGAAGACGGCGTCGCGCAGCGTGCGGGGAGGCTTCGAGACCGGGGGGGGTTCCGGCGACCAGACGACGGCGCCCGCGAGCGGGAGGTACAGAAGCGCGAGGGTGACGAACACGAACGTCCAGCCCATGCGCTGCCCCACCGTGATCGCCACCGCGCCCGCCAGGAGGACCGCCGCACGATAGAGCGCGACCCGCGCGCCCACCGCCATCCCCATCTCCTCCGGCCGGAGGACCTCGACCGCATACCCGTCGATGGCGATGTCCTGCGACGCCGACCAGAACGCGATGAAGATCGCGATCGCGGCGACGAGCCCGACGCGCGGCGCTGACGACTGCGTCGCGAGGAAGGCGATCCCCGCGAGAAGAAACAGCTGCGACACGATCATCCACGACCGCTTGCGGCCCAGAAACCCCGGGCTGAAACGGTCCATCAGCGGCGCCCAGAGGAACTTGAAGGTCCACGGCGCCTGGGAAAGGGAGAACAGCCCGACCGTCTTGATGTCGACGCCGCGGTACGTCAGCCAGGCGGGCAGCGCGATCCAGACCAGCCCGAGCGGCAGCCCCGACGCGAAGGACTGGATGGCGACGGCGCCGAGGCGGCGCGACGCCAACGCGGCGCGCAGGCTCTCCAGCGTGCCGACGCGGCGAGGCTTTTCGTCCGAGCCGCTCGACATCGACGCTAGCAGGCTGCTGAAAAAGGGTGTGAGACGGGTGACTGCCGGGCTTCGCCGGCGTTTTCTACTGCCGTGGGTCTGCGTGAACGGGGGCTCCGCGCTCGCACTGCGTGACGCCGCAGGTCGCTCTTCGCGGGCGGCTCGGCGGCCGAGTGGCGAGCGCCGCGGGGTCGGATGCCAGGAGCCGCGACGAAGGCGATGCCTCCGTGCATCCCGCGCCGAAGGGGCGCGTGCAAACCCGTCGAGAGGCGATCGCCGCGCAGACGGCCCTGCGCCGCCGCAACCGCCTGCGGTGGCTGGCCTTTTCCCCGGGATGCGATCTCAGCCGAAACCATTGCCGTCACCTCAATTCCTCTCCGGAGAAATCGGCCAAAGGCCGGACACGACTCCGCATCCATTTTTCAGCAGCTTGCTAGCATCGCACACGCTTTCTTGACAGCCTCTCATCGCTCTGCTCTCTTAGCCGTCAACCAGGAGGCCTTCATGCGTCCGTTGTTCTTCGCCGCCGCGATCACCATGCCTGTCGCCCTCGCCGCGGCTCCGTCCCCGGCGCCTGCGCCCGCCGCTCCGGCGGCTGCGGCCGCGGCAGCGAATCCCGCGCTCGCGCCGCTCGACGGCCTGACGCCGGACCTCGAAGCGCTCTACATCGACCTGCACCGCAATCCCGAGCTCTCGATGCACGAGGAAAAGACGGCCGCGAAGATCGCCGACAGGCTGCGCAAGCTGGGGTACGAGGTCACGACGGGAGTCGGAGGCACCGGCGTGGTGGCGATCCTGAAGAACGGCGCCGGTCCGACCGTCTTCGTGCGCGAAGACATGGACGGGCTGCCGGTCGAGGAGCGCACCGGGCTCCCTTACGCGAGCAAGGCTACCGCCAGGGACGACTCTGGAACCACGGTGCCCGTGATGCACGCCTGCGGCCACGACATCCACATGACGTCGCTGATCGGCGCCGCGACGCTGCTCGCGAAGGCGAAGGACCGCTGGCGCGGCACGCTCTTTCTGATCGGGCAGCCCGGAGAGGAGAAGGGGTCTGGCGCGCTCCACATGCTGAAGGACGGCCTCTTCACCCGGTTTCCGAAGCCCGACTTCGCGATCTCCCTCCACGACAAGGCGACGCAGCCCTCCGGGAAGATCGTCTACACGCCCGGCTACGCGATGGCGAACGTCGATTCCGTGGACGTCACCATCTTCGGCCGCGGCGGGCACGGCGCCTATCCGCACACGACCGTGGACCCGGTCGTGATCGCGGCCCGGACGGTCCTCGCCCTGCAGACTCTCGTCGCGCGCGAGAACAGCCCGTTCGACCCCGCCGTCGTGACGGTCGGATCGATCCACGGTGGGCTGAAACACAACATCATCCCCGACGAGGTGAAGCTCCAGATCACGGTGCGTTCGTTCAAGGAAGACGTGCGCCAGCGGCTCCTGAAGGGGATCGAGCGCATCGCGAAGGGGGAGGCCGCGGCGGCGGGAGCGCCAAAAGAGCCCACGGTGGTCGTCGCCGAGACGACCCCCGCGACATTCAACGACCCGGCCCTGACGAAACGGATCGCAGCCGCGCTCGGCCGCGCGTTCGGCGAGAGCAACGTCATCGAGGGAACGCCCGTCATGGGCGGCGAGGATTTCTCCGAATACGGACGCGCCGGAGTCCCCGCGCTCCAGTTCGAGATCGGCGCCGTCGAGCCGGGGCGCTACGCCGAGTCGCAGAAGAACGGCACGCCGCTGCCCTCCCTCCACTCCTCGCAGTTCGCGCCCGACCGGGTCGCGACGATCCGGATGGGCGCGTCGTCCCTGACGGTCGCGGCCCTGGAGCTGCTGGGCAAGCCCTAGAAGACGGAAGACGGAAGACGGAAGGCGGGAGGCAAACGGAGGCCGGGAGCCGAGCGACCAGCGGGAGCGAGACGGCCGCGGTACTCCGCGGTCAACTCGATCGGGTATCGGGATCGAAGAGGTAACGCGAGCCGCCCTTATCGCCCGGCGACCAGCGCCAGGGCGCCGGCCCCCCCGACTGACGACCCGAAACTGAAAACTCAAGACTCCCCGGCACCGAACCTGCACCCGCCGCGCTCATGGGCGATTTCTTGAGCTTCACGCTCTTCAAGGTCGGCGAGAACAGCGTCACCGTCTCGAGCGTGCTGGTCTTCTTCGCCATCCTGGCCGTCACCTGGATCGCCGCGCGCGTCGCCCGCAAGATCATCGCCGAGCGGCTCCTCGCGCGCACGAACCTGGCGATCGGCGCCCGCTATTCCGTCGGCCGCGTGCTCGGCTACCTGCTCTGGTTTGCCGGCGGCATGCTCGCCTTGAACGCTCTCGGGATCAACGCGTCGAGCCTCGCCGCTTTCGGGGCGGCGCTTGGCGTCGGTCTCGGGTTCGGTTTGCAGGACATCGTGAAGAACTTCTTCGCGGGGATCATCGTTCTTCTGGAGCGTCCGGTGATGGTCGGAGACCGGATCGAGATCGACAAGGTGAACGGCGACGTGGTGGAGATCCGCACGCGGTCGACCGTCATCCGCACCAACGATGAGGTCTTCCTGATCGTGCCGAACTCGAAGTTCATCACGGACACGGTAACCAACTGGAGCTTCCGCAGCAATCGCATCCGGTTTCGCGTCCCGGTCGGCGTCGCCTCGGACAGTGATCCGCGCGAGGTCGAGGGCGCGCTCGTCGCGGCCGCCGCGCGCTGCGACGGCGTCATGCTCGAGCCGGCGCCCTCGGTGTACTTCCGGGGCTTCGGCGAGTCCACGCTCGACTTCGAGCTCCTCTGCTGGACCTCGCAGATGCTCCATAAGCGGCCCGCGTTCGTCAGCGAGTTGAACTTCGCCATCTGGGAAGAGCTCTCGAAACGCCGCATCCAGATCCCTAATCCGCAGCGCGACCTGCATATCCGCTCCGCGGAGGGACTGTCTTTCCTGAAGGACAGCCGCGGCGAAATCACCGCGCCCGGCATGGAACCTGCACCTTTTTCGGGCGGAAGGAGCACCGATGAACAGAGATGAAATCGACGGCAAGAAGAACAACCTGGCGGGTCGCATCAAGGAGGCGGCGGGGACGCTGACCGGTAACAAGGACCTCGAGAGCGAAGGGGCAGACCAGCGCGCGGGCGGCGCAGCCGAGGAAGGACTCGGCCGGGCCCGGCGCAAGGTCGGCGAAGTTCTCGAGGACCTCGGTAAAGACGTCAAGCGCTGACGGCCTCTTCTTTTAATGCCCTCACGGGCGTTTTCGACGCGGCCCGCGGACGAGCGGGCTTTTTTTTCGGGGAGGCCGTCATGGCGAGAGACGAGATCGAAGGGCGCAGGAAGCGGGCGGAGAGCGAGGGCGAGGAGTTCCGCGGGCCCACGGGGGAATCGATGACGGAAGAGCGCCGCCGCGACGGCGAGAGCGCTGACGGCCGCGCGGGTGGTACCGGCAAGTTCGTCGCGCCCGAGGAGGAGAGCCTCCCGAAGAAGACCCCCGGCACGCACGGCGGAAAGAAGAATCTGGACGAAGGGGGAATCTGAAGAAGACGGGAGGCGGCAGCCGGTAGCGGGCAGGCGGAGTGGGCCGGGCGGTGAGGAGTCGTCGCTCCCGATTCCCGATTTCGATTCCCGATTCGCGGCCCCGCCTCCCGCCTCCCGCCGCCTCTGCGCTAGCA
>JAIVJS010000021.1 GCA_020199905.1 Acidobacteriota bacterium
ATGCTGGCGCCACGATCGAAATCGCCGAACCGCGCCTCCATGGGCCCGCGTACGACTTCGACCCGGTCGATCGCGTCTGGCGGCAGAAGGGTCGTGTCCATGGCGCCGTGCGATGCCACGAACCCGAACAGGTTCAGTGGAATCCCGTCGAGGTAGCCGGCGATGTCCTGGCCGAAGTTGCGGTCCGTGTATCCGCGGATCGAAGGGCCGGAAGGCACTCCGCCCTGGCCGTAAACGACGAAGTCGACCCCGGTCAGCGAACGGACGACTTCCCCCGGCTCGCGGTACTCCCGCGTCTCGTAAGCGCTCGGTCCGAGAACGCTGCTGTTGGCGGGGAGAGTCCGGACGTCGGCGCTCACCTGGGTCATCTTCGGCGGCGCCTCGGCGGAAACGGTGATGTCGGTGCGAACGCGTGTCTCCTCGGGCTTGGCGTCCTTCTTGTCCGCCGCCTGATCGCCGGAAGCGGCGGGGGCCTTTTCGGGTGTCTGGGCGAGAAGCCGGAGAGGGAGGAGCATGAGGAGGGCGAAAACGAGAAGTCTGTGGTACCGAAGGGAGTGAAAAAAACGAAACGTCGGGTGGCCCATGTGATCTCCCTCCATCCGGACGCGAACGCGCTTCGAATTCACGAAGCTTTGGCCGGGAATCTCACACAACGGCCGGAGACCTGCAAGACCTGTCCGCTCGTTCGACCGATATTTCTCGAGCGACGGCGGACACGGGCGGGGGAAGGGGCCGGGCGACCGTTCCCCGGGGCACCGAGAGCAAACCTTCAGCAGATTCGAGGCAGGGACTCTCCGAAGGGAAGGTCGAGGATCCTCTCGCCGCCGATCAGCGTTCGAACGACGACGAACCCCGGGTGCTTTTCGGTCACCGTTCCGATTCGGACGGCCTCGGCGCCCAGAGGGGTCGCGCGCATGGCGCGGAGGACGCCGGCGCTGGCGTTTTGGGGCACGAAAGCCACGAGCTTGCCTTCGTTGGCGACGAGAAGCGGGTCGAGGCCGAAGATCTCGCAGGCGCCCCGGACGGGGTCCCGCACGGGGATCGCTCCTTCGTCGATCTCGATCCCGAGACGCTGCCGGGTGGCGATCTCGACGACCGTCGCCGCGACCCCTCCTCGTGTCGGGTCCCGCATCGCGTGCACGTCCGGACACGCGTCGAGGATGGCGGCCGTCAGCTCGTGCAGGGGCGCGGTATCGCTCTGGATCTGGCCTTCGAGGTCGAGGCCCTCCCGCGTCGAGAGGATGGCCATCCCGTGGTCTCCGACCGGTCCCGACAGGAGGATCGCGTCCCCCGCGCGGACTCTCCGGGACGAAAGACTCACGCCGGGGCGCAGAGAGCCGATCCCCGCCGTGTTGATGAACATCTGATCGCCTTTGCCACGGTCGACGACCTTCGTGTCGCCGGTGACGATCGAGACTCCGGCCCTTGCGGCGGCGCGCCGGATCGACGCGAGGACCCGGTCGAGAACGGTGATCGCCAGGCCTTCTTCCAGGATGAAAGAGAGAGACAGAAAGAGGGGCTTTGCGCCTCCCACCGCGAGGTCGTTCACGGTCCCGTTGACCGCGAGATCGCCAATGTCGCCTCCGGGGAAGAACAGCGGCGTGACGACGTACGAATCGGTCGTAAAGGCGAGCCGCGTGCCGTCGATCGAAACGACCGCCTGGTCGTCCAGCGCCTCGAGAGCCGGACTGGCCAGAGCGGGAAGGATCACGGACTCAATCAGGCGCGCCGTCAGCTTGCCGCCGCTTCCGTGTCCCAGAAGAATCTCTTCGGTCTCGGAGATCGGGATGGGGCAGTCGGAGAAGGGCGGAGGGTCCGGGTGTTTCACAGAACGTCGTCCTCGCCGAGCGCGACGTGGACCTGGTCCCACAGAAGGTGCAGCAGCGTCGTATGAGTCTCCTGCACCCGATGGATCGCCCACGTTTTGACGGTAAAGCAGTGGTCACAGAGGTCGGGCATCTGTCCCCCGTCGCGCCCGGAGAAGCCGATCGTCAGCGCGCCCAGCTCGCGAGCCCGCTTCAGCGCGCGGTTGACATTCGCGGAGGCTCCGGAGGTCGAGATCCCCAGAACGGCGTCTTCGGGACGCGCAAGGAGCGCCAGCTGGTCCACGAAAACGTGCGAAAAATCCGTGTCGTTGCCGATTGCCGTGAGCGTGGCCGTGTCGACCGTGAGCGCCGTGGCGGGAAGTGGCCTCCGTTTTTCGAGAATCGGGTGAAGGAACTCGACGGCGACGTGCGCGGCATCGCACGCCGATCCGCCGTTGCCCATCACCCAGAGCCTGCCTCCGGAGGAAAAACGCGACGCCAGATCCCTCGCGCACTTCTCCAGATTCTCCGCGCTCTCTTCGAAGAACCGCATCTTGACGTCGCAGCTCTCCCGCGCCTTGCGGAGTATGGCCTCCTTCACGCGGTCGGGGCCTGCGCGGTGACGGCGGGCAGCGAAGCCGAGTCCAGAAACCGCCCGTACTGGTAGTAGGCCGCGCAGGCGCCCTCCGCCGAGACCATCGTCGCGCCGAGAGGCTTTTGAGGCGTGCAGAGTGTGCCGAAGGCCGAGCAGTCCGAGGGCTTCTTGAGCCCCCTCAGGATCTGACCGCTGATGCAGAGCGACGACTCCTCGGTGGCGATCTCCTCGACGTGAAAACGCTTTTCGGCGTCGTGCATCCGGTACTCGTAGCGGATCTTGTAGCCGGACTTGGGGATCGATCCGACGCCCCTCCACTTGCGGTCGCCGACCTCGAAGACTTCCAGGACGAGCGCCCGGGCCGCCGGATTGCCGTCGCGTGTCACCGCGCGGGCGTACTGATTCTCGACGACGGCGCGGCCCGTTTCGAGCTGCCGCACGGTCATCAGGATTCCTTCCAGCAGGTCGATCGGCTCGAAACCGGTGATCACGATGGGAACGCGGTAGCGCTCCGCGAGGGACTCGTATTCGCGGTACCCCATGATGGCGCAGACGTGGCCGGGCCCGAGGAACCCCTGCACGCGGTTGCCCGGCGCCTGGAGGATCGCCGCCATCGCCGGCGGCACCAGCACGTGAGAGAGAAGCATCGAGAAGTTGCCGACGCCCTCCTTGCGCGCGCGATACACGGCCATCGCGTTCGCCGGCGCCGTCGTCTCGAAACCGATGCCGAAGAAGACAACCTCTCTGGCCGGATTCTGCGAGGCGATCCGCACCGCGTCCAGGGGGGAATACACGACGCGGACGTCGGCGCCCCGGCTCTTCAACGTGAGGAGATCTCCGCGGGATCCCGGCACCCGCAGCATGTCTCCGAAGGAGGTGAAGATGACGCCGGGCCGGCTGGCGATCGCGTGGGCCTTGTCGATCATCTCGAGGGACGTCACGCAGACCGGGCAGCCGGGACCGTGAACCAGCTCGACTTCGGGCGGGATCATGCGGTCGATCCCGTAGCGGACGATCGAATGAGTCTGTCCGCCGCAGACCTCCATCAGGACCCACGGCCTGGTCACGGTTTCCGCGATCGTCTTCGCGATCGAGGACGCGACTCCTCCGTCGCGGTACTCGTCCAGGTACTTCACGGGTCCTCCTCGCCGGGCCAGGGGCCGGAGCGGGGGAGAAGCTGCTCCGCCATGTCCGCCGTCAGCTCGCCCGTCTGGCCGAGGTCCTCCAGCACGGCGAACGACCTCGCGGCCTCGTCCTTGTCGATCTTCGAGATGGCGAAGCCCACGTGGACGACGACGTAGTCGCCGGCGACGGCATCGGCGGCGTATTCGAGACAGACGTCGCGAGTGATCCCTCCGAAGCGGACCTTGCCGAACTTCAGGCCCTTGACATCGCGGACCTCGAGGAGCTCGCCTGGAATTCCGAGGCACATGGTCAGATCCTTCCTTGCCGGCGCGCGAGCCGGGTGGCGGCGACGGCCGCCTGGCCGAGGGACACTCCGCCGTCGTTGGCCGGAACACGCCGGTGAATCAACACTTCGAAGCCGTCGGATTCGAGCAATAGCTTCGCGCGTTCCGTCAGAGTCCGGTTCTGAAAACAGCCCCCCGAGAACACCGCCGTCTCGAGGCTCGCGTTCTTGCGGACGATGCGGGCGGACTCCAGGATGACCCGCGCCATCGTTTCGTGGAACCGCGAGGCGATATCGCGCACCGGCGCTCCCGCGCGGCGTGCTGAGGCGATCTCCCGGACCATCGGACGAAGGTCGACTTCGAAGGGGCCTTCTCCGTCTCCGGCGAGGAGGTCGAACGGATAGGGATCGGCCCCGTCCGGTCCGGCGAGCGCCTCCAGCTCCGCTGCGGCCTGACCTTCGTAGGTGGTGGTGCCGAGGAAGCCGCACAGAACGGCGACGACGTCGAACCATCGCCCGGCGCCTGTCGCCTCGGGCGATCGGGCGTTCTTCTCGAGCATCCGGCGGATCGCGTGAAGTCGGTCCGGCGGGACGTCCTCGAGCGCTTCGAGCGCTTCTCCGGCGTCGAGGAGGGCGCCGGCGGCGGCCCGCCATGGCTGGCGGATGGCCGCCTCGCCGCCCGGCAGGCGCAATACCCGCAGGTGGCCGGCCCGGCGGAAGTCGATCAGGTCCGCCGTCAGGATCTCGCCGCCCCAGAGCTCTCCCGAGGGGCCGCATCCCGTCCCGTCGAACGCGATTCCGATGGCGGTCTCCGTGCGCCCATGCTCCGCGAGACACGCCGCGACGTGCGCGTGGTGATGCTGGACGCCCTGGCGAGGAAGGCCGGACGCCACCGCCCACCGCGTCGAGAAGTAATCAGGGTGGAGGTCGTGCGCGACCGCGGCGGGGTCGACGGACAGGAGGCGTTTCAATTTCTCGGTGACCTCTTCGAAGAATCGGATCGCCTCGGGATTCTCGAGATCGCCGATGTGGGGCGAGAGAAAAGCCTCGTCACCCCGCGTCAGGCACACCGTGTTCTTCAGCCCCGCGCCCGCGGCGAGCACGGAGGCGGACGCCGGCGGAACGGGAATCCGGATCGGCTCGGGCACGAAACCGCGCGACCGGCGAATGAGCTGCGGGTCTCCCGCGACGATACGAATGACGGAGTCGTCCGTACGCGTATGGATCTCCCGGTCGTGGATGAGAAAGGCGTCGGCGATCCCGCCGAGCTTCTCCAGCGCCTCGTCGTTTCGCCTCGCGATCGGCTCCTCGGAGAGATTTCCGCTCGTCATCACGAGAAGCGGGGGTCCGTCGTTCAGCAGAAGGTGATGCAGCGGGGTGTACGGCAGCATGACGCCGACTTCGGACAGGCCGGGCGCGACGCCTTCCGCCATCTCCGCCTGCCGGCGGCGGGAGAGAAGGACGATCGGCCGCGCCGGAGAGAGCATCGTCCGCTCCGCTTCCGGAGATACGTCCGCCACCGTTCGGGCGACATCGAGATCTCGCGCCATCAGAGCGAATGGCTTCGAGGGCCGACGCTTCGAAGACCGCAACCGTTCGACCGCGCCGGCATCGTGGGCATTCACGGCGAGGTGAAAGCCCCCGAGCCCTTTCAGCGCCACGATTCCCCCCGCGGTGAGGAGCTTCGCCGCGGCGGCGAGCGCGGCGGATCCCGGGACCGGAGAGGCGGCCCGTCCCGCGATGAGCTTCAGACTCGGTCCGCAGGCTCCGCAGGCGTTCGCTTCCGCGTGAAATCGCCGGTCGAGGGGGTTCTCGTACTCGGCGAGACAGGGTCCGCACAGGGCGAACGCGTCCATCGTCGTCTTCTTTCGATCGTACGGGGTCTCCCGCACGATCGTGTATCGCGGCCCGCAATCGGTGCAGTTGACGAAGGGATATCGAAATCGCCGGTCGGCCGGGTCGAAAAGCTCGCGGAGGCATGCGTCGCAGGTCGCCGCGTCGACCGGAATCACAGCGCGTCCCGAGCTCGCCGGCCCGCTTTCGAGCACCCGGAAGCCCGGGTCGCCCGCGAGGACGAGATCCTCGACTTCCACCTCGGTGATGGAGGCGAGCGGCGGGGCGCCCGTCGTCAGCTGGCTTGCCAGTCCCCGCGCGTTCTCCTCGATGCCCTCCACTTCGATCCAGACGCCGTCCGCGTCATTGAGCACGAAGCCATCGAGGCCGCGCGCCCGCGCAAGCCTGCAGACGAACGGCCGGAAGCCGACGCCCTGCACGACACCGCGCACGCGGATTCTGAGACGAATTCGCGCGCCTGTGGCCGCCGCAGTCGCCATCAGTTCTCTCGAAGAGTGTCGGCCACGCCGGCGATCGCGCGCACGACAGCGGACTCGGGGCTGGCATCGAGAACGGCGCGACCGCTTCGCTCGGCGGCGAGCACGGCGTCGTCGAAGGGCACCCAGCCCGCGATCGGAATGCCCCGCGCCTCGCAGAATTCGCGGACGGCCACCTCATCCTCGGCGGTCCGGGCCTTGTTCGCGATGGCTTCGATACGCGGGATTCCGAGCTCGCGTCCGAGCTCGACGGCCCGGGCGCCGGTCTCGAGCGCGCGAAAATACGGCTCCATCACGACGAGGAGCGTGTCGACGTGCCGGGGCGTTCCGCGGCTGAAATTTTCCAGGCCCGCCTCCATGTCGGCGACGACGGGTCCGGTGGACGTTCCGACCAGCTGAGCGAGCAGGCTACGCACGGTAGCGTGATTGCGGCACATTCAGCCGGTCCCGGCGTGCCCCACGCGTCCGAGAATCAGGAGGCGGACCCCATCCGGCGCCTCGACTCCGTAGCGATCCGCGATCTCCTCGGGAGAAGAAACCAGCATCAGCTTTTCTTCGCCGTCGATGTCCTTTCGGCGCTCCATGACGTTGCGTGGAACCGTCGGCAGGCTCATGGCGTCCGATTGGGGAAGCCCCAGCGCGACCGCGAGGTTGGGGTTGGAGTCCCCGTCCACGGCGAGAGCGCTGCCTTCGCGTCTTCCGAGGAGTCGAGTGAGCGTCGCCGCGATCGTCGTCTTTCCGACGCCGCCCTTGCCGCCGATCGCGATTCTCATAATTTCCTCCGGTCCTCTTCGGGCTCGGGGCTCGGCTCGTGCTCGTGGTCTTGCTGGCAGGAGAATCCGCATTCGCCGTGTCCCTCCGCGAGCATCTCCCGAAAGTCGTCGACGAACCGACGCCGCGCCTCGGGAAGACCCGATTCCGTCAGAGCGTATCGTTCCCCGTCGCGGCGCTCGACGGCGCCGAGCCCTTCGAGCGTTTGAAGAGTCGCGGCGATCTCGCCCTCCGGGTAGACGAGGAATCCCGCGAGATCCCGCGCGGAGAGCTGATCACCGAAACCCTGGCCGCGCATCCAGAACAGGAGCTCCAGGACTTCGTCCCGGCGTGCGATCTCGCGGACCGCGGCTCCATCGTCGGGAGGGGTGTTCGCGCTCACAGGGCCACCATCACGGCCGTGTTGTCGATGCGGACCGGGACCACCTCGAGCGCGAGCTCCGGTTTATCCAGGCAGCGGCCGCTCGAGAGGTCGAAGCGGTGCCCGTGGCAGGCGCATGTGATCGTGCGGCCATCGCGGCGCCAACCCTCGAGGGCGCGCCCGCCGGAGGGGCATCGATCCCGGAACGCGTGCACCTCGCCCTCGACGTCGCAGGCGAGCGCTTCGACGATACGATTGCGGCCCTCGTCGAACGAGTACATCTCGAGCACCCGGAGGAGCTCGTCGAGCTTGTCATCCGCCATGGGCCGCCTGCCTCCGAGAACGGTCACCCGCCAGGAGCGCGCGGACGCGCTCGGCGGCCGGCTCGACCGCCTTGCGAACCTCGGGGGAGAGCGTCAGGTCGAGGTCGCAGCAGAGCGGTTCGCAGCCGACGATCGTCACGTCGGCCGGAAGGTATCCGAGCTTCTTTGCGACTTTCATCGCGCGGGTCGGCTCCGCAAAGTGCGGATCGATTCCGGGCTCCGGGCCGGGAGTGAGATCGGCCTCGCTGGGCTGAAACACATAGAGCGTCCCCGGCGGATGTCCCCGCCGGACGGCGTCCACGATGACGAGCGTCTCGCAGCCGTTCATCAGCTCGTACACCAGTTCCATCCCACCGATTCCGACTTCCAGGATCTCCGCGCCGTCGGGCAGCGTGTCCTCGGCCAGCCGGCGCACGACCTCGATGCCGAACCCGTCGTCGCCGAGGAGGAGGTTTCCGAACCCGGCGATGAGCGTGCGCCCGCGTGTCATGACGGGAGCCATCCGGCGATCGAGAGGCGGATCTCCTCGATGACCCGGGGAACCGCTCCTTCCACTTCGGGGGAGAACTCCTCGCCCCAGTCTTCGTCCAGGGGCTCCACCTCGATCACGACGACGTCCTGCGGGAGCTTCTCGAAGAAGGTGGCGATGATGAGCAGGTTGTCGAGGCTGATGACTCCCGTGACCGCCTCGGCGACGCGGGCCTGGATCTCCTCCTCGTCGGGCAGCTGCCGGCGCCACGAATAGCGGAGCACGTCTCCCGGCGCCCGGCCGCGCTTCACCGCTCCGACGAGGACGATCCGGTCGTACGGCGGTCGCGATTCCAGGTTGTGCATCACGCCGATGGGGCCGTAGCTCAGGTCCTCGACCTCGACGCCGTCCGGCCATGGCTCCCGGAGCAGACGATCGACGAGGAGAGGCCCGAAGGAGAGATCCCGCAGAAGACGGTATCCGACGCCGCCTACGAGGAGACGGGGTGTTCTCGAAGCGTCGAGCTTCGCGGGCAGGCCGGATGCGTCCGGATCGGGAGCGGCGGGGCTCCGCGAGCTCTCAATCGTCGTCTCCGCAGGCACAGGTATTCACCTCGCACGTGATGTGCTGGTCTCCGGCGTAGATGTGGGTGGTGCACGGCATGCACGGGTCGAAGCTCCGGATCGCGCGGAGGATGTCGATCCCCTTGAACTTCTCCTTGCTTTCGAACTCTTCGAGAATCGGTGTCGCCATGACGGCTTCCTCGTATGGGCCCGGATTACCCCAGGGATCCTTCGGGCAGGCGTTCAGGGTGGACGGGGTGACGATCTGGTAGTTGACGATGGCTCCCTTGTCGAGCTCCAGGTGATGCGAGAGCCAGCCTCGCCCGGCTCCCCAGAACCCCACTCCCATGCGATTGTCCTTCGGGACCGTAAAGGGAGTCGACGTCCGGTAGTCGCCCGTCTTCAAGATGTCCATCCCGATCAGCCAGTTGTCGTACGCGACGACGCACTGGTACGCGATCGAATACGCCCGGGCCCGATTGCGCTCGAAGGCGTTGAAGACCGGGGGAATCTTCCATTCGACCTGTACCTCCGGCGCGAGGTATTTCGGAATCAGGATCTTCATGCTGTCCGGGGTGAGATCGAGGAATCTCCGGTGCGGAAGCTTCCCCGCGAGAACCGTGATCCACGGACGGGCATAGGTCCCCGCCTCCACAGCGACGCGGTCCCATCGCGGCGCCGTGGCCCAGCTGTACTTCTCGCGCCAGTTGGTCCCGCCCGGTTTCGGCTTCGTTTCCTTGTTCCAGGGGTGGTAGGGAGAGAGCGGAGCTCCCAGCGGGTCGGTCTTGTGGGGCTGACCGGTCCACTGCTCGTAATAGGAATGCTCGATGAACTCCTCGAGGCCCAGGTTGATCTGCTGGAGCTTCGTCGTGACGAGCTTCCCATCGAGGATCACGCCGGGCGTCGCCCAGCGCTGCTCTCCCCAGGCGTCGCAGTTCTTGTACGTCGCGTCGTACGCCTTCGGGTCGTCCCAGATCCCCAGGTCTGCCATGTTGACGGGCCGCGTCCCGCACTCCTTGTACCTTTCGTTGGCGTCGTAGAAGAAGTCGGCGATGTCGTTCCAGATCGCGATGGCGCGCTTGGCGAAGTCGAACGTCTTCATCAGCCGGGTCAGGTAGACGTTGAAGCTCTGGATGGTGACCGTGTGGCTCACACCGCCCGGGACGATCGTCTCGGGGTGCGGGTACTTGCCCATCAGCGTCACGTACCCCTCGCGTGCCATCCGCGACAGCTCCAGGCCCTCGAGGTACAGCTTGCCGACCAGGGGGTTCATGTCGTGAAAGAGGTCGCTCATCTTGGAATAACCGTGGATGCTGCCCCACCGCGTTTCCGTGCGCGTTGCCTTGTCCCAGAGCGTCGGCTCCGTCTTCTTGATCATGGCCTCGGAGTAGTCGGGGCCCGCCAGCATGAAGAGATGCATGGTGTTGTCCCAGATGAACTCCATCGACAGCGCGAGATTCCGGATGACGACGGCCAGGGGCGGGGGACAGATCCCGAAGGCCATTTCGATGGCGAGAGCGGAGCAGGTGGCGTGCACGCCGCCGCACACCCCGCACGCCCGGCTGCTGATGAAGATGGCGTCGCGCGGATCCCGGCCCTTCAGGATGACCTCGTAGCCGCGAAACAGGGTCGCGATCGAGCTCGCCTCCAGCACCTTGCGATTTTCGAGATCCACGACGCTGTGGAAGCCGAGGGCACCGGCCACGCGCGTGACCGGGTCGTAGTCGACGGCTTTGACGTAGTCGTCTTTCGCGAGACGCCGTTTGACGTCGTCGCGATCGATCGCCTTCGTCTGGTAGGCGAACGGGTCGGCGCCGACGCCCCGGAGGGTCGCGCTTCCCTGGGAGTCGAATTCGATCGGAAGATTACGGAAGCACATTGATGAGCTTTCAGCTGTCAGCTCTCAGCTGTCAGCGGTTTGGGAGAGTCTTATGCGGGGGGGCCCGCCTCGGTTCCGGCGGTGACGGTCTCCTGCGCGTGCTCCCGCGTCTCGGCGTCTCGCGAGCGCAATTCGCGCTCGATCTTCGCCCGCCGGCGCGCGTAGCCCCACTTCATCTCGCCCTCTTCCGGTTTCTTTTCCCGGGCGTCGTGCACGAGCTTGTTCTTGACCTCGTAGCCGTCGCGGAACTGCGTCTCCGGGTGCCCGCGACCCGGCTTGACCGTCTGATAAAACTGCATCTTCCGGTAGAAAAAGTCGGCGAGGCGCCCGAAGAAGGGGTCGCCGTGCTTTTCGAGGGCCCACCCGCTCGGCGTCTCCTGCAGGTCGTCCCAGAGGTGCTCGCGATTCTGGTGGTCCTGCGACAGCCGGCGCAGGGCGCGGATCACCCGGCCGACGTTCTTCGATGTGTGCGTCGACACCATGGCCCCGGGAGGCGTCTTGTAAAACGGCGTGAACTTGTCGGGAAACCCGGGCATCGTGCATCCGATGCAGATGCCACCCTGATTCATGCAGCCCCCGTGATGCCGGATCGCGCCCCGCTCGACGATGTTGCACTGGACGACCGGTCCCCAGCAACCGAGCTCGACTAAGCACTCCGGGTCGCCGAACTTCTTCGCAAACACGCCACCCTCGTAATACCCGCCACGCACGCACCGCTCGTGAACCGTGTGATGGAACTGCCATGCCGGCCGTCCAAGCTCGTCGAACTCGGGAAGCGGCCCCGTTCCCTGGAGGAAGTGCAGAACCATGGCCACCACTTCGCTGAAGTTGTCCCCGACGGGAGCGCAACCCGGAATGTTGATCACGGGCAGCCCGAACGCGCTGCGATAGTCCTTGCCCAGGTAATCCATGAGTCCCATTGCGCCCGTCGGGTTCCCGGCCGCCGACGGTATGCCGCCCCAGGTGGCGCAGGTGCCGATCGCGATGGCCGCCGCGGCGCCGGGCGCCATGCGGTCGATCCATTCCATGACGGAGATGACCGTGCCTCCGTCCTCTCCGGGTTTGGCGGGATGCGCTCCGAGGCCGACCCAGTAACCCGGTCCGTCGATCAGCGAATCGTCGACCGCGGAGCCTTCGAGGATGACCACGTAGGGCGCATCGAGCTTTCCCTGAGCGGCGAGCTCGAAATTGTGGACGAATTCCTCTCCGGCCTCGGCGTTCAAGACCGGGTGGTAGAGGATGACGCGCGGAAGCCCGGGCACCGTCCCCAGGAGCAGGTCTTCGAGCGACGGGTCGGAGCACCCCGACACGGAGATCGTGCAGCCGTCGCAGCTCATCCCCGCGAGCCAGAAGGCGTAGACCTTTTCGATCGGACGCGTCAGCGAGGGAGAAAGCGGCTCGAGCTCGACGGCGAGGCTGCCCGCCTGGATGCCTTCGATCTTTTCTGTGACCTCCCCGGCCTCGTCCTTCGACCGGGTCACGGCCGGCGCCGGCGCGACCTCGACGGCGAGGATGCCGGACCGGGCCCCCGGGGGTTCGGGCATAGTTCCTTCCTTCTTTACGGGATGAGCCCGAGCGCGCGTGCCGCGCCCGGCAGGTTGTCGGCGGTCGAAGTCAGGTGCTTCTGGACGGCCACGAGGCCACCGCCGATCGCCGTCAATCCTCCGGCAACCCCCGAGATGCCGCCCGGAAGCGGCGACGTCTCCACCTCGATGGCGCGGACCCCCCAGGCGATCTTCTCGAGACTCCGGCGGATTCCGGAGAGGGCGTTGAAAATCATGGAGAGAGCCCATGCGAGCGCGACCAGAAGAAGCAGGAACAGCGCGGCGGTCAGGATCGTCCAGAGGACCATCAGGCTTCCCGCGGTGGCGCCACGGCGTCTAACGTAACGGCGATTTTCTGCGACGCGGCGTCGATTCCGCCCGCGACCGTCAGGAGAGTCGGGGCGAGATTCAGGACGGCTCCCAGGTTCGCGATCGCGGACGTGTTTCCCCGAATTCCCATGGCCGCGGGAACCGTCTTTCGCGCGAGCTCCCGGATCTGCCGGCAGCAATGGATGACCTTCAGGAGCAGGAAGGTCGCCACGACGGTCAGAAGGAGAGCGAGCCCGAGCGAGACCCACCAGATCGTCAGCACCGTGGAGGTCATGCCGCGCTCGACCGGAAACGCTTGACGATGCGGCCGAGGCTCGCGTCGGCGAGGATGAGCCACTGCAGCACGGAGCCGAGACCGCCTCCGAGCTGAGCGAGCGCGCCGTTGACCTGCTCGAGCGTGGCGCCGAGCGGCCGCGTATCCGACTCGACCAGAGCGAGCCCGTCGCGGATCTGGCGGAGCGCCTTCGCTGTGCCCCAGAGGTACCAGGCGATCAGGATCAAACCCACCGCGAGCACGGCGACGAGGATCCCCAGATAGGCGAGGGTGGCGATCAGGACGGGAGGCACGTCAGCGGCCTCCGCCGGCGAGGTCCGAGAGCTTCGCGTCGATCGCGCCCGCGCCCGCGGCGATTCCCTTGGCGGTGGTCAGGATGTCGCCCGCGACCGCGTTTGTCTTTTGAAGCATCCAGATCGAGACCGTGTTCGCGGCGATCTGTTTACCGGCGATCCATATCTCGTTGGCTCGCTTGTCGATGCTGCGTGCGGCGGCGATGATGAGGAGGAGCAGGACGGCGACGATGACGACGACCAGCGCGCCGATCGCCCACGAGATCTTCCACAGTGTCATCGGATCCATGGGTCCACCTCCTCGGGAAACCGCTGCCTGACAGGTTGAAGTATCTGGTGCCGGAGGCGCGGGGGTCAAATCTGCTTCGAATTTCCGAAGCTCCCCAGAGGCCCGGGGCCGGTCAGGGACCGAAAAACACCTCTGATTCCAGCCCCGCGTACGAATAACCCTCGCCGAAGACTTTCTTGAAGATCTGCATCGCCTGAACCCCCGAGCAGTGCGCGGGCGCAATGCGGCGCACGGCAAGATCAGCCTTCAGCTTTTGCGCCAGGGCCGTGATTTCTTCACTGGAGTAAGGCAGCAGATGGAATCCGCCGGCCAGAAGCTCCACGTCCGTCTTGAGCAGGCTCATGGCCTCGATCACGATCCGTTCGATGGTCGAATGCGCGCAACCCACCAGCAGGACCATCCCCTTGCTGGTCTTCAAGGCAAGCGACAGTTCTGGAATCCCGATGAGGTCCGGCCGCTTCTCGTTCGGCGGGTACTTCGAGAAATCCCCCATCATCGATCCGGTCGTGGGAATCACGAAGACGCCCGGTGCGACCTCTCTGGCCGCGTTCACCCATTCGACACGGGCGTTCCAGAACCGGCCGCTCGACTTGTATGCGATCGAAGTCTTTTTGCCTCCCCAATACATCTCCTCCGGGGGAATCCTCGCGGACTCAGGCGGTTTGTCGAACGTCCAGTGCTCGGGAGCGCCCAGTCCCCGGTCGCTCGGAAGATAGAGCGTGACGTTCGGATTGACCTTCAGGAGGTAGTCGAAGCCGGAGGCGTGATCCGCGTGCCGGTGCGACAGGACCGCGATGTCGACCTTCGCAAGGTCTATCCCCAGAGCCTTCGCGTTCTGGGCCAGAAGATCGGCCCGACTGCCTGAGTCGAAGAGAATCGTTTTTCCATTGAACTCGACGAAAGCCGAGTAACCCCAGTCGAGGCTCGTCCCTCTTTTCCCATATCCGAAAGCGTCGTAGAGATTCCGTATCCGGTTTCTGAATCCTGCAGGCGTCCCGTCAAGGGCCTGCAGGGAGTTCGGCGCCAGGAAAACGACGAAAAGGAGGAGTACGCAGTCACCAGAGGTTCTTCGGATCGACCGAAGGAGGGGAGCCGCCCTGGCGGGAGCGGATCGAAGACTCTCCTGAAATACGGCCACCTCTCGCCGGAAGCTCTCGGTACTTCGCCGGCAGAGCCGGGCGCTAAGCGGGATAAGGCTCTTTCAGAAACTTCGCCGGATTTCGGGCGAATTCGCTCCGTGTCTTTTCGGATTCGAAGAAGAACCGGCGCGGCCAGTTCTCTACAGTGCCATTCTGCTTCCTGACCGAGACCGTCCGGTCGGCGGTGAATTTCGTGTGGATCTTGTTCACGCGGGCTCCGCTGACGGGATCCTGCGCCCAGACGTATTTTCCGGGGTTTTCGCGGATCATGTCGAGCTCCCGCAGGTTGCAGAGCGAGATCTTTTCTCCCTCGTAGACGGCGGCCACCGCGTCCTTGCGCGGGAAGGTGTAGTCGCCGCACACGACGCAGATGACCGGGTCGGCCGGAGGAGACGGCGCCGCCGCCGGACTCGCCGACAGGAAGCCGGCGACGGCAATCAACGGCGCGACCATGGAGGCCGCCCTTCGGGAGAGCGACACGAGGATCAGCTCTCCGCGGGCTCCGACGGCCGGATCGCGGGGGCCGAGGCCCTTTCGCGGCGGCGGCGGGCGGACGCAACTCGCACGAGACCAAAGGCGAGGAGTCCCAGGCCTCCCTCCGTGACGACGGCACCGTAGAGCTGCGAGCCGTAGAGCGGGAGGAGGACCGGGGGAACCCTGACAGCCGCGTACTTGGTGGGTGCGCAACTCGGGCCGCACTTCCACGAGTCGCAGTCCCTGGGTTTGGGCTTGGAGGCCAGAGCCACCGAGAGCGCGGCTCCGAGAAACAGTCCGGTGAACGCGAGAGCCTTCTTTGCCGGTCCGTGCATGGCGACCTCCAGACATACAGTCTATCGCGGTTCATGCTAAAGATCGCACCGTGAAAAGGCCTTCGTGGGGGGTCGCGGCCGCCGGGATCGTCCTGCTGGGCGCCGTGGGTTTCGCCGCCACTCGGGGCCCCGCCCGCCTGCCCAGATTCTTTCTGGGCTTCGCCTATCGAGGGCCCCTGGTCGACGTGAATCGGTGGCAGACCTGGGTGGAGCGCAATCCCGACGTGTTCGGCCCGCTCGGGGAGACCGCCTCTTTTGCCGTCGTCGAGAGTCCCGCGGACTCGACGGGGCTGATCCTGACCCGGACGCCCCGCGGCCTTGCGGTCCGCAAATCGCACTTTCTGCTCTTCCAGCGGATTCCGGTCGCTCTCGCGATGAAGCCCGCCGCCGCGGAGGAGCTTCTCCGCCTGGATCAGAGCGACGTCAATCGGTTCTGGGACGGGATCAAATTTCTCGTCCAGTCCCGATCCGTCGTCGTCTACGTCTTCGCGCCGCGGCGGGAGCTCGACCGAGTCGGATTGACCGGATTCCTTCAGGTCATCGACGCGATTCCCCCGAAGGGATAGCCCCGGCGATCCTCAGCGGGACCGGTCGGGCGACAGGAAAAGCTGCCGGAGCGATTCGCGGAGCGTGTTGCCCTTCTCCGTCAGGCGATAGGCCGAACGAAACGATTCCATGGCCTCGGTCTCGCGGCGGATGAGCCCGACACGCTCGAGGTCGTGAAGCCTCTCCGCGAGGGTGGAGGAAGACAGCCCTCCGAGCCGCTCCTGGATTTCGTTGAAGTGGGTCTCCTCGCCGTCGGCGATCACGTTCAACACCTGCAGGGCATGCCGTCGTCCGACCGCCTGGACGAGGGGCTCGAGGACGCAGTAGCAGGACCCGATCTCCTTGTCCTCGACCGAGCAGCCGCAGTCTTCGGTCACCTCGCCTCCCCGAGCGATTGTAGCCAGACGAGGATCCGGTGCGAGGCCGCGGGTTAGTCTCGCGTGATGGTGACTCCGAGAATCACCCCAACCACGACTCCCACCCCGAATGCCGTCAGGGCCCCCCGCATCGGCTGGGTCGTGACAAATTCATCGACGCTGGACGTGATGCCGGACCAGGCTTCCTCGGCCTTTTGACCGAGCTCACGTCCTCTGTCCCCGGCGGCATTCAGAAGCTCAGCGGCTCCTTTTTCGACTTTCGCCGCCTCCCCGTCGGGACCGAGTACAGAGCTGGCAGGGGCTCCTGAGCCGAATTGCGCCTCTCCCGGCATTTTTTGACCGAGTGAGTAGGTTTCGGGTGGCTTGCTGGTCGTGTCCATGCATGTCCTTTCGTTCGAAACGTCACACGCCGGGGCGTTCCCCCGGAGTTCTTTCCAGGGGCAGCAATGACCATGCCGGGCAGGAAGTGCACGCCAGCCGACTTTCTCCAGGGCGCGCTAGTCTGAGGAATGCCCTCGAGCTCTCTGGCCATCAGCGCCGCGGTCGCGGGACTCGCTTTCCTGGCGCTGGCCGCCGCGGAAACCGCCCGGCCCCTGCGCCGCCGCGTCGAGTCGCGGCTCCGGCGGACGGCGCGCAACGTCACGATGGGCGGCCTCTCGCTCGCGCTGATCACGCTCCTGCAGGCGCCGATCATCGCGCCGGTCGCCGCATGGACATCGCGGCGCGGGTGGGGTGTGCTGCGGCTGGCCGAGCTTCCGCCCGCTGCAGCGCTCCTCCTCGGAATTCTCCTGATGGACTACACCCTCTGGCACTGGCACCGGATCAACCACCGCGTCCCGTTCTTCTGGAGATTTCACCTCGTCCATCACGTCGACCGCGACATGGACGCCTCGACGGCTCTCCGCTTCCATTTCGGGGAAATCGCGTTCTCCGTCGGGTGGCGGGTCCTGCAGATCGCGGCGATCGGGCCGAGCCCGCTGGCGATCTGGATCTACCAGCTGCTCCTGTTCGTCTCGATCCTCTTTCACCACTCGAATACCCGCCTTCCGTTATCGCTGGAGCGCGTTCTCGTCCGATGGGTCGTGACGCCGCGCATGCACGGGATCCACCATTCGGACTGGCGAAACGAAACCGACAGCAACTGGTCGAGCCTGCTGTCCGTGTGGGACTACCTCCATGGAACCGCCGTGCTTTCGGTTCCGCAGTCGGAGATCGAGATCGGTGTTCCGGCGTACCTGCGGGCGGAAGACGTCACGTTGCCGAAGATCCTTCTGAACCCTTTCGGCGGGCAGAGAGACGACTGGCGTGCAGTCGATCGGAAACCCCGAATCGAGCGTCCCGCTGCTGCCCACGACGCTCGCGAGCTGGCCCCCTGATCCAGCGACCGGTGAGCCTGCCGCGGGGCGGTCGCCTGCCGGTCGAGCCCCCGAGACGCGCGCTCGTCCGGACGGATAGCCCTAGAATAAACGCGCCAATCCGAGGAGGGCGATGACGAGGCGACGGGATCCGGAAAGCGGGATTACCCGCGTGGAGAAGCCCGCTGGTGCTCTTCGGGGGGGCATCGCCGTGGGATTCACCGTGGCGGAAGACGTCGTTTACGTCAGCCTCGGCCTCCTCCTCGCCGTCAGCGCCGGGGCGCTCGTCGTCGGCGGAGCCGCGGCGCTCGTCCGGAGCCTCGGATCCGGAGCTTCGCCGGTTGAAATCGTCGTCGTGCTCGACCGGATCCTCCTGGTGCTGATGATCATCGAGCTCCTCTACACCGTGAAGGTCTCGTTTCAAGAGCACGCCCTCGTGCCGGAGCCTTTTCTCGTCGTCGGCCTCATCGCCGCGACCCGGCGCATCCTGATCGTCACCGCGCAGCTCGCCGTTTCCGCGGAGAAGACGATGGACGAACTCGCTTTTCGTCACGCGATGCTCGAGCTTGCGCTCCTGACCGTGATGGTCGTGGCGCTCGTCGCGTCGTTGCTGATGCTGCGAAAGCGAACCGCGGTCGCCGTCGCTGCCGGGATCGGCCCCTCTGCCATCGAGGGTACCGCCCGCGACTGACCGTTCTGCCGACCGGGCGTTTCGAACCCCTCGTTCCCCTGACGGTGATGGAAAGCCTGAACGAGCGTCAACACGCCCGACGCGAGGAAATCAGGGCCGCGCCGTACCGGATGAGCTTGTGGGGAAGGCGTTTCCCCCATCACCTGCGCGACGATGATCGCCAGACCGTCGGCCACTCGCGGCGACAGGCGCACAAGTCAAGTGTCCAGGCAGTCGGTTTCTGTGCCGATCGGAGCGAGGCTCGTTCTCTCGTCGGATGCCCGGGATTCAGGCCGCTCACCGCGCGCGCTCCATTCCGGAAGCACGCAGGGTCCCCTTCCTGCGCGCGCGTTCCTTCATCAGCAAAAAGATGACGGGCGTGACGAGGAGCACATGAAGCGTCGACGTGAGCATTCCTCCCACGATCGGGGTTGCGATCGGGCGCATCACCTCGGATCCGGTTCCCGTCGACCAGAAGATGGGCACGAGCGAGAGAATCGCGGCGGATACCGTCATCAGCTTCGGGCGAAGGCGCAACACGGATCCTTCGCGAGTGGCCTCGAGCACGTCCTCGCGAGTCAGCTCGCCCTTGCCAATGCGCTTGTCGAGCGCCTCGTGGAGGTAGATGACCATCAGGACCCCGGTCTCCACGGCGACCCCGTAGAGGGCGATGTACCCGATCCAGACGGCGACCGAAAAGTTGTAGCCCAGCAGCCACTGGAGAATGACACCGCCTGTCATGGCATAGAGCACGGACAGCATGACGATGGTCGCTTCCGAAGCGGATCGGAACGTCATCGTGAGCAGGATGAAGATCAGGCCGAAAACGATCGGCAAGACAACTTGAAGGGTCTTCCGGGCATGAACCTGGAACTCGAACTGGCCGGTCCAGTCGAGCGTCACCCCCGCCGGCAGCTTCACACGCTCGCCCACGCGGCGCTGAGCGCCGTGCACGAATCCCACGAGGTCAGACGTCGTCGTGTCGACGTACACGATTCCGGAGAGGCGTCCGTTTTCGTCCTTGTACATCGGCGGCCCGGAAACGATGCGAAGCGTCGCGAGCTGTCCCATCGGAATCTGCGCGCCGGATGGCGTCATTACGAGGACGCGCTTGAGGGACTCGAGGTCGCTTCGAGAATCCCGCGGGTAGCGAACGAGCACCGTGAAACGCCGCCGCCCCTCGACCGTCGTGGTCACCATTTTTCCGCCGGTCGCGGCTTCCAGGGTGTTCTCGATCTGCATTACGGAGAGCCCGTAGCGTGACGCCGCATCCCGGTCCACCGTGAAGTCGAGATAGGACCCGCCCGTCGTCCGCTCGGCATACACGCTGCGGGCGTCCGGCAGGTCTCTCAGAGCGTTCTCGATCTCGAGGCTGACTTTTTCGATGACGGAGTAGTCGGGGCCATACACCTTGACACCGACCGGCGTACGGACCCCGGTCGCCAGCATGTCGAGACGGTTTCGGATCGGTTGGGTCCACGCGACCGGCATCCCGGGGACCTGAAGCTTCTCGTTCATCGCGGTCACGAGCTCGTCCTGGGTCGCGGACCGGCTTTCCGGCCAGATCGGGCGGAAAACGGGTTTGATCCAGCCGGGCCATTTGGAATACCAGCGGGCATGAAATCCCCTGGGCCAGTCGGACCGCGGCTTCAAAACGATCGTCGTTTCGAACATCTCCATGGGCGCCGGATCGGTGGAGCTTTCGACCTTTCCCGCTTTTCCGAGCACGGACTGAACTTCGGGAAACGTTCGGATGATCCCGTCGGTCTTGACGAGCACGTCGCGGGCCTGCTCGACCGCCATCATCGGGAGACCCGTCGGCATGTACATCACCGAGCCTTCCCGCAGCGGCGGCATGAACTCGGAGCCGAGAGACAGGGCAAGAGGCACGACCGCGGGCACGAGGAGGAAATTCAACAGGAGCGTCGTCCTGGGGAAACGGAGGGCGCGATTCAGAACGGGGGCGTAGAGCCGCCGAAAAAACATCGCGATCGGGTTCTGCTCTTCGGCGCGGATCCGCCCCCGCATCCAGAAGACCATCAGGACGGGCACCAGGGTGACCGACAGAAGAGATGCCGCCGTGATCGCGAACGTCTTCGTGAAAGCGAGCGGATGGAAGAGGCGGCCTTCCTCGCCTGTCAGCAGGAACACCGGCAGAAAAGAGACGACGATGATGATCAGCGAGAAGAAGATCGGCCTGCCCACCTGCTGCGAGGCGGCGACGATCGCCGATTCATGTCCCTCCTTCCCGGCCTTCGGATCCACCCCGGCCAGATGACGGTGCGCGTTCTCGACCATGACGATCGACGCATCGACCAGGACCCCGATCGCCAGAGCGAGGCCTCCCAGGGACATGATGTTGGACGAGACGCCGAGCAGGTACATGGGCAGGAACGAAATCGCGATTGCGATGGGAAGGACCGTGATGGGAACCAGGGCGGATCGAAAGTGGAACAGGAAGAGAGCAATGACCAGCGCGACGACGATCATTTCCTCGACGAGCGTTTGACGCAGCGTGTCGATCGCGCGCCGGATGAGGCCCGTTCGGTCGTAGGCGATTTCGAGCTTCACGCCGGGAGGAAACGAGGAGGAGAGCTCGGCGATCTTCTTCTTCACGGCCTCGACGACTGTGAGGACGTTCTCTCCCGAGCGGACGATCACGACGCCGCCGACCGCTTCGCCTTCGCCGTTCCAGTCGATCACGCCGCGCCGCATTTCCGGGCCGAAATGGACCGAGGCGACATCGGAGAGGTACACGGGAGTGCCGGTCGACACTTTCGAGCGGATCGAAATCCGCCGGAGGTCATCGAGGTTCTGAAGATAGCCGCGACCGCGCACCATGTATTCGCGCCCCGACCATTCGACGACCCGGCCGCCGACGTCCCCGTTGCTCTCCTGGACCGCGGTCAGCACATCCTGAAGGCCGATGCGGAACGACGCCAGCCGGGCCGGATCGACCTCGATCTGGTATTGCTTCTGGAACCCGCCGACGGATGAGATCTCCGCCACGCCCGGCACCGCGCGCAGCCAGTAGGAGAGGTCCCAGTCCTGAAAGG
This sequence comes from Acidobacteriota bacterium, assembly GCA_020199905.1. Taxonomy (GTDB): domain Bacteria; phylum Acidobacteriota; class Thermoanaerobaculia; order UBA5066; family Gp7-AA6; genus JALYUA01. The sequence continues at coordinate 21,187 of JAIVJS010000021.1, forward strand.
TCCGCAGATCGGCGAGGGAATGCCGGCCGCTCCTGTCCACGAGCACGTATTCGAAGCCCCACCCGACCCCCGTGGCGTCCGGACCGAGGTTCGGATTGACCTCGGGAGGAAGCTGGCCCTTCAGGCCGTTCAAGTACTCCAGAACCCGGCTTCTTGCCCAGTAGAGGTTCGTCCGGTCCTCGAAGATCACGTAAACGTAGGAATATCCAAAGAATGAGTACCCCCGCACGGTCTTGACCCTCGGCGCGGAGATGAGGGCCGAGACGATGGGATACGTCACCTGGTCCTCGATCAGGTTGGGGCTCTGCCCACCCCAGTTCGTGTACACGATCACCTGCACGTCCGAGAGGTCGGGGAGCGCGTCCAGAGGCGTGCGGCGGAGCGCCCAGAGGCCCGCGGCGAACGCGCCTCCGACGAAGAGCAGCGTCAGGAACCTGTTCCGCACGCAGACGGCGATCAATTTTTCGATCACCGGGAACCGTCCGGCTTTCTGCCGCTCGGCTGAGCGGGCTGCCCCGCGGAGCCCGCCGGCGCGGCTCCGATCCCACCAATGCGGGATTCAGAATCGATCAAAAAGTTTGCCGACGTGACGATGGTTTCGCCTTCGGCGAGTCCCGAGAGCACTTCCACGAATTCTTTTCCCGAGGCTCCGGTCTTGACGGCCCGCGGCGCGTACACGCCGGCAGATTGCTCGACGAACGCGATCTGACGATCTCCCGTGTCGATGAGCGCCGATCGGGGCACGGAGAGGACGTCGCGTTGCCCGGCCTGGAGAGAAACCCGAACGAACATCCCGGGCTTGAGCGAGCCCTTCGGGTTCGGAACGACGACCCGCACCTTGATCGTGCGAGTCTCCTCCGACAGCGTCGGATAGACGAAGTCCACGCGGCCCCGAAACGTCTCCCCGGTCAGAAACGACGCCGTGATCTCCGCGGGGTTGCCCTTCGCGACGGACCCCATCTCCGACTGGTAGACGTCCGCGAGAACCCAGACGGATGAGAGATCGGCGATCGTGTAGAGAGCCATTCCGGGAGTGATCGCCATGCCCGCGACGGCGTCCTTCTTCAAGACGACCCCGGAAGCGGGGGAGTACAGAGTCAGGGTCTTCGAGATCTCTCCCTTCTTCTCGATCCGCTCTATCTGCGATTCGGAGATGTCCCAGAGCCGGAGACGCTGGCGCGTCGCGGCGAGAAGCGATCCCGCGTCCGAAGCGGCGCCCGCGCTCGATGAGGCCTGCAGCCGTCGCGCGTTCTCGACCGCCAGAAGCAGCTCTCTTTCCGTCGCGACGAGCTCGGGGCTGTAGACCGTCAGGAGGGCCTGGCCGCGCCGGACAGGCTGGCCGGTGCGATCGACGAGCAACTTGTCGATGTATCCCGAGAATTTCGCGCTGACGGAATTCAGCCTGCCCTCGTCTTCTGCGATGACGCCGTTGGTTTCCGTCGCTCCTGCGATCTGACGGCGCGTGACCTTCCCGGTCGTCACGCCGATCTGCTGCCGCCGTTCGAGCGGGATGCGGACGACGGAAAGGCCCGGAGGGACCGAGCCCGCAGAGACGGGCTCACCCTCCGCGTATTTCGGAATCATGTCCATTCCGCAATCGGGCGATTTGCCAGGCCGGTCCGACCGGTACTGCGGGTGCATCGGGTCGTACCAGAAGAGGACCTTCTTTTCGGCGGGAGCCGTGGTTGTCTGCGCCTCTTCGGCGTACTTCGGCAGTAGCTGCATGTCCATGAAGGGCGATTTGCCGGGGTGGTCGAAATGGACGTCCGGTTTCATCGGGTCGTACCAGTACGCGACCTTCTTCCCGGAGTCCCGCTTCCGGGAGGCGTCCGGGGCGACGTTTGCGCCGGGGCCCGCGCCCGCCGGCGGCCGGTCCGTTTTGCGGCACGCCAGAGGCGCGAGCAGGACGAGAATTGCGGCTCCGCAGAGCCTGGCGGCATCACTTCTCATGCGGTTCTCCTGGCGATGGGGTTCCGGCAATGAGGGGAAGGCCGGAGGCTTTCTGAAGAGCGGCGAGCGCGCGGCCAATCCCGGCGGCGCGCGTCGCGATCTCGCCTTCGTAGGTATCGAGGTCGAGAGCCGCGCGCACGTACGTCTCGAAGTCGATCTGACCGACCGCGTAGGACTCCTGCGCCGCTCGGAAGTTGATCTCCGCCTGGGGCACGATCGTGGTGCGATAGAGCTTCTCCTGCTCGACGTTCCGCTCGAGCTCCACCGCCGCCGCTTCCACGTCGCGGCGAATCTGGTTTCGCACGGCTTCGAGATCGGCCCGAGCCGAAGAGAGCTCCGCCGCCATTTCGGCGCGTTTCGCCTCGAGGCGGCGAGGATGCGCGAAGGGAAGGTTGATGGAAACGAAGGCGCCGGCAAGATCCTCGAACTTCTCGCGGCGGCCGTAGTAGGTCGAGACCATCCAGTCGGGCCTGCGGTCGAGCCCCGCCAGCCGCAACTCCTCTTCGGACCGGCGCAGCGTCGCTCGCGCTGCGGCAACCGCGGGGCTCTTCTCCTCCGCCTCGCGTTCTACGGCGGCGGAATCGGGAATCGAGGGAACCGGATCGAGAGGCCCGATGACAGGGACTGCGGCCCTGGCGGGAAGAGCCTGCAGGGCGTTCCACCGCGCCGAAAGCACCCGTCTCTCGGCTCTCAACGAGAGGAGACGATCCTCGAGCGCGGTCGCCGCCAGGTTGGCGCGGAGCACGTCGCTCTGCCCGGCCTTGCCCACCTCATAGCGTTCCTTAGCCGACGCCGAGGTCGTCTTGAGGCGCTGGCGGGATCGTTCCAGAATCTCCAGGCGCATGTCGAGCTCCGCGATCCCGAAGAAGGCGTCGGCGACGTCGGCTGCAATCCCGACAGCGTGGACGGCATGCATCGCGAGCGCATTCTCGGAAGCGGCCTCCGCCGAAGCGCGACGCGTCGCGAGTTTTCCGCGTCCCGGCAGGCTCTGCCGTGCGGTGATCATCTCCATCGTGAAGTTGTCCCGCGTGAGCGACGGGCTCGAGACCGGAATGTCCTTGATCCCGACTTCCAGCTCCGGATCCGGGAAAGAGCCGGCCTGAGCGACTCGCTGTCGAGACGCCTCGATTCGTGACTCCATTGCGGAGAGCTCGGGATTCCTGGCCACGGCGAGTCGGATTGCCGATTGAAGCCTCGAGCTCCAATCCGGATCGGCGACGGGACTCTGGCCTTTTACAAAGGGCGCGACGGCGAAAATCGCCGTCGCCAGGCGACGCAGACGCATACAACGCTCCAGTTCTCGTAATGCCGGCGAGAGCCGGCGATCTGCGAACGAGAAGGGAGATTAGAGCCGCAGGGCGGTCGGCAGGGAAGAGGGAGGAGGCGAGGCGGACGTGAAAGCGAGCGACGCAGGCGCCGCCGAGAAACCGGTGAAAATACGGCCGGGAGCCGCGGGAATCAACGCCACGAGACCTCGACCCGACGAAAAAGCCAGGCCCGCCCGAAGACAGGACGTGGCCGAAGGCGATTCAAAGGCGCTGCTCCCGCAGTCCTGATCGCAGCACGAAGAAGAGCGAAACGAGTTGGGCGAAACGGGATCTGCGCAGCAGCTGGCGCACAAGGTCTGAGCGGATAGCCCCCCGGTCGCGAGGACGGCCGCCAGAACGAATCCCAGGAGTCGGAATCGAGGGGTCACACCCCCGTCAACCGGCGTCCCGAGCTATCCATTCCGGCGCCGGCCTGTTCCCTTCCGGCGGGCTCCGCCAACTAACGGGATCAACGACAGTCGGGATGCCCGCAGCCGCATTTCCCGCCGGACATCTTCCCCTGAGCGCAGGCCTCGGAGCAGGATCCGTTGGGTTGATCTGTCTGACATTTGCACGCGGCATGCTTGCATCTGGTTTCTTCAGCCATTTCTTTCCTCCCTGGCTTCGGAGGATGCAAGACTCGCACCTCGCTGAACGCGACCTGCGCCAGGTCGGGTTCCTGGATCTCCCGCTTCTCTTTGCTCCTACGGCTGCGCCGACGCATCGCGCTCGTACTGCCTGCGACCATACCGGGTGAGGCCCCGCGGCTTGTACACCGACAGTGTCGTGGCCACGAGCAACACCAGCAGTGCGGCGCCGGCATCAGCCACGAGTTGAATTCTCAGGCCGCGGAGATCGGCACCGGACAATGGCATCCGTGCCGCGACGCCTGCCACGTAGGACGTTGGCCGCATGTGCACCACCAGGAGAACGGTCGCAAGGATGGTGATCAGGAGTTTGATCAAGACCCAGTAGTGTCGGAACAAACCCCACGTGGTACCCAGCGCCTGGATCAGCCCTGTGAGCAGCGACGCGACACTCAGGGGGACGATGACGAGCCAGCCGATCAACTCCATCGCGAGATAGGCGGCACGCACCCTCTGAGCGTCCTGGCTGGCCAGACCGGCGACGGCGAGTGCGAGGAAGCCAGCGACCGCGCCGAGCCAGCCGACCGAGGAAGTGACATGCGCGGTGAGGGCGAACTTGCGGAGGCGGGGTGTCATCGTCATCACGGCATGTGGCCCCGGAAGCCGCCGCCGGTCAGATGCAGGATGACAAAGAGAAGGACCAGGACGATCGCGATGAGCCCGAAGACGTAGACCCAGCGTGGTGTGCCGGGGGTGGATACGAGGTCGAATTCCCGACGGCTGATTCCGTCGTTGCCCTTGGAGTCGGGTTGAGGGGGTGGATCGGGCACAGGGTTTCTCCTCGTCTGAGGCGCGTCGACCTCGAACCGGGACGCGAGTTTATCGAGACAGTCTGTCTTGTGTCAAGTCATAGCGTCTCGACAGACCGACACTCGCGTCGCGCATACTGGGAAGGATGCCGAAGCTCTGGAACGAGACCATCGAAGCGCACCGCCGCGAGGTTCGTGACGCGATCCTGGACGCCACGGCGGCGCTGGTGGCCGAGCGCGGGCTGGCGTCGGTGACAATGTCGCGGATCGCCGGGGAATCCAGGATCGGGCGGGCGACTCTTTACAAATATTTTTCAGGCGTCGAAGCGATCCTCGTGGCGTGGCACCAGCGTCAGGTCAGAGCCCACTTCGAGTACCTGATCCAGGTTCGGGACCAGGCGGGCGATGCGGGCGAGCGGCTCGAAGCCGTCCTCGAGGCCTTCGCGCTCATTTCTCACGAGCACCATGGCACGGAGCTCGCGGCACTCCTGCATCGGGGGGAGCACGTCGCCCGAGCGCAGCAGCACTTGAGCGACCTGATTCGAGACCTTCTGACCGAGGCCGCAAAAACCGGCGATCTCCGGGACGATGTCTCGCCTGACGAGCTGGCGAGCTATTGCCTCCACTCCTTGACGGCAGCCAGCCGTCTCCGTTCCAAGGCCGCGGTCCGCCGGCTCGTCAAAGTCATTCTGGCTGGACTGCGCCCCGGTCCCTCCTGACGCTGTTTCCGCAACACGACAAATCGCCCTTTGTTCTCAAAAGCCCGCTCCGCTCCGGAGTCTGGAGAGCAGTTGCATCATGCCCGCCCATTCGCTTCTCAGTTCGGGGATGTCCATCTGCCGGAACTGGCGGTCGGCTTCGCGCCCGTCCTGCCACAGGTGATCGACGTTGCCGCGGACGTCCTCCGGGCTCAACCCGCGCTCGTACCGTTCGTGAAAAGCGTCGGCTTGCTGCGCGAAGTGCTCGATGGCCTCGACAGTGCCCCTCCGGCCCTCGTCGTCCCGGTAGCGGCCCGTGAGCTGGCTCGTCAGGCTGGACAGGCGCGCGGAGCGTTCGGCAAGTTCATGGGCCAGCGCCGCGACCTGCTCCCGGTCATAACCCCGCCCCTCCGGTCTTCCCACCTCATACCGATCATTCGACCGGTCGTTGGAGTAATAGCCCGAGCCCGCCGGCGGGGCAACGTGCTCGTCGCGGTATTGCGGTTCCGGGGCGCCGTACTGGTTGCGTGCGAGATCCGATTGGTAGACCCGGATCATCTGGTTCAGCAGGATGACCACCTGGTTCCAGTCGCCGACCGTGTGGCGATCCGCGTTCCGGGAACGTCTCAGCCGGTATTGAACCGCTCTGGCGTCGCGCAGGATGAGGCGCAGTTCGTCGTCGACCTGCCAGGGCGCCGTGCGGTAATCGTCCATGCGGTCGTGAAACCGATTCGCGCGGTTGGCAAAGCTGTTGATCGACCTCAGGAACCGGGGGTCGTGACCGTAGAACCAGACTCCCTGGTGCTGTGCCTGGTCGTTGGCGTGCTGGGCCTGCTCGTCGAGCTCGTGCGCGAATTGACGCATTTGCTGGTAGCCGCGGTCAGACAGGGTGTCGTGATCCCCCCTCGCGGTGCCCGCGGCCAGAAACAGAAGCGCGAACCCTGCCCCGAGGAGCGCCGTCGTTCTGTTTTTCGCGTTCATGCTGTCGCCTCCCAACTCTTCGTTTCAGCAAGGAACGGTCCACATCGGAAGGGCTGTGTCCGGAAGCACTTGCGGGTCGCGCAGAAGCCGGAGTGTCCTCCCTCGGGGACGATTCGTAACCCTCCGACCATCCGGGCGGCCTCGCCGCCGCCTCGGACGGCAGCGTCCGCGTCGATCTGGCATCCGGGGGAAGCTCTCCGCCCTCCCGGGGCGGTCCACCCGGGTGGAATCCGGGGCGTGTCGTGAGAGTTAGGAAGCCTTGAGATGAAGACCCGGAGTTGCTTCGCCGTCGCGCTCGCTCTGGTCCTGGTGGCGTTGCCTGTCTTCGCCGGGGTTTGCGACCTGCGGTGCGCCTCGGCGCAGGGCGCGATGCGTCGCTTCGGGGTCCAGGAGAGGGCAACCGAATCGACCACCGGTTCCGGTCTCGACGCCATGTCCTGCCCTCTTCACGCCGCCGACAAGTCGGATCCGGAGCCTTTTCCATCGTCTTCGAGTCCCTGCCATGGCCAGCGCGGCGGTGGCAGCGGCGCCGTTCTCGTGGCCGCTTCCGCCTCCCCCTCCTCGATGAGCTTCGGCCACTCTCCGGCATTCGAAGCCTCGTCCGTCCCCGACCTCGTGCGCGCCGGCGCGAATTCTTCTCGCTCCCGCGAGTCCGAGTTTCACCGAAGGCCCGGGTTCTCCCCGCTTCTTTCGATCCTCCGACTCTAAGACTTCGTTCAACCAGGTCGTCACCGCTCCTCCACGCGTTGAAGCGCGCCGGTCGGAGCGGCTCAGCAGTCCGTGAACCTGTGAACGAGGACTCCCGAAATGAAAGCATTTGCTCCCGCATTCGTCTTCGCGTGGCTGATCGCCGGTGGCGCTCTCGCGCAGCACGAGCATCATTCCTCCGCGCCGTCGCCGACACCCACCCCGGCCCCGGAGGGTTCGACTCCGGGCGATAAGGATCCGATGAAGGGGATGGACCACAGCCAGATGGATATGCCGATGACCGGCGAACCTGACGCCAGCCGCAACCTCTTCCAGTCCGACATGAACCTGATGACGGGGATGACACCGCACGATCCGATGGCGGGCATGACCGGCATGACCGGCTGGCACCTGATGGATATGGGAATCGCGCGGCTGTCCTACAACCGGCAGGGAGGCGCATCGGGAGGCAACAGGATCGAGTCCAGCAACTGGAACATGATTCATGTCCAGAAAGCGATCGGTCCGGGCCGCCTGTCATTGATGATGATGAACTCCCTGGAGCCCGCGACTTTCGCCAAGCGAGGCTCTCCTGAGCTCTTCCAGACAGGCGAGAGCTTCCGCGGGGAACCCCTCGTCGATCGGCAGCACCCCCACGACTTCTTCATGAACCTCTCCGCGACGTACCGGCTGGATCTGGGGCCCGACGCGGGCGCCTGGTTTCAGCTTGCGCCGGTCGGCGAGCCGGCCCTCGGACCGACCGCGTTCATGCACCGCGCTTCCTCCGGCGACAACGGAACCGCACCGCTCGGGCACCACTGGCAGGACTCGACGCACATCGCCTACAACGTCGTCACGCTCGGGGGAGGCTGGAAGTGGCTCGCTCTCGAGGGTTCCGCTTTTCGAGGAAGAGAGCCGGACGAACACCGCTGGGACATCGACGGAGGCAGGATTGACTCGGCTTCTCTCCGCGCGAGGTTCTTCTTCGGAGGAGGCTGGTCCGGCCAGGTTTCCCACGGCTACCTGCGGCAACCCGAGGATCTCGTGCCCGGAAACACGCATCGGACGACTGCCGCCGTGGAGTATGGAGCGGAAGGCGACCGGCCCCTCGCGGTGACGCTGCTGTGGGGGAGGAACGTGGAAACACACGGAACGAGTGACGCCTACCTGTTGGAAGGGGCCTGGCAAATGACGGCGACAGATCAGCTCTACGGCCGCGCGGAGCTCGTTCAGAAGGATCGCGAGCTTCTCGAAACGAAGCAGAGCTCCGGCGGCCGCGACGGCGGCGGGCAAGAAGAGCTCGTCCGGGTCGGTGCCTACACGGCGGGCTACGTTCGGGATTTCGACTGGGTGTCCGGACTGCGGACGGGGATCGGCGCCGACGTCACGGCCTACAGCTTTCCGTCGAGCTTGAAGCCTGTCTACGGCGACTTTCCGCTCTCCGTCCATGCTTTTCTGCGGCTGAGATGGGGCTCGCCCCACGCGGCCGCCGGACACGCGGGACATGCTGGAATGAAGATGTGACCGGCGGCCTGAAGATCACGAATCGGGCCCGTCCGAGATGGATCACTCCACGATGAACATGAAGGAGTCAGGTTCGGGGACCTCCGGTATGGACTATTCGAAAATGAAACGAGCCGGAGGATCCGACGCCCAGCGACCTACAAGGAAACGACCTACTACTTCTGCTCCAGGGCGGATAAGGAGAAGTTCCTCTCCGATCCCGCGAAGTACTTGAAACGCTGAGGACGCAAGATGTCGAAGCCGAAAGGGATCCTTCTCGTCCTGCTTCTCGCCTTCCTCGCCGGGGGCGCGGTCTTGTTCGCCGGCATGGTTCGGCGCGGTTTCAGTGCTCGGGACACGCCGTCGATGCCGGAGGCCTTCATGGCGCAACGGATGCGCCGCTGGTCGATCCCCGCGAAGGCGCGGGAGATGAAGAATCCGTTCGCGGACTCGGCGGAAGCCGTCGCCGGAGGTCGGGCGCACTTCGCCGACCACTGCGCGACCTGTCATGGCAATGACGGGAGGGGCAAGACGGAGATCGGCCAGAACCTCTACCCGAAGGCGCCGGACATGTGGGGCAGGGAAACTCAGAAGCTCTCTGACGGCGAGATTTTCTACATCATCAAGAACGGCGTCCGTCTGACCGGCATGCCCGCGTGGGGACAGGACACCCCGGAAGACGATCGGCAGTCGTGGCACCTGGTCGCATTCATCCGTCACATGCCGCGGATCACGGCGGAAGAGCTCGAGGCGATGAAAGCGATGAATCCCGTCAGCCCCATGGAGATGAAGGAAGAGAAGGAAACCGACGAGTTTCTGGAGGGAGGCGACGCGTCGAGGCCGTCTCCCGAGCACAAACCGGCCGCCAAACACGGCCATTGAAAAGGAGTCTGATCATGAGAAAGATACTCGGATCCCTGGTTCTCGCCGCGACGGTCCTGGTTCCCGGAGCTCTTCTGGCGCACGAAGGCCATCGCCACGTCATGGGAACGGTGACCGCCGTCGACGCGACGCACGTGGAAATCCAGACGAAGGATGGGAAGTCGAGCTCGGTCCCGCTCTCCTCGTCCACGAAGTACTACAAAGGCAGCAAGGGCAAGACGGCGGGTGCGGCCTCGGCGATGAAGGTCGGAACGCGGGTGATGATCGATCTCGCAAAGGACGGCAGCGCGAGTGAAGTTCGGTTGCCGGCAGGCAGGATGAGCTCGTCGCACAAGATGTAGTTCAGTGGCGCTGCGTTGCGCGTCGTCACTATGGATCGCCCCGAACGAGTTCGTCCGCGAGCCGCAATCGCGGGATCCGGTCGGGGCCCGGCTACGGTTCCGCAGCCTGGGAGGGATGAGGCGGCTCACTCCGACATGGGTGCAATCCAGAAGCTGAGGGTCATATTCGCGACCCTGGCGGCGCTTGCGGCGGTGGTCGCATTTGGCGGGCCTCTTCGGAGATCTTGCGATGCGCTCAGGCGAAATGGCGGCGATCTTTTTCAGGCCTCGGATGAGCCACTCGCCGCGACGGGTCGCTAGCCTGCCGGCCGCGTCGGGCGGCTTTGCCCCGTGCGGTCCGTCGAGGCGGGGCTATTTCCGATGTCCCGACCAGTGAAAGTGGGCGATTCTCCAGCGTCCCTTCTCCTTCTTGAGCAGGGCCGTCTCCGTTCCGATTCGCATGACCGTCTTTCCCCCAACGGTCCCCGACGTTTCCGAAATGCGTAGGACCCACGCCGCGTCCTTCACGCCGCCCGTCCGGGATTCGATCACTCGGGTCGATGCGGGTCGAGCTCAATGCGCCCCTGCGATCTGATTCCCGAGCTCCGCGGAAAGAGCTTCACGAATCCGGGCGTCGGACCCGAGGTAGACGACGATCAGGGGCCCTCTGCGGAAGATGTGGGGCGGCGCGATCCATCCGATGGCAGTCGTGCCCACCGTCCCACCGGACGGGGCGATCCGAAGCGAGTCCGTGAGGGCCGCGCTCTCCGTCGGGTACACGAACACCTGGAGGTCATCGCCATTGACGGTGTAGACGGATCCAGGGACGGCGAAAACCGCGGAGTCGAGCGGATTGGCATAAGCCACCCCCAGACCTCGGGCGCCGAGAGCGGCAGCGAGCTGCTCGGCTCCGGCCGGCCGCGGCCCTGCCGGTCGGACAGGGCCGTTGCGACTGGAACATCCAGCGGCCCCGCAGATCAGGGCGACGAGGAACCCAAGGGCATGTCTCATGTTCATCGGACGGCTTGCCCGCCGAAAGTCTCCGGCAGAAGAGGGGCTCGGCGAAAATGAAGAGGGCGAGACCCCCGTCTCGCCCTCCTGTGTTCTCCCGCTACCGGGGCGCAACTATTTTGCCGGGTCGCGCGGGCCGCTCCGGTCCTCGACGTCCGCTTGTCCGCCGTCGGCCCAGTTGACGAAAGTGAGGATCTTGTTGCCGTGCCCGAAATCGAGCTCGAAGGTTGAGGTGCTGCCATCCTCAGAACGCTCGATTTCTCTGCCCCACTGGCCCGGGCCGTCCAGAACCAGGTCTTCCATTGCCGGCGGCATGACGGCGGCGGACTTGACGGTCGTGCTCGAGTCGAGATGCGTGTAGATGGTGACGAGCTCGTCGTAATCGTGCGCGTTCGGACGGGTGCTCAGGGTGCTTCCGGCGTTGGCGCCCGTGTTCGAAAAATAGTCCATACAGGTGTCTTGCGAGCTGCCGTCCGTGCTCTGATGGTCGAGCCCGAACGTATGGCCGATTTCCTGACACATCACGTGCCGTCGCTCGTTGGGGTTGTTGTAGGTCGCCGTGTCGAAGTAGGTGTCGTTGACTTTGACGGTGCCTTGCGTGATGTGCGTGCCGCCCGTGATCGAGATCGACGCGAGCCCGAGCCAGCCGTTGTTGCCATACCGGCCGTTGCAGACCTGGATGGTGCCCGCGACGGCGGAGCAGTGCTTGTTCGACGTGCCTGTGACAGCGGTGAGGTTCAGGACGCTGGAGGATGTCCAGTCGGACAGGGCCGCGTCGAAATAGCTTTGCCAGTTCGAGTCGACGTTATCGCCGGTTTTGAGAGTGAAGGGGTTGGAGGTTCGCGCCCAGTGGTATCCGCCCCAGGAATGGTTCGCGAGAGCCATCGACGGAGACGCGATTACGAGAAGGGCCAGGATCACGCGGCGGGGAGTCCAGGACATCAGAGCCTCCTTCTGAAGTGTGTCAGAAACGCCCAATCCTAAAAGAAAAATGCACTCGCGCGGCAGGTGAATCCTTGATGGGCGAGTGCCTGGTGGAGGGAATATACACCGCCCGTCGCCCCGCCCGAAGGCGTACCGAGTGACTCCGGCCGGCTGAAGTCCCGCTTCCTGAGAGCGACCGTCCTGTTCCGGGGACAGTTCGGTGACGGATCTCAGGTAAGTGCTTTTGTTTGAGCGCCTCGTTCTGGATCGAAGTTTGCTCCACGGAACCTCGGAGGTGAACTCGATGAAATTGAGAACACGATGGTTGCTGGCAATCTCTGCCTGTGTCTGCGTTTCTTTTCTCGCGGCGAATACCGCGACAGCTCATGACCCCGTTACAGGGCGCGCATCCGGGGTCCTCTCGGACCGTGGCTACGAACGGATGCGCCAGCTCGCCCACGACCTCGACGGCCAGGCCGAGCACGCCAGTCAACAGGCCAATCAGGGCGGGGGATTTTATCGAAACGATCGCAATTTGCGGCGGTCCGTCGCCAATTTCGCGCGTCGCGCCTCTGACTTCCACTCGCGGATGGATACGTACCGCACGGCACCGTGGCAGCTGGATGACGAGCTGCGGGGACTCCTCCGGGATGCGCGGGCGGTTCAGTCCCGCATGCAGCGCTCCCGCAACACCGATGACCACACAGCCGCGGACTGGTCCAAGACGGTGGAAGTCCTGAACGAGATGATCCGGGTCTACCAGTCGGATGCGACCGGATCGACGTCTGATCAGGGCGGGTATGGACGTCAGGGAGACGCCGGGCGTTATGGCGACCGGTACGAAGCCCGCGGCTCGGCTCGAGGCGGTTACAACGAGCAACAGGTCGGCCCCTTGATCCACCAGCTCGCCGAGCGCTCGACGCGATTGATGGACGCGGTGAACCAGCTTTCAGGGCGTTATTCGGGTAGCACGGGTCAGAACCAGTCCGTCCAGGCGATCCAGCATTTCACCGAACAGGCAAATACCTTTCATGAGAGATATGAGGGGGGGCTGAGCCCGGAGGACGTGCGCGGGAATATCGGCCACCTCTGGGACGACGCGCGTGAGGCGGACCAGCAGTTCAGGCAGTCGAACATTCCGGAGCTGCAGGGCGAGTGGTCCGGGATGATGCAGCTGCTCACGCGGATCCGGAGCGCCGCGGGTTTCTGACGCCGACTCGAAGACGAGGCCATGGAGCCGGAGCACACGCTCCGGCTCTTTTTCTTTTTCCAGGGGCAGGCGCGCGTCCTGCTCTCAAATGAGGCCAGAAAGCATCACGGAGGGACAGCCAGGGCGGAAGCCTCCGCGTTTCGGATGTGCCTCTCATTGAATCGAAAGCAGTTAGAGTCACGCCGTCGGAGAGGGATCGGGCACCGGAGTTGCGATAGATCGCGGCGGAGGAAACAGAAATGAATAGAAAATGGCTCTTCGCGGCGGCTCTTGGGGCGGTGATCGTGACGGGCGTGTCGTCGCCGGCCCTGGCCGACGAGTATTGTGCGAGTCCCTACGCCGGTCAGAACGTTTACGTCGGCGGCGGGTACTCCCACGGGAACGGCGGATATGGCTACGTCCGCCAGCACGATTCGTACAACGGTGGATACGGGTACCAGGGAAATTACGGCTACCAGGGAGATTACGGCTACCAGGGAGATTACGGGTATCAGGGTAACTACGGTCACGGTGGATACCCGCAGACGCGATACCAGTATTCGCAACCCTACTACCAGGACGGCTACGGACGCCAGGGTTACGGCGCCACCGTGCACGAGGACCACACCAGGATCACCTTCAAGCCGTTCCCGTTCCCCCACATTGAAAAGCGCGTCGTCCATCACGAGCATCCGATTTACTGACCCGATCGTTCGGGCGGAGCGGCACACGCTCCGCCTTTTTCTCTTCGTTCCGCGAGGCTGAAACCGCCGACGCTCGAAATCTCGAATTGCCTCCGCGATCCTGAGGCGTTGTCACCGATTCCGCACGTCAGGCGTATGGGACGCGTCGGAATAGGATGGCTTCTCGCGCACTCCGTTCTCACGCATCCCGCGCCATTCTGTTTTTCCCCGACAATCTCCGAGTCGCCCTGGCTGAGCACTCAGGGCCATGGCATCCGGCATCTCCTCGTTGCCTCGACTCTTACCGTTCACCTGGAGACGCAGCGATACCGGGCCGGAATCCCGCAGGCGGCGGCCGCGTAGATTCCTGCAGACAGGGAGTTCACCGTGAGCAGTAAAGAACAGCGGCCCCCCGAGGCGAAGTCCGGAGCGAACCCTCTCAGGGATGCGGTCTGCGGGATGACGGTTTCGGAAGAAAGTTCCCATCGGGAAACATGGAACGGCCGGCCGTTCGTCTTCTGCAGTGCAGGGTGTCAGGAGAAGTTCAGGGAGCATCCCGAGCGCTACGTTCTCCGGCCCGAACCAGTGCCTCTTGCCGCGACCGGGACTGCGCCGGCGCCCATCGCTTCGGGAGAGAGTTTGACTTGCCCGATGCACCCGGAAGTCCGAGAAAAGAGCTCCGGCTCCTGCCCGAAGTGCGGCATGGCCCTCGAAGGAGTGATCCCCTCGTCTGCGGCCTCGAGGGCGCAGTGGACCTGCCCGATGCATCCCGAGATCGTCCGCGATGGTCCCGGCAGCTGTCCGATCTGCGGGATGGCGCTCGAGCCGCGGACGATTTCGGCAGGCGACCGAGAGAATCCCGAGCTGGTTGACATGCGGCGGAGGTTCGCAGTCTCCGCTGTGCTGTCCGTTCCCCTTCTCGTCATTGCCATGCGCGACCTCCTCCCGGGATCTGCCGGAATGGGCGCCTCCGGGGTCCTGCCGTGGGTCGAGCTCGCGCTGGCGACGCCGGTTGTCGTGTGGGGGGGCTGGCCCTTCTTCGTTCGGTTTGCGCAGTCGATCCGAAATCGCAGCCTGAACATGTTCACGCTGATCGGCCTGGGCGTCGCCGTCGCGTACTTCTACAGTCTGGCGGCCATCTTCTTTCCGGGTCTTTTCCCCGCGTCGTTCCGGGATGCTTCAGGACACGTCGGGCTGTATTTCGAAGCGGCGGCCATCATCGTCACGCTCGTGCTTCTGGGCCAGGTTCTGGAGTTGAAGGCCCGGAGCCAGACGGGTGCGGCGATCCGCGCCCTCCTGGATCTCGCCCCGAAGACCGCCCGCCGCATCGAGCAGGGCGGCGCCGAGGTCGATATCCCTCTCGATCAGGTCCAGGTCGGCGATCGGCTCCGGGTTCGGCCGGGGGAGAAAATTCCGGTCGACGGGAGCGTCGTGGAAGGCCACACCGCGGTGGACGAGTCGATGGTCACGGGTGAGCCGATTCCGGTCGAAAAGAATGCGGGTGATCGACTCATCGGATCCACGGTCAACGGCACCGGCTCGGTCGTCCTGACCGCGGAACGCGTCGGGGCCGAGACGATGCTTTCTCAGATCGTCCGGCTCGTCAGCGAAGCGCAACGCACGCGCGCGCCGATCCAGAAGCTCGCCGATCTGGTGGCCGGCTACTTCGTTCCGATCGTCATTGCCGTCGCCGTCATCACCTTTGGCGTCTGGGCGTTCGCCGGGCCCGATCCCAGGATGGCTCATGGTCTCGTGAACGCGGTCGCGGTCCTCATCATCGCCTGCCCCTGTGCCCTCGGGCTCGCAACGCCGATGTCCATCATGGTGGCGACCGGGAAGGCGGCAAAAGCGGGGGTGCTCTTTCGAAATGCCGAGGCCATCGAGTCCTTGCGAAAGGTCGACACCCTCGTGATGGACAAGACCGGAACGATCACGGAAGGAAAGCCTAGGGTCGCAGAGATCCTGGCGCAGCCCGGATTCGAGGAGGCGGAAGTGCTTCGACTCGCGGCGAGCCTCGAGAGAGGAAGCGAGCATCCTCTGGCGGCATCCATCGTTGCGGCCGCCGGAGAGAGGCAGGTCCGACTCGAGCCAGTCGGCGACTTTCAATCGCGGACGGGACGAGGCGTGTCGGGCCGGGTTGCAGGACGCGCCGTCGCGCTCGGAAACGCGGCTCTCCTGGCGGAAATGGGCCTCGATCCGGCAGGGCTCGGCGCTCGGGCGGAGGACATGCGGTCGCGGGGTCAAACGGCGGTCTTTCTGGCCGTGGACGGAAAGATGGCCGGGATTCTCGGCATCGCGGATCCCATCAAGAAGACGAGCCCGGAGGCGATCGGCCACCTCCGCGCCGAAGGGATCCGCGTCGTCATGCTCACCGGCGACAGCAAGACCACCGCGAACGCGGTTGCGAAGGAGCTCGGAATCGACGAGGTCGTCGCGGAGGTGCTCCCGGAGGACAAGGTGAACGTCATCAAGCGCTATCAGGCTGAAGGCCGGTTCGTGGCGATGGCTGGCGACGGGGTCAACGACGCTCCGGCCCTCGCCCAGGCGCAGGTCGGAATCGCGATGGGGACGGGAACGGACGTCGCGATGGAAAGCGCCGGCGTGACGCTGCTCCGAGGCGACCTCCTGGGAATCGTGCGTGCCCGAAGCCTGAGCCGCGCGACCATGCGGAACATCAAACAGAATCTCTTTTTCGCCTTCGTTTACAACGTGCTCGGAATTCCCATCGCAGGGGGCGTTCTCTATCCTTTTTTCGGTGTTCTTCTGAGCCCGATGATCGCTGCCGCGGCGATGAGCTTCAGTTCCGTTTCGGTGATCGGGAATTCACTGAGGCTGAGTCGAACGAAAGTTTGAGGGAGATCAGCGCGCCGGAGAACCGGTCGAGGTTCTCTCGGCCCGATGCGAAATTCGACGCGAGGGTCCGACTGAACGTCTCGCAGGAACTCTTCTCGAGATCGAGCGCCGGGCCGGCAATACCGGAGAAATCTTCTTTCCTTCATGGGCGGACGAGGGGGGTTGAGGCAGGGGATCTGATATACTCCCCCCCTGTATCACTTCTCCCGGAGGCGGAATACCAATGAAGAGGTCTCTTCCCGTGATGGAAAAGGTTTTCGTGCCAGACCGGCGCAAGGAGGCCGTTCGGGCTCGTTTGAAGCGTGCGCGAGGGCAGGTGGATGGGATCGAGCGGATGCTGGAGGAAAACCGACCATGCGCCGAGGTTCTTCAACAGATCGCGGCCGCGCAGGAGGCTCTGCGGGCCGCCGGGAAGCTCATGGTCCGAAGCTACATCGAGAAGTGCGCGGCGGAGGGAATCAGGGCCGGTCGAACGGAGGAAGTGTACGACGAGCTTTTGGACATCATCTACCGGATGGTCCGGTAACGTTGGGTCGATAAATCTCCTTTTCTGCTCGCTCTGATCACGGGATTCGATTGATAAGAGCGACGTCGGCTCTCGCCGTTCTCGCCGCCCTGACGTTGTATCCGGCCGCCGCGCGAGCAACCGGGCACGGACCCGTGTACGGGGTCGCGACCCCGACGCTCGCGAAAGGCGCCTGGAGTCTGGATCTCGGGGTGATGAGCCGGAGCGTGGCCCGGAACAACACCTCCGTCATGTTGCGCCCGCTCATCGCGTACGGAATCACGGAAGACCTGCAGGTCTCGGCGTCTCTCCCGGTGCCGCTGTACACGCCGGAGGGCATGCGTCCGGTCCGGATGATGGCCATGATGCCCGCGACCCCGGACGTCGAGGTGCTGCTCGGCTGGCGATTTCACCGGGAGGGCACCGGCGTCGGGTCCCGATTCGAGAGCACGGCGTACCTGGGCGTGGACTATCCGACCGACTCGGTGCGCAACGGAGTCAAGACCTCTCCCGGCATCTACGCGGCCGCGGTGACCGGTTACGCCTCTCGCTCCGTCTATGCCTGGGCGGGTGGAATGTACAGGCGTTATCTGAGCCCGACGGGACCCACGACCGATCACCCGGGCGACCTTCTGATGTGCAGCCTCGTGGTCGGATATCGCCCGCCCGTCTTTCGCAAGGAACTGCCGCACGCCGACTGGCGAGTCTTCATCGAGGCGATCGGCGAGGTCATCGACCGGGATCGGCTGGCGGGCGGTGAACTCCCGAACACCGGAGGCAAACGGATCTTCGCAGGCCCGACGCTGCTCGGTCTCTACGGTTCGTGGGGGCTGTCCGGCGGTCCCATCTTTCCCGTCTACACCCGGCTCAACGGAACCCAGCCGAAGGATCGGGTGCGGATGGTCGTGAATCTGACGTACTGGTTTTAGATTGGGGGCCCAATGAGACGAGTCATCGGTTCGGCCGCGCTCTTTAGTCTTCTCATGGCCGCTTCGGCGGCGGGAGAGATTCGGGAAATCCGGCAGGGGATCTTTGGAATGGATTGAGCGGTTTGCGCTCACGCCGTGAGCGTGGCCATGAAGAAGGTACCCGGCGTCGAGACGGTGCAGGTGTCGCTGAACAAGGGTGAGGCGGTCTTGAAGCTGAAGCAGGGCAATTCGGCCACCGTTGCGCAGATTCGTCAGGTGGTGGTCGATACCGGTTTCACGCCGAAGGATGCAGACATCGAAATCGCGGGGAAGCTGGTCGAAAGAGCGGGCAAGGCGGCGTTGGCCGTCTCGGGGACGGCGGTCGTCTACTCGCTCGTCGACCATCGGCAGGCTGTCGGAAAAGTCGATCAGCTGTGGAGGGAAGCCCGGGACAGGGACGTGGTCCTGCGCGGGCATCTCCCCGAGACCACGACGAAGGGAAAGGCCGAAGAACCTCGATCTCTCGAGGTCAGAGGTTTCGAGATGAAGCGATGAGCGAGTTGCCGCATCCTCCTGGTGGGGGCGATCACGTTTCTCTATTGACGCGGCATGGTTCCGCAGCCCTGCGCCTCGTCGGTATCGCCATCAGTCTCTATCCGCTCGTCAAGACGGGCACGCACGGCGCGGCCTTCCATGAACCTCTATCCGGGCGGCCTGCTCGGGGTCAGCGTGGGAAAGACGTGTCCGCGGTGAGGAGAGCGTCAATCGGAGAGAGGGAGGGGACATGTGGAGAAGAAAAAACCAGCAGCCCGACCCGGCGTGATCGCGGGCGACCGTGCCAGGGGGATACGGCGCCGCGGATCGTACCGTGATGCGGGCGGAGGATCCCGACGACGGCTTCGAGTCCACGAGCCCCCGACGCCTTCCCGCTTGACACCGGCGCCTTCGAGGAATGGAATGTCGAATTGCATGCGCAGCCAGGACCTCATCGTGGTGGTCACCTCGGTCGGAACGGAAGAGCAGGCCCTGGACATCGCGCACGCCCTGATCCGGAATCGCCAGGCGGCGTGCGTCAACCTGATCCCGAACGTGCATTCGATCTACCGCTGGAAGGGCCGCGTGTGCGACGACGGGGAGTTCCTCCTTCTGATCAAGAGCCGCGCCCGGGAGTTCGAGGGCGTCTGCGAGACCATCCAGAAGATCAATACGTACGAGCTTCCCGAGATCCTGGCGTATCGCGTCGACGAGAGTTCTCCCGGCTTCGCGGACTGGATCACGCGGACGACGGAGCACCCCAAGCGCAAGTCGAAGAAGAAGGGTCCGAAGCTGGTCGCGTCTCCCGTCCCCCTGCGCCGCCGCGCCGCCTCCCGTTAGAGACGTCCTCCGCCGTGGGGCAGCTCGGCCGCCGCGGTCTCTCCTTCGGTCCGCCGTGATCGCGTTCGTCTCGCTCTTTCTGGGGCTCGTGATCGGGGCGCGGCCGGTGACGGTGACGGCGAGCGGCCCGGTGGCGTCCGTCGAGCTCCTCTTAGATGGCGCGCCCGCCGCCCGAATCGACGAAAAGCCGTGGACGGCCCGGGTGGACTTCGGGATGGAGCTCTCGCCCCACGAGCTCGTCGCCCGGGCGCTCGATTCCCGGGGCCGGGAGATTGCGCGGGCGCGCCAGTGGCTGAACCTTCCGAGGCCGGCCGCCGAGATGTCGATCCTCCTCCAGCGGGACGACAAAGGGGTCGCGACCGGAGCGCAGCTCTCGTGGGCGAGCCTCCAGCCGGGACCGCCGTCGGCCCTCGCGGTGACGTTCGATGGCCGTCCTCTCGCCGTCAAGGGGTCCGAGAGCTTTTCCCTTCCTTCCTACGATGCCTCGAGCACGCACCTGCTCTCCGCGTCGGCGGAGTTCGGAAACGGCGTCCGGTGCCGCGCGGATGTGGTGCTGGGGGGAAGGACGTCCACCGAGACCGTCACCGAGCTGACGGGCGTCGCCGTCCGGCTGGCGCCGGCGGCCGAGCTCCCGGAGCCGGCGGCGCTCGAAGGCTGGATCATGCGTAAGGGAGAGCCGCTGCGCGCCGTCGGAATCGAGCGCGCGGGCGCTCAGGTGCTGATCGTGCGCGACCTGCCGGTGGCGGAGGCGCTCTCGCGGCTCGGACGAGGCGGGCGCACCATCTTCCAGCCGGGGCGCCGGGGCGCTCTGCCGGTCTACGACGGCGAGGCGCTGCGTCTCGACCTGCGACTCGGCGACGACGACAGGATCCGGTACATCTGGCCGAGTGTTCGCTCGGTCGCCATCACGTCGGGAGCGGCCGAGCTCTTCGAGTCCTCGCACGAATTTCGGGGACGCGACGCCGGCATGCACTGGCTCCTCACGCGCATCTCCCATCCCGGCCGGCCCGATCCCGCGCGCCGCTACGCGGATGCGACCGCCGTCGCTGGCCTTCAGGCCGTCCAGAGCTGCACGCGCCGCGCGGTTCTCCTCGTCCTGGGGAAGAACCCCGCGGACGCGAGCCGGTACTCCCCGGCGACCGTGCGCGCGTACCTCGAGCGCATCCACGTTCCTCTCTTCGTCTGGTCCTTCGAGCCCCTCCCGGCCGGTGCGCCGTCTCCATGGGGACAGGTCGAAGACGTCTCGAACCTCCCGAAGCTGCGGGTCGCGTTCGAGCGCCTGAAGCGGGACGTCGAATCGCAGGCGATCGTCTGGGTCGAAGGGCAGCATCTCCCGCAGGAGATCGCCCTGTCGGCGAAGGCGATGGGGATGGAGATTGTGAGGTAACTCTGCGTTTTCAGTTCTGAGTTTCAGTATTCAGCCGTCTTCTCGCCATCCGTCTGACAACTGACTGACAACTGACAGATTCTTTACGTCTTCCCCGGACTCTCCATCCGATTCCGCCGCGCCGGCAGCAGGTCTCTCGGCCGGCCGAAGACCTGCACCCAGAGGACCTGGTACCCATTGGCGTTCTTGCCGATCGCGACGGCGGAACCGGTCTCGCTGAAGAGGTTTCCCAGGATGTGCTCGCGGTGGAGATCGCTGCCCATCCAGCCGTCCATGACTTCCTGCGGCGAGTACTGTCCGCGCGCGATGTTCTCACCGATGTACCGGGGCTTGTACCCCGCCCTTTTGCTTCGGTCGAGCGCCGTCGTTCCCTCCGGGCTGTCGTGGCCGTAATAGGAGCGGGCGAGCATGTCCCGCGCATGGCGCCACGCCGTCTCGTCGAGCAGGGGCTGAGGTCGGACGGTCTGAAGTCCTGCGGCCACGCGCTCGAGGTTCACTCGCGCGAGGAGCGCGGCGCGGATCGTTTCGAGGTTCGAAAGCTCGACCGTCTTGTCGGCGAAGAAATCGGGCCACGCGCGCGCGAAGAGAAAAACGTACAGGGGAATGTCGTCGAGGCGCGAGACCCCCACTCCCAGGTCGCGGAGGTCGCTCCGTCGCACCTCCTCGGCAAAGGCCGTGTCGAGGGCCGCGCCCCTCAGCACGGTCTCGACGTCGCCGTCCGCCTGCACCAGCACTTCCGAGAGGGCGCGGGCCTCGTACCCCTTACTCGAGGCGGCGGCGCTGTCGGCGTGCGCCGACTCTTCGGGGTGCGCGCCCTCCCGCACGACGGCCGCGGCGCGATCCTGCGCAATCCTCGAAAGGAGAGGAACGAGACGGAAGGGAGGGAGCCCCTTCTCTGCGCGGCCGCCGTTGATGCCCTCGAGAAAGGCCGTCCTCACCGCGCCGAAGTCGTCCTCGGGAGCGGCCGGGCGGGCGAGCGCCGCCGCGGCGGAGAGAATCGCGGCGGCGGCCGCGGTGCGAGTCCGGAGCGGGTTCACGGGACGACCTGCCTCAGGCGGGAATGGCCTCGAGCGCCTGGGCGAGGTCGGCGGTCAGATCCTCGACGTCCTCGATCCCGACGGAGATGCGCACCAGGCCGGGTGTGACGCCGAGGCGGCTTCTCTCCGGCTCCGGGATCGCCGCGTGGGTCATGCTCGCCGGATGGGAGATCAAAGTCTCGACGCCGCCGAGGCTCTCGCCGAGCGAGCAAAGGCGCACGCGGCCGAGAAACGCCGCGGCGTTTTCGAAGGAGCCGAGGTCGAAGGAGATCATCGCGCCGAACCCGCGCATCTGCCGTTTGGCGAGCTCGTGCTGCGGATGCGTCGCCAGGCCGGGGTAGTTCACTTTCCGGATCTTCGGCTGGCCGTCGAGAAACGCGGCGACGGCGCGGCCGTTGGACTCGTGCCGCTCCATGCGCACGACGAGCGTCTTGATTCCGCGCAGGACCAGCCAGGAGTCCATCGGCCCGAGGATCGCACCGGAGCTGTTCTGCACGAAGGAAAGCCACTCGAGGTGCTCGGGACTCTTCACCACCGCGATGCCGCCGATCGAATCGGAATGTCCGTTCAGGAACTTCGTCGTCGAGTGATAAACGATGTCAGCCCCGAGGACGAGGGGCTGCTGCAGATAAGGCGACGCGAACGTGTTGTCCACGACGACGATGGCGCCCCGCTCGTGCGCCATCCCCGAGAGGAGCGGAATGTCACACAGCGTCATGATCGGGTTGGTCGGGCTCTCCAGATGCAGCAGGCGGGTCGTCGGGCGGAACGCGCGGAGCACCTCGGCCGGATCGGCCGTGTCGACGAACGAGAACTCGACACCGTATCGGGCCTGGATCTGCGTGTAGTAGCGGTAGGTCCCGCCGTACGTCATGTTGGAGCAGACGACGTGATCTCCCGATTTCACGAACGTGGAGATCGCGGTCGCCGCGGCCATCCCGGACGCGAAGGCCCGCGCGCCGACGCCCTTCTCGAGAACCGCCATGTTCTCCTCGAGGGCGTGGCGCGTCGGGTTCTGCGTGCGCGCGTACTCGTACCCCTTGTGCTTCCCCAGCGCCTCCTGCACGTAGGTGGACGTCTGGTAGATCGGCACGGCCACGGCCCCGGTCGACGGGTCCGGCAGATTGCCCGCGTGAATGCATTCGGTGCTGAAGCCCATGGGGGAACCTCGATCGGTCGTCAGTTGTCAGTTCTCGGTACTAAGTTCGCAAATCCGGGCTCGAAGGTTTCAGTCTGCCGGAGAGGCCTTTGAATCGAGGAATCGAAACTGAAACTGAAAATATAAGAAAGCTGAGAAGTGATAGCTGGGAGCTGACGGCTATCTCCCGAATATCCCCTGTTCCGGGTACCTTTCCGCCCCGTCGGGGAAGACGGTGACGACGATTTTCCCCGGCCCGATGCGCTGCGCGATCTGGAGGGCGCCGGCGGCGGAGAGCCCCGAGGAGCCGCCGGCCAGCAGCCCCTCCTCGCGCCCGAGGCGGCGGCACGCGGCGAAGGCCGCTGGGTCGTCGACCGTGATGACTTCGTCGATGAGGCTGCGGTCGAGGATCTCGGGGTAGAAGGAGAGCCCGACCCCTTCGACGGCGTGCGTCCCACGCGGCCCGCCGCCCAGGATCGACCCCTGCGGCTCGACCGCGACCTTCAGCACTCTCGGGTTACGCTCCATGAGGTACCGCGCCACTCCCGTGAAGGTGCCGGTCGTGCCGACTCCCGTGACCCAGGCGTCGACTCGTCCGGACAGCGCTTCCCAGATCTCGGGTCCGGTCGTTTCGTAGTGAGTGCGGGGGTTGATCGGGTTGGCGAACTGGTTGGGGAGCCAGGCTCCGGGGGTCTGCGCGACGATGTCGCGTGCGCGCTGGATCGCGGCGCTCATGCGATCCGCGGCGGGTGTTCGCAGGACCTCCGCGCCGAAGGCCTCCATCAGGCGCGCCTTGACGTGCCCGGCCCCGTCCGGCATGACGATCAGGCATCGATAGCCCCGGACGGCCGCGAGCATCGCGAACGCGACCCCCGTGTTACCCGAGGTCGGCTCGACGATCGTTCCGCCGGGGGCGATGAGGTTCCGCGCCTCCGCGTCGTTCAACATCGCCGCGGCCACGCGATCCTTGACGCTTCCTCCGGGATTGAACCATTCGAGCTTGGCGAAAATCCGCGCCGCTCCCGCCGAGAAGCGCGGAAGCTCGACGAGCGGGGTGTTGCCGATCGCCCCGGCCAGGGTCGCCGGGTGGCTTGCGATCTCGGGAGAGGGGAAGGAAGGCGGCATCCGCACGTCAAGATAGCAAAACGGGGGCCTGGTTGAGCGTTGAGCGTTCCGCGTTGAGCGTTCGGAAGGAGAAACCGGTGAAATGAACATGGCGTTTCGCGATTTTCCTTCGATCCCGATTCCCGATTCGTACCGCGGCCGTCTCGCTCCCGTTGGTCGCTCGGCTCCCGAAAAGAAAAAGCCCCGGCACGCGCCGGGGCTTTTTACCGGGGCGATGAGTTCAGTAGGCCTGCTGGGCGCGCCGGGCCGAATAGCATTCCCGGCAATAGACGGGCTTGCCATTGGTCGGGTTGAACGGAACCTGCGTCTGCTTCTGGCAGCCGTCGCACGTCACGTCGTAGAACGTCCGCTCGCGGCCTTCGCCCGAAGAAGTCTTGCGCTTGTCGCGGCAGATCTTGCAGCGCTTGGGCTCGTTGGTGAATCCCTTGCGCGCGTAGAACTCCTGGTCGTCGGCGGAAAACAGGAACGTCTGGCCACAGTCGACACAGTTGAGATTCTTGTCGGTGTATTGCTGCATCATGGGGGTTATCCGATCTCCTGGGTATTTACCCTCGGGGCTTTCGCCCCTTCAATATTTGAAACCGTTGATGACTCGATTCCACATGCCCGCGCCCGCGTGATCGCGGACGCCTGAGGTTGGTTCTTTCTAGGACCGACCTCCTTTCGGGCACGCGCACGCCGCCCCGCGAGGGCGTACGGATGGGGGAAGGAGAGTCATAAAAAGGTGGCCGTTCAGTTGTGCGGAGTCTTATAAAGCTGGCGCAAAGTAGCATGCGCCCCGGGGGCGCGCAAGGGGTTCCCGACTGTCCGTCGGCGTAAAGGGGCCGTCCGAACGGAAAAGCCCCTGTTTCATGGCCTTTGAAGGGCGTTTCCGGCGTTCGGGGCGCGCTGTCCGGCGCCCGGTCTGAAAGTCAGCCCGGCGTGACCGTCAGCTCGAGCCGATCACGCCGGCGACGGGCGACGAGGCCGTGGCGTACCGCTTCCTGGGGATTCGCCCGGACAGATAGGCGTCCCGGCCGGCGCGGACGGCGTCGCGCATCGCGCGAGCCATCCGGACCGGATCGCGCGCGCCCGCGATGCCCGTGTTCATGAGGACGCCCGCCGCGCCGAGCTCCATCGCCACGCATGCGTCGGAGGCGGTTCCGACGCCGGCGTCGACGATGACGGGCACTTTCGCGCGCTCCAGGATGATCGAAAGATTGTTCGGGTTCTGAATGCCGAGCCCGGAGCCGATCGGAGCCCCGAGCGGCATCACGGCCGCGGCGCCCGCATCCTCGAGCTTTCGCGCCATGATCGGATCGTCCGAGGTATACGGGAACACGACGAACCCTTCGCGGACGAGCGTCTTCGTCGCGGCCAGCAATTCTTCGTTGTCGGGCCACAGCGTCTGCTCGTCGCCGAGCACCTCGAGCTTGACCCATTCCGAGAGGCCGACCTCCCGGCCGAGCCGGGCCGCGCGCACGGCGTCTTCCGCGTTGAAACAACCCGCGGTGTTGGGAAGGATCGTCATGCCCCGCGGCACGAAATCGAGGAGAGATTCCTTCGAGCGATCCGTGAGATTCACGCGCCGGACGGCGACGGTGACGATCTCGGCCGCAGATTCCTCGAGCGCCTCCTTCATCATCGGAAAGGTCGCGTACTTGCCGGTTCCGACGATGAGGCGGGACGTGAATGTCTTGCCTGCCAGCACGAACCGCTCCGAGGCCTGTGCAGAAAGGGCGGTATCGGGAGGGGCGGATGTCGCGGTCACGGGGTCTTCCTTTCTTCCAGCACAACGTTGTCGAGCAGGCGCGTCTTCCCCACGCGCACCGCGGCGGCCAGGGCGATTCCCGGGGAGGCGCGGTCCGCGCGGGCCATGGAACCCGCTTCGATCGCCTCGACGTAGTCGACCGAAAGACCGGCGGCTTCGAGCTCCCTCCGTGTCTCGTCCTCGAGCGCGCGCGGGTCGGTCTGGCCGGCTGCCGCGCGGTCGCGCGCATGGAAGAGCGCTCTCGACAGCGCGGCGGCGCGCGTGCGCTGTTCGCCCGAGAGATAGACGTTTCGCGACGACATGGCGAGTCCATCCGCCTCGCGCACCGTCTCGGCGATCACGACCCGCAGAGGAAAATCGAGATCGCGGACCATCCGGCGGATGACCGCCGTCTGCTGAAGGTCCTTGCGGCCGAAATAGGCGGCGTCCGGCCCGACCTGGAGAAAGAGCTTGGCCACGACCGTCGCGACGCCGCGGAAATGCCCCGGACGCGCGGCGCCTTCGCCTCCGTCGCTGACGTCTGCGACGTCGACCGATGTGGAAAAGCCAGGAGGATAGAAGTTCGCGGGAACGGGTGCGTAGAGGAGGTCCGCGCCGGCGCTCTCGAGAACTGCCGCGTCTACTTCGAGGCGGCGCGGGTAGCGGTCGAAGTCCTCTCCGGCCGCGAACTGCAGGGGGTTGACGAAGATCGAGACGACGACGAAGCCGCACTCCGACTTCGCGCGGCGCACCAGAGAGAGATGCCCGTCGTGCAGCGCGCCCATGGTCGGAATGAAGCCGACGCGTCGCGCCTCGCGGCGAGCGCCGCCGACGGCCTCACGCAGCGCCGCCAGATCCCGGACGGTCTTCATGGGGTAAGCCTAACGGAGGCCGGAGAACGGGAACCGGGAATCGGGAAACGGGAAGCGAAGGAAGGAAGGCGATCCTCGGGGAGAGGGCTGGAGTAAGGGCAGTATTCCCCCAATATTCTGGTGCACCCCCGACGGGCCGCACAACTCTCCCGCCGGGCGCCCCGCTCCCGGGCGCCCCGCGCTCCCTCAATAAATCCGTCGCAGCGCCGGGGTCGCTCCTCCGGTGAAGGACTCGGCGGCGCTCGGAAATTCGCCGCTCTTGACGTCTTTCGCGAACTCGCGGGCCGCTTCTTCGATGAGCGGGGCGAGCTCCGCGTAGCGCCGGACGAATCGCGGCGTCGAGGTCGCGCCCGTCAGGCCCATCACGTCGTGAAATACGAGCACCTGGCCGTCGCAGCCGGCGCCGGCGCCGATGCCGATGGTCGGAATCGCGAGATCCCGCGTGATCTCGGCGGCGAGGCCTTCGGGCACGCATTCGAGCACGACGGCGAAGCAACCGGCCTGCGCCAGCGCCTCGGCGTCCTGCCGGATCTCCGCCGCATCCTCCGCGCTCTTGCCCTGCACCTTGAATCCTCCGAACTTCCGATAGGACTGCGGCGTAAGACCCACGTGTCCCATGACGGGGATGTCGGCCGCCACGATGGCCTCGACCGCCGGCAGGACGCGCCGGCCGCCTTCCACCTTCACGGCCGAACAGCCGCCCTCGGCGAGCATCCGTCCGGCGTTCAAGACCGCTTCGCGCGCGTCGGCCTGATAGGAGAGAAACGGCATGTCGCCGATGACGAGCGCGCGGCGGGCCGCGTCGGCGACCGCTCTCGTATGGCGCACCATCATGTCCATCGTCGCCGTGAGAGTGTTCGGCCGGCCATAGACCGTCATCTCGACGGAGTCGCCGACCAAGAGCACGTCGATCCCGGCCGCGTCAAGCAGGCCCGCCGACGAGGCGTCGTACGCCGTCATCATCGCGATCTTTTCCCGGCCTTTGGCGGAAAGCAGCGCCGGGACGCCGACAGGGGAAGTCTCAGAGAGGCTGGCCATATCGCGCTCCTTTCCTCTCGGTCGACGTCCGAAAACCGGATCGCCGCCGACAAGGGCGTGAGAAGAATTATAGCAAGTTCCCTCCCTCTCCCCGCGCCCGGGGAGAGGATTCGAGTGAGGGGTCCGGCCCTGATGACCGAGAGAGGTCGAACCCGGGCTCGCTCCCCTCACCCTTCCTTCCCCCCCGCTGTCGCGTTCGAGAGGGGACGAGCGCGCCGGCTCGCGTTCTGAGTGCGGCGAGCCGGCGACCCGGCGGGACTTACCCCGGGTGCATCGCCGGCACGTAATACTGCACCCCTCGTCTGGCGCGCTGGATCTGCGCGACGAGGTCGTCGAAGTCCGCCGAGCGGTTCACGAAGTCGATCTCGTTGCAATCGACGACGAGAAGCGGCGTCTCTTCGTAGTGGTAGAAGTAATAGTTGTACGCCTCGATCAGCTGCGCGAGGTACTCGGGCGTTATTGCCTTTTCGATCGACCGCGAGCGCCTCTTGATGCGCCGCATGCAGGTCTCGAGCGACCCCTGCAGATAGATCACGAGATCCGGCTTCGGCACGCTCTCGGCGAGAAGCGTGTAGAGCCGGTCGTAGATGAGCAGCTCCGAGTCGTCCAGATTGAGGCAGGCGAAGATCTTGTCCTTGGGAAAGTGGTAGTCGGCGAGAACCAGAGTCGTGAAGAGGTCGATCTGCGCGATCTCCCGCTGCTGCTGGTAGCGGGACAACAGGAAGAACAGCTGCGTCTGGAATGCGGAACCTTTTTTCTTCTTGTAGAACTCTCCGAGAAACGGGTTGTCGACGTCTTCCAGGATCTGCGTGCCGTGGAAGCGCTTCGACAGCAGTTCGACCAGGGACGTCTTGCCCACGCCGATCGGGCCATCGATGGCCACGTGCCGGAGCTTGACGTCGCCTTCTGAGGGAATCGCCATGGACGCCGCGATTTTACTCTGCCGCGCGGCCGCTCCCGATCCGGATGCCCGCTCGTCGATTCTCGATTCCGAGTCCGATCCTAAAGCGGTCCGGCTGCGCCGCGGATCAGCACGTCCGCGATCCCGAACGCCGCCAGGGCGACGGACACGAACCCGTTCGCCGTGAAGAACGCGCTGTCGACTCGGGACAGATCGCCGGGTCGCACGATCGAATGCTGGTAGACAAGCGCGGCCCCCGTCAGCGCGAGGCCGATGCCGAAGAGCCCGCCGCCGCCGGAGAGCCTCCAGACCACAATCAAGAGCGGAAGCATCAGAAAGTGGAGGAGCGCCGAGACGGCGAGGGCCGTCTTGCCACCCCAGCGGGCGGGAATCGACCGCAGTCCCGTCCGGCGGTCGTG
The DNA here is from genome assembly GCA_020199905.1 of Acidobacteriota bacterium. Lineage (GTDB taxonomy): Bacteria > Acidobacteriota > Thermoanaerobaculia > UBA5066 > Gp7-AA6 > JALYUA01. The sequence continues at coordinate 50,004 of JAIVJS010000021.1, forward strand.
GTCTTCGTCCTGCAGCGAATAGATCACGTCGAAACCCGCGGTCCAGAGAAGGACCGCCAGACCGAGCAGCACCGGCTCCAGGGCGAACGATCCGCGGACGGCGATCCACGCGCCGACCGGAGCGATCGCGAGGCAGAGCCCGAGGACGAAGTGCGACGCCCAGGTGAACCTCTTGGTGTACGAGTAGAGGAACAGAAGCCCGAGGGCCACGGGCGCGAGAAGAAGAGTCAGCCGGTTGAGCCACGCGGCGGCGAGGAGGAAGAGAAGAGTCGAGACGACGAGGAAAGTGCGGACGAAGGCGGGCGAAAGAGCCCCCGCCGGAAGCGCGCGCGTCGCGGTGCGCGGATTGGCGGCATCGATCTCGCGGTCGACCAGGCGATTGTGCGCCATCGCCGCGCTTCGCGCCCCCACCATCGCCAGGAGGATCTTGCCGACAGCGGCCGCGGAGGGAAGTCCTCGCGCCGCGAGCACCGCGGACAGGAGCGCGAACGGAAGCGCGAAGAGCGTATGAGAAAACTTGATCATCTCGAGCGTCGTCCGCACGGAACGGACGAGACCACCCGAGCGGTTCATCGCCCGGCGGGTTCGGGAAGTTTCGATTCTCCCGCCCAGCGGTCCTGCGGGCCGGGCAGCTCCAGTCCCAGCCATCGCGCGGCGCGGACGCAATAAGCGTCCAGGAACCGCTCCATCGACGGGGACTGAAGATAGAACGCCGGCGTCGGCGGCGCGACGATCGCGCCCGCCTGTGTCGCGCGGCGCATGTTCTCGATGTGCACGAGGGAATAGGGGGATTCCCGCAGGGCGAGGACGAGGGGACGCCGCTCCTTCAGGCAGACGTCGGCGGCGCGCTGCAGAAGACCGCGGGAGATGCCATTGGCGATCGCGCCGAGCGTGCCCGCGCTGCAGGGGATGACGATCATTCCCGACGACGGATAGGAGCCCGAGGCGATCGAGGCTCCCACTTCCTCATGAGAGTGCAGGACGAGCTTCGCCGCCGCCGCGGCTGAGGGACTCAGGCGGCGGACCCAGTCAGCGGCGTTGCCGATGTCCGGATCGAGCTCGGACCTGGCGACCCGCAGACTGGACGGCGAAAGCACGAGGTGCAGCCGCGCAAGGCCCTCCGCGGCCAGAGCGAGCTCGACGAAACGCCGGGCCAGAAGCCCCCCGGACGCTCCAGAGACTCCCACCACGATTTCCGATCCCGCCATCGCGGCGAGTCTACCTGTGCGCGTCGAGCCTGGCCGTCTCCCCGGCCGGACTCGAACCTCTGACAACCGTCCTGTCCGGCGACAAGAACGTTTTCCACCCGGGCTTCCTCACGCGGGCAGCGTTTCTCTGATCCGCGGGCGGATCGCCGTCAAGGCCGTTTGCCACCAGCCGCCGCGGGTCATTCCGGCTCCGTTCCTCCATCTCGCGCGCTGACAGCGCTTTCCACCTCGGCCGCCGCCGGGCACGGCTCTGGCCTCTGGCGGAGGCAAACAAAGGAGGGCCGATGGAGAACGCCTGACGCGAGGGACCCGATGAGGACACGCCCCGGATCGATCATCGAAAACGAAACGCAACAGAAAGGACTCCTTCTGATGAAAACGATTCTTCGACTTTTCTTCCCGGCGGCGGCCGCGCTGGCGCTGTCGGCGGTCGCCTTCGGCGCCGATACCCCGGAGGCGGCCGTCGGGAAGAAGATCAACATCAACCAGGCTTCGGCCGCCCAGATCGCGCTGCTTCCCCGGGTGGGTACCAAGGCCGCCGAGCGGATCGTCGAGTACCGCAAGGCGCACGGCTCATTCGGCCAGCCCGAAGAGCTGATGGAAGTGAAGGGGGTGGGCGAGAAGCTCTTCGGGGAGCTGAAGCCTTATGTCTCGCTGTCCGGACCGACGACGCTCGCCGCGAAGGTGCGCGCCGGTTCACGCACGGGACGCGCCTCGGGCGGCTCGGGCCGGGGATCCTCCGCGAAGAAAACCGCTTCCAACTCCGTCCCGGTGGGCAAGGGACGGTGATCACTCCGCCCGCCCGGGGCCGCGCGAGCGGCTCCGGGCCCCTCCTCTCGAGGGCCGCCGGCCGCAGGGGATTCTCGATCGTCGAGCTGCTGCTCGCGATGGTCGTCACGGCGACGGTGATGGGTCTCGCCGCTCCCGGTCTGGCGAACCTGCAATCCTCGATTTCCGTCCGGTCGGCCGCCAGCGAAGTCGGTGCGGCGTTCTATCGGGCGCGAAGCCTCGCGATTTCTCAGAACCGAAACGTCGGTTTGAAGTTCGTTCGCAGCGGCGATCGGTACGAGTGGACCGTGTACGCGGACGGCAACGGCAACGGAGTGCGGACGGCCGACATCGCCCGGGGCGTCGATCGCCCGGTGGCGCGATTCACGTGGACGCACGGGGACGTGCATCCCTCCATCCTTCGGGGGATCCCCGTTCCCGATCCGGCCGGCTCCGGGTACCTCGACCGCATCGACGACCCGATCCGATTCAACGGGTCGGACATCTGCTCGTTTTCTCCGATCGGGGAGTGCACGCCCGGCTCCGTGTACCTCGCCGACGGGCGTGACCGGATGGCGGTTCTGAGGGTGTACGGGCGCACCGGCAAGATGCGCGCGCTCTATTACCGCCGGGGGGAAAGGACGTGGAAACCATGACCCTGTCAGGTGAGAGGGAAGGCGCGGGATGGCTCTCCGGGAGCGGCCCAGAGCAACGAGTCGGTGAATTCCGCGCCGGAGGCGACGCGCCCCCCGGCGAGCAGGCAGCGGGTGAGGCGGGCGCCGGCGGCCACGAAGGCTCCGTCCCAGACGGCGCTCGCGACGATCCGCACTCCTTCGCGAGAGGAGGGGATTCCAGACGTCGTCGACGAGAGCGCGCTCTCCCGGACCGATCCGCGAGAGAAGCCGGGGGGAGAGGACGCACACACCGGTGTAGAGGAGCGGCGGGGCGGGCTCTGTCCCGCCACTTCCCGCACGTTCGGGTCCGGCGCTTCCGGCCATGCTGGCCGGCGCACCGGCGCCGAATCGCGTGACGCGATCCCCTTCGGACTGAAGAGGCGTATACCGATCGGGCTCGCCGTTTGGGACGAGGAGAAGAGTCGCGAGCCTTCCGCTCCTCCGGTGGGCACGGACGAGGGCGTCGTAGTCCGGCTCGATCGCGGCATCGGAATTCACCACCAGAAAATCGCCGCCGGACAGCCAGTCGGTCGCGTTCGCGAGCGCGCCCGCGGTTCCGAGGATCTCGGGCTCTCGGAAGAAGCGGAGCTGCGGGAGTTCCGGCGAGCCGTCGACGAAGTCCTTCTCGATCTCCTCTCCGAGATGGTGGAGATTGACGCCCGCCTCCGACACCCCGAACTGGCGCAGTTGCGTCAGATGGGAGCGCGCGAGGGGGACGTTCAGAAAGGGGAAGAGAGGCTTGGGGATCCGCTCCGTCACCGGGCGGAATCGGACTCCACGTCCCGCCGCGAGGAGAAAGGCGCGCAGGCGAGCCCTAGCCCCGAAGTTCGTACGGGCCGCGAGTCGCTCTGACGGAGAAGGCTGAGGCGCCCTGGATGCCCCGGCGCCCGCGCGGCGTCCGCGTCAGGGCGCGCCGCCTTCCCGGGTCGGAAACACCATGTCGGCGGGAAGGGTCGGCTCTTCGTGCCGGCGCTGCATGTACAGGCGCGCGTAGGAATAGGGAAGAGCGGATGAGAAGTCGAGGCCGAGAGTCTTGAGCACGCGGCGGATGGCGGGCGGATCGCCTTCGACCTCGACGAACGACCCGATCGGCGTCTCATCCAGGGCCACCGTGCAATCGACGAATCGCCACTCTTCCCGATACTTCTCGTAACGGAAGCGGCGCGCGAGGCCGACCCCGGCGAGAATGCCCTCCGTCTCGGCGGGATCCCCGACCTCCGTTTCGCGCTCCTCGCGGGACTTGATTCCACCCTGAAAGCGCGCCTTTCCCTTGTACGTGAGGGTGGCGCGGCCGCCGGCCCGCCGCAGGCGAATGGTGCGGCCCTGGGACGAAAGGCGCTTTTCCGCGTCGTCATAGAGGTCGTTCGACTCGAAGTGCCGAGGAGACAGGGGGGCCGCGCCGCCGGCTTCCAGGCGCCGGCGCACGTCTGAAAGATCCCGGCACGGGACCTTGACCTCGACTTCATCGTGCTCCGGAGTCGAGCCGGAGCCGGCGGAGCTCACGCGAGCAGCCGGCGGGCGATCTCCTGCGCCCGCTTGCCGTCCACGCGGCCCTTGTGCTGCGCCATGACTTCCTTCATCACCGATCCGACGTCCCTGGCGGACGCGAAGCCCTTGTCCCGGATGATGCCGCGCACGACGGATTCGAGATCGGCCTCGGAGAGCGGCCGGGGAAGATAGGCCTCGAGGATGCCGAGCTCCTCCGTTTCCGCGGCGACGAGATCCGCCCGGCCGCCCAGTCCGTACTGCTCGATCGCCTCGCGCCGCTGCTTGACCGCCCGCCGGATCGCCGCTTCGACCTCCTCGTCGGTCAATGCCCGCTGCAGGTGGATCTTCTCGTTCTTCAGCGCGGAGAGAAGGAGCCGCAGGGTCGAGACGCGGCGCTTTTCGCCCGCTTTCAACGCTACCTTCAGATCATTTTCCAGGCGGGCCAGCATCGCGCTCGGAGGATATCAACGACGCGGTCGCGGAACGCCCGGGGTCACGGGAGGCGGGAGGCGGAAGGGCGAAGGGCGAGGCTGGACGTCGTGCGGACTCGTATCTCATTCGTTTCCCGTTTCCCGTTTCCCGTTTCCCGTTTCCCGTCTTCGTTCGCCTGCCGCCTGCCGCCTGCCGTCCCCATATAGTTCCCGCGTGAAGCGATTCTTGATCGGCACCGCGGGGCACATCGACCACGGGAAGACCGCGCTCGTCAAGGCCTTGACCGGCATCGACGCGGACCGGCTGCCGGAGGAGAAGCGGCGCGGCATCACGATCGATCTCGGGTTCGCGCACGCGGAGTGGGAGGGCGTGCGCGTCTCGTTCGTGGACGTTCCCGGCCACGAGCGGTTCGTCAGGAACATGCTCGCGGGGGCGGGCGGGATCGACGCGGTGCTCCTCGTCGTGGCCGCGGACGAGTCCGTGATGCCGCAGACGCGCGAGCACTTCGACATCGTGCGGATGCTGGGGATCCGGCGTGGCGTGATTGCCGTGACGAAGATCGATCGAGTCGACGAGGATCTGCGGGCCGTCACGATCTCGGACGTGCGCGATCTGACAGCCGGTTCCTTTCTGGAGTCCGCCCCGATCGTGCCGGTCTCGGCGCGGACCGGGGCGGGGTTGCCGGCCCTCCAGAAGGCCCTGGTCGCGCTCGCTGGCGACGAGAGCGCGTCCCCGCGCGAGTCCCTGCTCGTCCGGCTGCCGATCGACCGCGCGTTTTCGATCGCGGGGTTCGGCCCCGTTGTGACGGGCAGCCTGGTCTCCGGAACCATCTCGACCGAGCAGAAGCTCGAGCTTCTCGCGTCGGGACGGCCCGTGCGCGTGAGGCGGATCGAGGTCCACGGCCGGGAGACGCCTGAGGCCCGGGCGGGCGAGCGCGTCAGCGTGAATCTCGCGGGCATCGAATTGCCGGACCTGCGCCGCGGTCTGGTGCTTGCGACCCCGGGGGCGTTCGCCACCACGTCTCTCCTGACCGCGCGCGTTCACCTTCTGCCGGGCGCGCCCGAGCTTTCGAGCGGAGACCGGGTGTCGCTTCATCACTTCTCCGCCGAGCTGCGCGCCGGAGTCCGACTCCTCGAAGACGAGACGCTCCCGCCCGGCGGAAGCGGGCTCGCGCAACTGCGTCTCTCCGCCGCGATCGCGGCGGCGCCCGGCGACCGGTTCGTACTGCGCCGTCTTTCGCCGGTCGAAACCGTCGGAGGGGGTATCGTTCTGGACCCGCTCTGGCCGGGGGCTCGCCGGGCGAGAGAGGAGAGCCGGTCCTCGTTGTCGCGATTCGAAGGCGCCTCCGCGGCGGAACGCATCGCCGTCTGGGTCGAGCAGGCGAGAGAGTCGGGCGTCTCGGAAGAGGATCTGGCGCGGCGCGCCGGCGTAGCCACCGAACGGATTCGCGCGGACGCCGCCGCGGCGATCGGCGCGGGAAAAATCCACGCGCTACGGAGGTCTCCCGAACGCTACATGGCCGAGAGCACGCTCGTTCGGGTCGCCGGACGGGCGCTCGACGAAATGGCGCGCCTCCTCTCCGCGGGCGGGGCCGTCGGCGTCTCGCGGCGGACGCTTCTCGCGCGCATCCTTCCCGGCGCGTCGGATGCGCGGTGGGCGGAGGCCGTCGAGGCGGCGCTGGTCGCCCGCGGCGCCTACACCCTGGCGGGCGAGGAAGCCCGGCCGCCGGGGCGCGACGATCTCGGCGGCGCCGATCGGGAGCTCTCTTCGCGCATCGCGGACACGTACCGCCGACGCGGGCTCGACCCCCCGTCGCTGCCGGACGTGACCCGTGAGATCGGACACAAGGCGAAGGTGGTCGAGGGCCTCGCCGGGTACCTCGTCAAAAAGGGGACACTGCTGCGCCTGCCGGGCGGGTGGCTGATCGCCAGAGAAGCGGTGGACGACGTCGTCTCGAAGCTTCGCGGCTCCGGCCGGCCGTCGCTCGACGTCGGAGAGTTCAAGGAGATGTTCGGACTGACGCGGCGGCTCGCCATCCCCCTTCTCGAGTATCTCGACGGGGCGAAGATCACGCGGCGGGTCGGCGACCGGCGGGAGATTCTGCCGGGCTAGCGGCGCCCCGCGCAGCAGCGGAACGCTCGCCGCTCGACGAACGCGCCTCGTTACAAACGGTAACCCGGCCAGGAGCCTGTCCGAGCCATCTCCTGCTGCGCAGCGGATCACGTCTCGGGATCGGGCCCGCCGTCTCCCTCATCCGGAGGAAAGCTTTCGCGTGGCGATTCGCGGTTGACCGCGGGCTTCCGAAGACCTCTCGGGCCGAAAGACGCCAGCGGAGGGTCCGCGCTCACGCCGAGGCCGGCCTTCCACATCGCCTCGTCCTCGGCTGTCCTCGCTTCGACTTCGAACGGGATGCGGCCGTACGCCGCGGAGTGGCCGAGACCGCGAAGCCGCCCCTTCACGTACGCGCCCCCGTACCGGAACAGGAAGCCGAGAAAACCGTGGCGCGCGAACTGTCCGACGTGCGCGATCTCGTGGGCGATGAGACGCGCCCCCGGCTCCGTCTTCTCGGCGATCGCGCGCTTCGCATCCGCGGAGAGAAATATGTTCCGCCCGAACGTGACCCCGTCCGCGCGCAGGATGCGGGCCACGACGCGGGCGAACCAGTGCGTGTGCAGCCGCACCCGCCGCGCCTGCGGAGACAGGGCGACGAATGCGCGGGGGAGAAGAAACCTCGCGATGGCGGAGTATTAAGGAGCGGTTGCCGACAGCTCGGGAAGGCTCTTGCGCAGGTTGGCTATCTGCTTCACGTCGACGGAGTAGCCGATCTGACCTGAGACGACGAGCTCTGCCCACGAGTCGACCGGCTGCCCGTTGACGCGAGCGGGACGAAACTGCCACGAGCCGATCTGCCGCCGGAAATCGGACAGCAGAACGGGGTCCGAGGCCTGGATCGGGATCGAGCGATCCGCTTTCCCGGCCGCGGTGATGTGGACCCAGACGCGCACCGAGAACGGGCCTCGATAGGAGTCGGCGTCCCACTTCGTCTTCTTCGGGATGGCGAGGCTCTCGAGCTGTTCGACGGCGACACTTCCATCCGTCGGAGGCGGCGCGGCCGGCAGCGAGTCGTACCACGCGCTGTCGGGCCGCCAGTCGAGCGGCGCGGGAAGGGGACTGGCGGGTGTGACGGGCGTCAGGGTGATCTGCTCGATCTTCGGGGCCTTGACTTCGATCCGGAGGTCGATTCGCACGCTGACGGACGAGTCCACCGGCTGGCCGCCCCGGCGCCCCGGCTCGAAGACCCAGCGGTCGAAAGATTTTTTCGTTTCGGCGGCCAGCGATGGAATCGGATCCCGCGCGCGCCGGGACGTCCCCGGCTTTCCGGTGCGATCGACGCGGACCGACGCATAGAGCGGCTCTTCGACGACCTGATCGGTGAACACGGGCTTGGGGGGGAGAGCCGCCGGAGCCTCCGCAGTGAGACCGAAGGGGTTCTCGGCGGGAAGGGTCTCGATGCGCACCGAGGGCGGGTCCGAGAGACGCTGCGCGGAGGGGGCCGGCGGCGAGGAAGATGGACCGCCGGAGCCCGGCGCCACGCGAGGATTCGCCGGAACCGCCGGGCGCGCCGCGGGCGCCGTGGGAGCGGCCGCTCCGGTGGGAGCCGGGCTCGCGGCAGTCTCCCCCATGGGCGCCGCCGGCGTCGCGGCCGGTGTGGGCGTAGGCGCGGGTTCCTGCGCGGCCGCCGTGGCGCCCGCGAAGAAAAGGCCCGCGGCGAGCGCCAGGCCGGAAAACGCCCGAAGGTCCATGGAGTTACGGGCAAGTATAGCCGGTCGGCTATTTCGCCGAGAGCCAGTCGTGACCCGCGCCCACGTCGACCGCGAGCCTCACCCGGAGGCTGGCCGCGCCTTCCATGACCTCGCGCAGGAGCGACGTCAGGGTTTCGACCTCCCCGTCGGGCGACTCGAGCACGAGCTCGTCGTGGACCTGCAGAACGAGACGCGACGCGAGCCCGCGCTCTGCCAGCGTGTCGTCCAGGCGGACCATGGCGATCTTGATGATGTCGGCCGCCGCGCCCTGAAACGGCGCGTTCAGGGCCATCCGCTCCGCGTTCCCCCGCACGTTCGGGTTGGAGGCGGCGATGTCGGGGATGGGCCGGACCCTGCCGAAGATCGTCGTCACCTCGCGAGTCCGGCGGGCCTCCTCGAGGATGCCGTCGAGGCAGGCGCGGACCCTCGGGAACTGCGCGAAATAGGAGTCGACGTAGCTCTTCGCCTCGGACGTCGAGACGCCGAGCTCCTTGCCGAGCGTAAAGGGCGCCATGCCGTAGAGCAGCGCGAAGTTGATCCGTTTAGCGGCGAACCTCATTTCGTGGCTGACGAGGTCCGGTGAAACGCCGAAGATTTTCGCGGCGGTCGCGCGATGGATGTCCTGCCCCTCTTCGAAGGCGCGAATGAGGGCCTCGTCTCCGGAGAGGTGCGCGAGGATGCGCAGCTCGATCTGCGAGTAGTCCGCGACGACGAGCTTTCCGCCCGGGGGGGCGACGAACGCTTTTCGGATCTCGCGCCCGGCCTCCGTGCGAATCGGGATGTTCTGGACGTTCGGGTCGGAGGACGACAGCCGTCCGGTCGCCGCGACGGTCTGGCGGAACGAGGAATGCACGCGCCCCTGCGAGTCGGCCAGCGCGGGCAGGGCGTCGACGTACGTCCCCTTGAGCTTCGAAATCTCCCGGAATTCGAGCACGAGCTTCGGCAGGGGGAAGCCTCGCTCGGCGAGCTCCGTCAAGACCTCCACACCGGTCGAGGAGCTCCGGGTCTTCGCGGTCTTCTTGAGAACGGGGTAGCCGAGCTTCTCGAAGAGAATCTGCCCGAGCTTGACGGGGGAGTTCACGTTGAATTCCTCGCCCGCCTCCGCCCAGATCTTCTGCTCGATCGCGCGCAGGTCCTTTTCCATACGCGTCGATATCTCGCGCAGAAAAGGGACGTCGACCGCGACGCCGGCGATTTCCATCCGCGCGAGCACGGGCGTCAGAGGCCTTTCGATCTCGCGGTAGATGCGGTCGAGCGCCGGCCTCGCGGCCAGCTCCTCGCGCAGCGGTTCGGCGAGGGCAAACGCCGCCGCCGAACGCTCGGCCAGCCAGCGGTCGGCATTCGCGATCTCGTAGGAGTCGGGCAGGGCGCACGAGGAGATCCCCGCTTCCTTGTCGGAGAGCAGGCGCTGCCCGAGCCGCTGGAAGGCCATCGGCTCTAGGTCCGGGCTCGCGACGCCCGAAGAGAGGACGTATTGCGCCAGACACACGTCGAACAGGTTGCCGATGACGCGGAGGCCCGCGCGCGCGAGGAGTGCGTCGAGCGGCTTCGCGTCCGCCATCGCGAACGATGCCCCGGGCCGGTCGATCGCCGCCCACAGCTGCGCGACGCCGGCCGCGCCGGCCTCGGCGACCTGGGAGGCCGTGCCGTCCGAAAGGCCCAGAAGCGCGTCGCCCGCGCGGTTCAGGAGCGCAACGCCCGTCCAGCCGCCCGAGAGCGCGGGCGTCTCGCCGGCGGCCAGGCGCCGGGAGGAAACCTGCGGAGGCGCCGCGGAGTCTCCCTGGATCTCGGCCGCGAGCGAATGAAACTCGAGCCGGACGAAGATTTCCTTCAGGCGCGGGAAATCCGGCGGCGAGCAGCGCAGGTCTTCCGGGTCGAACGGGATCGGGAGGTCGGTCGGGATCTCCACCAGCCTCCGGGACAGGAGGGCGGCTTCGCGATTCTGCCGGAGGCTCTCTCCGACCTTTCCCTTGATCTCGTCCGCCCGCTCGAGAAGCGCGGTCAGGCTGCCGTATTCGAGGATCCACTTCTTCGCTGTCACCTGGCCGACCCCCGGTACGCCGGGGATGTTGTCGACGCTGTCTCCCATCAGGGCCAGCACGTCCGCGACCTGCGACGGCTTCACGCCGAAGAACGCCTCGACCCCCGCGTCGTCCAGGAAGGACTCCTTCCCGGTATGAAAGACGCGGACGCGCGGACCGACGAGCTGCAGCATGTCCTTGTCGGCGGTGACGATGACGACGTCGTACCCGGCCGTCGCGGCCTTAGCCGACAGGGTGCCGATCACGTCGTCGGCTTCGTAGCCAGGAAGCTCGAGGATCGGGATCCGATACGCGTCCAGGAGGAGCCGGATGTCGGCGAGCTGGGAGGAGAGGTCGTCCGCCATCGCCACCCGGTTCGCCTTGTACTCGGCGTACGCGTCATGGCGGGCGGTGCGCTCGGGGCCGTCCCAGGCGATCGCGCACAGGTCGGGGGGCGGCGGAAAGGGCACTTCTGCCGGGCGATGGCGAGTCCGCTCCTCACTCGCAGGGCGGGAAGCGTGGTCTCCGGCGGAATCCAAGTCGCGGGGGCGCAGCGACTTGGCCCGTCCGAAGTTCCCGCAGAAAAGAAAACGCGCGACCCGTTGCCGGAGTCGCGCGATCATTGAAACCAGAATAACAAACGCGCACGGAAGAGTCAAGACATTTCGAAAGGGGCGTTCCCGCGCGCCGCATCCCGTAAGACCCAATGAATTCGAGCTCACGACGCGACCCTTGCGAGTTTCTGTTCCAGGGCCGGGACGCCGGCCGGCGAGCCAGGGGAAACGGGGCCAGAGGGTTGCGGGAAGAACCGGCGGAAAAAAGAAATCGCGCGATCCGTTTCCGGAGTCGCGCGATCGAATGCAAGAACTCTAACAAACGCGCACGATACCGTCAAGCAAAATCGATCCGCGTTCCCTTCCGGTGTAACCGGCGTCTCGTGAGCGACTTGGGAGAATCAAACGCGTCGATTGCGCGCTGGAATCGTGCGATTCGCTCAGAAGCGCTTGCGAACCGAGGCGAGGATGTGTGCGCGCAGCCTCTGAGCGTCGTTCTGGATCTGCGCGGTCTCGCGCTGCATCTTCGCGACGAAGGCCGGGTCGGAGATTCCGGACAGGTTGACCCCCACGTTCAACAGCGCGCCTTCCGCGGCGGCCTCGAGAAGCAGGGCCGCCGAGCCCGCGTCGGACGCGGCGCTGGGATTGCCTTTTTCGACCAGCTCGGGAAGCGAGGCGAGCACGCGCGCGGCCAGCTGGGCGGTCCGCATCGGGACCTCCGTCGCCCGCCGATTCGCGATCGCCAGGGCATCGGCCCGGGCGGTCTTCTGGGAGTCGGTGTCCTTGCCGAGGCGGCGGGCGGCGACGACGAGCTCGTACGCCTCCGAGTCTTCGCGGGCGAGCTTCAGGAACTCCAGGCGCGCCGAGGCCGCTGTTTGCGCGATCGGGCGGACTGCCGCGTGGGATCCGACGTACTTGTCGCGCGTCAGGGTCAGGGCCGCGACCATCTCCATGAGGCTCGCACCCATGGCGCCCGCGATGGCGGCCGCAGTGCCTCCCCCGGGCGTCGGCGCGTCGGATCCGAGCGCGTCGATGAACTCGATGACGGTGAGCTTCGCGAACTCGGTCATGTCGTCGGGCTCGGAACCCAGAGGCCCCGGAGCGAAACGCCGGCGACGAGGTTCACCCCCCAATGATAGACGAGGTGCCGGTCGTCGGGAGCGTCGAGCACGAGGACGTCCGCCGACTTCCCCGTTTCGAGAGAGCCCGTTTCGGCGGCGAGGCCGAGGGAGGCCGCGGCGTTCAGAGTCATGCCGGTCAGCGTCTCTTCCACGGAGAGCCCCGAATCCAGGCACGCATGCGCCGCGACCGACGCCAGCGATTCCGTGAAGCAGGTGCCGGGGTTCGCGTCCGACGCGACGGCGACGGGAACTCCCGCCTCGATCAGCGCGCGGGCAGGCGCGGGCCGCGCGCGCATCCACCATGCGGTTCCGGGCAGGAGGACGGCGATCGTGCCGGAGCGCGAGAGCGCGGCGATCTCTTCGTCCCCGATCCGGAGCAGATGGTCCGCCGATGCCGCGGAGAGCTCCGCGGCGAGAAGGGCCCCTCCGTAGCGTGTCAGCTCGTCCGCGTGGATCCGGATGCCCATGCCCGCCGTGCGGGCTGCGGTCAGGATGCGTCTCGACTGCGCGACCGTGAAGACGCCCTCTTCGCAGAAGACGTCGCAGAATTTCGCCATTCCCGCGGCCTGCGGAAGGATCTCCGAGGCGATCGCTTCGACCCATTCGTCCGGGCGGTCCCGGCTCTCCGGCGGGAACTCGTGCGCGGCGAGCAGGGTGGGAACGATGCGGGGGAGGATCTCTCCGCGCTCGCTCGCGAGGAGCCGGAGCGCCCGAAGCTCGTCGGACACCGTGAGCCCGTAGCCCGTCTTCGCCTCGACGGTCGTCGTCCCGCACGACCGCATGCGGGCCAGCCGCCGACGGAGAAGCTGACGAAGCTCCTCGTCCGAGGCCGCGCGCGTCGCGGCGACCGTCGCCCGGATGCCGCCCCCCGCCGCCGCGATCGACGCGTAGCTCTCGCCGGCGAGCCGCCGGCCGATTTCCGGACCGCGGTCGCCGGCCCAGACCGGATGGGTGTGCGCGTCGACGAGCCCCGGCAGCAGGGTCATCCCGGTCGCGTCGACCGAGACCTCGGCCGGGCGGCTGCCCCAGGTTTTCGCGTATTCCGTCTCGGTGCCGACGAAGGTCAGCCTCCCGTTCTCCGCACGCACCGCCGCCCCCTCGATCCGGAGGATCTCTCCCTGCTTCTTTCCCGCGCGCACCGCCGTCCCGGTCGGGGTGGCGAGGCAGGCGGCATTTCGAAATTCGAGGGAGGGGACAGCCGGCACAGCCCGATCGTATCCGTTGAGCGTTGAAGGTTGAGCGTTGAGGTCGAGCGAAGGGCACGGGGTTTCAGGCGCCGGGCGAAGGCGAAAGGCGAAGGACGGGAGGGCGTCTCTCTCCGTATTTCCTTCGTTTCCCGTTTCCCGTTTCCCGTTTCCCGTTTCCCGACTCCTGATTCCCGATCTCGTTGACCGCGGAGTCGCGGGTCTCGCTCCCGTTGGTCGCTCGGCTCCCGTTTCCCGGCTTCGTCGCCTACCGCCCGCCGCCTCTCGCCTCCCGCGCCGCATCAAATGCCGCCGGCTTCAGCCGCGAGAGGCACGAGACGTCCAGCCCGTCCGCGGTACCTGAATCGAGAAACGACAGCACGACGCCGTCCCAGCAACCGAGGTCGTCCAATCCTTCCACGAGGTGGGCGGAGAGCGGGACGACGACGTGCCGGCTCCGGGAGAGCCTGCGCGCGACCCGCGTCGCCCACTCCGGAGGCGTCACCGGGTCGCGCCCGCCCGAGAGGATCAGCACGGGGGCGCTCGAGCGCACGTCTCGAAAATACCGGGCGGGCAGAGGCGCCGTGGGCCACAGGCTGCACGCCCGGCGCTGTTGATCGATGCGGTACGGCCCGAAAGCCGTTCCGGAAGCGGCGCGTTCGGCTTCCTCCGGCGTGATCCGCGACGTGTCCTCGCTGCAGGTGATCGAGAGATACAGGCCGTCGGCGCCGCGGTCGCGTCCGTCTCCCGCGGGAAGGGCCGCCGCCAGAAAGGGCGCGTAATCTCCGAGGGCCGCGGCGTGGAGGACGGCGGGAATGCGGCGGCTGGTCGCGGGCGCGTACATCTGGCGGCGCAGGGTCTCGAAGAAGACGTCGCGCGTGATCGAGACCTCCTTAGGGGGCGATCCCGCCGGCCAGGCGGCGCTCACCCGCGCGGGCGCGCGGCCGAGCGCGTCGCGCACCCGGGCGAGGTCGGCGGCGAGATCGGGATACGCCGCCGCGCACGCGGCTTCCGCGGCGCAATCCTCCAGGAGCAGCGACAGGGCGCGTTGCGCGTTGGCCGCGTGAAACAGCGGCAGACGCGCCCAGGTCGGCGTCACTCCCATCAGGACGGCCGCATGAACGGACTTCGGATGCCGGCGCATGTAGACGAGGGCGAGGCGCGTCCCATACGAGAGGCCGGCGATGTCGATCCGCCCATACCCGAGCGCTAGTCGGACGTCCTCGACGTCGTCGGCCGCGGCGATAGTCGTATACCGGGTCAGGTCGGCGCGCGACTGGAGCTCGGACCGGCAGCGCCGGACGTATTCGGTGGGATACATCTCCGTCAGAAAGTCGCCCGCGTCGCGTCTTTCTCGCTCGCAGTGGAGGGGATTTGAGGAACCCGTGCCCCGCTGATCGAACAACACGATGTCGCGGTTCTGCCGAAAGGCCTTGAGCTCGGTCTGCCAGAGCTCGGCCCCGTCGGACGCCGCCAATCCGGGTCCGCCCTCGAAGGAGAAGAGCGGCGGCCGGGAGCTGACGCCGATGGCGGGCACGACGACGACGTGAAGATCGATCCTTCTCCCGCGTGCGGCGGAGCGGTTTTCGAGGACCGGCACCGTGCCGCAGAGAGTCTCCGAGGCGTCCGGGCGTCCGGCGGCGGAGCAGGGTGCGAGACCGGTGCGACCCCGATGGATCTCGTCCGCCCCCGACCGGGATTGCGCCGCGCCGGCGGCCGCTCCGAGAAGCGACGCCGCGATCAGAAGAACGAGAGCGCGGAAGCGAGCTTCCGGCATTCTTCCCCCTTCTACCCGGCCGTCTCACCCTTCTCGGATTTCCGCGTCAGGTACTTGACCGGGCGGTCCTTCTCGTCCTCGTCCTTGTCGAACTCGAGGACCTGACCGAAGAGCTCGACCATCTTCTGGAGCTGAAGACGGAAGTTGAAGCGGTGCATCTTGAGCTCGTGAATCGCCTTCTCGATCTCGGCCGCCCGCTGAAGAGCGCTGTGGGTCAGGCGTTCGCCGGAGTCCTGCGCCTCCTGGATGATGAGCTCCGCCTGGCGCGTCGCCGATCCACGGATGTCTTCGGAGGCGCGCTGCGCAGCGACGAGCGTCTCTTTCAGGATCCGCTCGCGGTCGCGGTGCTCCGCGTTCTCGTCCTGGAGGGCGCGCACACGGCTTTCGAGCTCCGAATTGACCCGCGCGAGCTCTTCCATCTCCTCGGCCACGGAGGACAGGAAGGACTCGACTTCCACGGGGTCGAGGCCCTTCCACTTGCGCGAAAATTCGTGCTTCTGGATCTCGAGCGGCGTCAGTCGGGACATGCAGTCACTCCTAAGTAAGAGCCGGGGACGGAACGAAGAGGCGCGCCAGCACGACCTGCAGGAACTGGATGAGAAGGATCAGCAACAGGGGGGAAAAGTCGATCCCGCCCGTCCGCGAGGACGGCAGGAGCTTCCGGAAAGGACGAAGGAGAGGCTCCGTGAACTTGTAGAGGAAGTGGACGATGGGATTGCGGGGGTCCGGGCTGACCCACGAGATCACCGCCGCGATGATGACGATCCACTTGATCAGGTCGAGGATCTTGATGATGATGTCGAGAAGCCCCCAGGCGAATGCGCCGCCGATGTTCACGTCGCGCTCCGGTCGCCGAAGAGCGCCGTCCCGAGACGGATCTCCGTTGCTCCCTCTTCGATCGCGACTTCGAAATCGTGGCTCATTCCCATCGAGAGCTCCGGGAAGGCGCGTCCGAAGCGGTCCGCCAGCCCGTCGCGGATCTTCCGGAGCCGTCGAAAATGGTGGCGCGCCGCTTCGGGGTTCTCGTCGAAAGGGGGAACGGCCATCAGGCCGCGCAGATCGAGCCGGCCTCGTTCGAGGACGGCCGCGATCAGCGCCTCCGCCTCCGAGGGGCCGGCGCCGGATTTAGACGCTTCGGACGCGATGTTGATCTCGACCAGGACGGGATAGGGAGGAGCGTCCGGCGGCAGCAACGCCTCCAGACGCGAGGCAAGTCGTTCCCGGTCCAGAGTTTCCACCACGGAGAACCATTGTAGCGCCGCCCGGGCCTTATTCGTCTGAAGAGGGCCGATCAGCTTCCAGACCAGGGCGGGAAACTCGGGCCGGAGCGCCCCGATCTTGGAGGCGCCCTCCGCGACCCGGTTCTCCCCGAACCGCGTGAGGCCGGCGAGCGCCGCCTCCCGGACGACGACCGCCGGGTGGGTCTTCGTGACGGCGAGAAGCGCGACACCGGCGGGATCCCGGCCGCATCGCTCGGCCGCACGGGCGACGCGGTCGAGGATCTCGGCGTGGCGCCGATGGATCTCGTCGGCGCCTTGGGAGGTCATGGGGGAGTTCAGAGTTAGCTGATAGCTGATAGCTTCAGGGCCCCATGTCGGGGTGCTCGCTCGCGTCGGCGCCCAGGTTCGCGAGCCGGTCGGCCTTCTTGTTCAACTCGCGGCGGACGTGGCTCAGGGTGAAGCGTCGAAACTTCTTCGCGCGCCGTACGGCGTCGAAGACGAGCGGTTTCAGGTGCTCGGCCTTGACCCGGAAGTGTCCGTTGACCTGCTCGACCAAGAGCCGGCTGTCGGACCGGATCTCGACGTCCTGCGCCGCGATCTCTTCCGCTCGGGTCAGCGCCAGGAGCAGGGCGCTGTACTCGGCGACGTTGTTCGTCTGCCGGCCGAGAGGCTCGAACAACTCTTCCGCCGGCCGGTCGCCGTCCGCTTCCACGTACACACCGGCGCCCGCGGGTCCGGGATTCCCGCGCGCGGCCCCGTCGATGTAGGCGAGGAATTTCACGGGGCGTGAAACGGAAAAGGGAAAAACGAACTGAGGCGCCAGGGGCTCATCGATTCCCGATTCCCGATTCCCGATTCCCGATTCCCGGCCCGGATCAAGGCTGCCCATCCCAATACAGGATCCTCTTGCAGCTGTCGCAATACACGATCTCTTTCCCGTTCTTCAAGATCTGCATCGCGGCCGGGCGGATCTTCACGTGGCACGCCGAGCAGGATCCGGCGGAGACCCGCGCGATGGCGACGCCGCCCTTCTTCTCGATCAGGCGGTGAAACTCGGCGCGGTCCTTGGGAGGCATCTGCCGCTCGATCTCCTGGATCTCTGTCGCGGCGGCCGCCAGCTCGTCGTCGATCCCGCGCTGGGTCGTGCGCCAGTCCTTCAGCTTCTCCTCGTGCTCCTCCGTCTCGCGCGGAAGGCTCTCCTCGCGGGCCTCGAGCTCCTTGCGCGCGTTCTCGATCTCTTCGTCGAGCGCGAGCACCCGGTCTTCGGTCGTGCGGATCAGCTTGTCCACGCCGTCGATCTCGTTCAGCACGGCGCCGTATTCGCGGCTGGACTGGACGCTCCTCAACTGTCCCTGGTATTTCTTCTGCTTCTCCTGGAGGTCGGAAAGGTCCCCCTCGGCGCGTCGCCTTTCGGACTCGGCTTCCGCCAGCCGCTCCCGGATGCCGTCGAGGGTCTCCACGCGCTCCCGGTAGGCGCGATCCACTTCCGAAAGCTCCTCGGGGACCGTATCGCGCTCCCTCTGGCGCGACTGCACGAAACGAAGCCGGTCCTGCAGCCGGTAGAGCTGCTCGAGAAGGGTCGGGCCGCTCACGCCGGCGTCCCCGTTTCGTTCAAGGCCGCCGAAAACAAAAGGGGCGGCCCGCTCAGAGGTCGCCCCTTCTCATTCTTCGATACTGACTGTCTCGTCGGTTTGTTACGCCTCAAGCTCCCCGTACCCCTTCTCGCGTCCAGACCCTGGTGGGTCCACTCGGATTCGAACCGAGGTCTGACCGGTTATGAGCCGGTGGCTCTGGACCGCTGAGCTATGGACCCCGGCTGTGTTACGGCCGTCAATATAGCAAAGCGGGACAGTGCCTTCAGCGGGGTCCTCACCGGATGGTTTCCAGGAATGGTTTCAGTTTCTTTGCCCGCGACGGATGCCGCAGCTTCCGCAGTGCCTTCGACTCGATCTGGCGGATCCGCTCGCGCGTTACGTTGAACGAGCGGCCGACCTCTTCCAGCGTGTGCTCGGACCCGTCCCCGACGCCGAAGCGCATCTTGAGCACCTGCTCCTCGCGGGGAGTCAGCGACTTCAGGACCCGCCTCGTCTGCTCCTGCAGGTTGGAGACGAGGACCGCGTCGATCGGCGACAGGACGCCTCGGTCCTCGATGAAGTCGCCGAGATGCGAATCTTCCTCCTCGCCGATGGGAGTCTCGAGGGAGATGGGCTCCTGCGCGATCTTCATGATCTTGCGGACCTTCGAGACGGGCATGTCCATCCGCTTGGCGATCTCCTCGGCGTTGGGCTCGCGCCCGAGCTCCTGGACCAGCGACCGCGAGGTGCGCGTCAGCTTATTGATCGTCTCGATCATGTGAACCGGGATGCGGATGGTCCGCGCCTGGTCCGCGATCGCGCGGGTGATCGCCTGCCGGATCCACCACGTCGCGTAGGTCGAGAACTTGTATCCGCGGCGGTGCTCGAACTTCTCGACGGCCTTCATGAGGCCGATGTTCCCCTCCTGGATGAGGTCGAGGAATTGGAGCCCGCGGTTGGTGTACTTCTTCGCGATGGAGACGACGAGCCGGAGGTTGGCGACGATCAGCTCGTGCTTGGCCTGGTCCGCCTCTTCCTCGCCCTCGCGGACCATGCGAAGGGTCTTCTTGACGTCCTCGTGCGTCACGCCGAACTTCTGCTCGAGCTCACGGAGGAGCTTGCGGTACTTCGTGATGCGGCGCTTGTAGAAGTCGATCCGCGTCGGGTTCTTTTCCTTCTTGAGCGTCGTCGTGTCCTGCCGGATGGTGGACTCGGGGATCGACATCTGCCGGTCGATGTCCTTCAGGATCCCGATCGCGCGGTTCAACACTGCGGGCGTGAAGTCCGCGGCGCGGATCAGCTTCGCCATGTCGGCGATCTTCCTGTCGATCGAGGCCTCGACGCGCGCGAGCGACTTGCTGCCCTTCTTGATCGTGCGCGACTTGAACTTCAACCGCTTGATGTCCTTATCCAGCGCGCCGATCTTCTTGAAGCTGCCGAGGACGCCTTCGATGCGGCGCGTCGCGCGGTCGTCCATCTCCTCGTCTTCTTCGGACAGGTTGACGAGCTCGTTGACGATGCGCGAATCGCGGCCCGCGTTCTCGAGGAGCTTTAAGATCTCCTGGAGCACGATCGGGTTGTTGGCGAGGGCCTGGTAGATCTTCGCCTCGCCCTGCTCGATGCGCTTGGCGATGCGGACCTCGCCCTCGCGGTCGAGGAGCTTGACGGTCCCCATCTCGCGCAGGTACATGCGCACGGGGTCGTTCGTTTTCTCGACGGCCTCGCGGGCCTCTTCGGCGGTCTCCGCTTCGAGTGCCGCGCGGCGGCGAGCGGCGCGGTCCGGGTCCGTGACGATCTCGACGCCCATGTCGAAGATCCGGCCGTACACTTCTTCGAGATCCTGGGGGCTCGCGGTGACTTCGTCGGAGAGGATCGTGTGGATCTCTTCGTAGAGCAGGTACCCCTTGTCCTTGCCCGCCTTGAAGAGGAGTTGAAGCTCCGGGTATTTTTCGTCGATCACCAAGTTACATTCCTTTCCACCGTGGGGAGCGCGAAAGCTCTCCACGCCGGCGCCCGTTCTCTTGCTTGCGCCGGATCAATTCCGCCAGATCCGTACTCGACGACGCCACTGCCCGATCGATCTCCCTCTGGATGTCCGCGCTCTCCCGTTCTAAGTACTTTTTTTCGAGGTCCTTGAGGAGACCTTCGACACCCTTTTCGGTGGGCGCGGGGTGATCTTCCAGGGCGATGCCGGACACAAGAATTCGATCTTCTTCCGTAAGGTGTGCGATTTGCCTCTGAAAATCAACACCTTCTCCCTCGGAGGGGGCTTTCCGAAGGGCCCCGACCACTCTCCCGATCAGAGGGTGGGTGAGGAATTCATCTCTCAAAGTACTGAACACCAAGGGGTTGTATTCCGGCTCGTTCAGCAGGATGTGAAGGAGCCTTCGCTCCGACGCCGGCATCTCCCCTTCCCGTAACACGGGGTCATTCCCGGGCGTTCCCGGCCTGGGCGGGGGCGCCGTGACCCCGATCCGGCCGGTTTTGGGGCGGATCCGTTCCCACAGGATGTCCAGGGGGACCGCGACGTGCCGGGCGAGCCGCCGGCACTCCTCGTGGCGCAGGATGGTGTCAGGAACAGCCTGAAGGATCTCGAGGATTCCCGCGATGCGATCGCTCTTGTCCGCCGCGGAGAGATTCTGCTCCATGGGGTCGGAGCCGGCGCCCGCGGGGTCGAGAAGCCAGTCGAGGGCGTCGGGCGCATCCTCGATACGCGCGGCGAGCGGCTCGGGGCCCTCTTCCCTCAGCACGTCGTGCGGGTCCTTGCCGGCCGGCAACTTCGCGACGCGGGCGGAGAATCCCTGCCCGAGGAGAAGGGCAAGCGCGCCCCGGGTGGCCGAGCGGCCGGCCGGATCCCCGTCGTAGCAGACGACCACCTTCGGAGCGAGGCGCCGGAGCTTTTCCGCCTGCTCCGGCGTGAGCGCCGTCCCCATCGAGGCCACGGTTTCCTCGACGCCGGCGGAAAGAAGGGCGAGGTGGTCGAAGTATCCCTCGACCAGGACGACGCGTTCCCGGCGCCGGATCGCGTCGCGCGCCGAGGCCAGGCCGTAGAGGGTTCGCTTCTTTTGAAAGATCGGCGACTCGGGAGAGTTGAGGTATTTCGGCTCGCCTTCGGACGAAAGGACGCGGCCTCCGAATCCGACGGGGCGCCCGCGGTCGTCGCGCAGGACGAAGAGCAGACGGTCGCGGAACCGGTCGTAGGCGCGCTTACCGTCCTGCCCGGGCTGAAGGAGGCCCGCTTCGATCAGCAGGCTCTCGGGGTAGGAGGACGAGAGCGCGCGCGAGAGGGCATCCCAGGAGTCGGCCGCCTGGCCGAGCTCCAGCCGCGAGACCATTTCCGGCGTCACCCCGCGGGCGGACAGATATTCCGCCGCGCGGCTTGCCGGCTTCGCGAGCTCCGCGCGGTAAAATCGATGCGCGGCGGAGACCGCCTCGAGGAGCTTCTCGCGCCGGTCGTCGCGCGGCCCGCGGGCGCGGCGCGGAATCGTGACCCCGAATCGGCCCGCGAGAGCCTCGATCGCTTCGGCAAACTCGAGGCGGTCCATCTGCCGCACGAAGTGGATGACGTCGCCCCCTGCCCCGCACCCGAAGCAGTGATACAGGCCCTTGTCGCGGTCGACGGTGAAGGAAGGCGTGCGCTCGTTGTGAAAAGGGCAGAGTCCCTTGTACGAGCGGCCGGCTTTCTTCAGCCGCGTGTGCTCGCCGACCACCTCGACGATGTCCGCCGCGGAGCGCAGCTCGGCGAGCGCGGAGTCGGTGATGTCGAGATCGTTGGTCATTGGGGACACGGGGGCCGGGAAACGTCGAGGCCGGAAATCGGGAATCGGGAGCCGAGCGACCAACGGGAGCGAGACGGCCGCGGTACTCCGCGGTCAACTGGAGCGGGAATCGAAAGCCGGAAAATGGGAAACGGGAAGCCGAAGCCGGGAAACGGGAAGCGAGAAAAGAGAAACGAAAGACGGAAAACGGGAAATCTGTCTCGCAGCGGGCCGTCCCCGGAGATTTTCCCCTCCCCCGGGCGCGGGGGAGAGGGCAGGGTGAGGGGGATCTCGCTGGTGCGCGAGACCTCGCGGCTGACTTCGGGCCGCAACGAGCTCTCCACCGCGATTTCCCGCTCCCTCACTGCAACTCCACCATCGTGGCGCCGTTGCCGCCTTCGCGCGCGTCGGCGGCTCTGGCCGAGGCGACGTTCGGATGCTTCCGCAGGTGCTCGCGCAATCCGTCGCGAAGCCGTCCGGTCCCGTGGCCGTGAATCACCCGCAAGCGCACGCCGGCGACGAGCGCCTCGTCGAGCGCCTTCTCAACCTCGTCGATCGCTTCGTCCAGCCTCTTGCCGATGACGTTTACTTCTTTGACCGGCCCGCTCCCGACCGCTTCGGATTCGCTGCGTGATTCCTGGCGCGCGACTCTCGTCTTCTTGCGCTTTTCGATTCCCGATCCAGTTGACCGCGGAGTACCGCGGCCGTCTCGCTCCCGTTGGTCGCTCGGCTCCCGATTCCCGATTCCCGACCCCGTCACCCTCGTCCCGGCCGGCTCCAGCTCCGACCGGGAAACGCGCATTCTCTTCCCCCCGACGTCGAGCCACGCGCTCTCGGGATCGAGCGACACAATCGTCCCTTCGACCTTCATCCCGCGCATGCGGGCCCGGCCGCCTTCCTCGAGGCCTCGCGCCCGCTCCTCGATCTGCTCTCGCGCCTCGACTAAGGCCGGCTCTTCCGCGACGGTGCGCTCCGCCTCGGCGACGAGCTGCGCGGCGGACGTCTCGGAGCGGCGGGCGGCGTCCCCGCGGATGGCCGCGAGCTCTTCGTCGAGCCGATGGAGGTCATCGAGGCGAACAACGATCTCGCGCTGCTCGCCGGAGAGGAGCGGCGCGAGGTCGAGCGGCTGCTGACCGGCTTCGGGCGCGCGGTCCTGTCGTCGGCCGGGGCGACGGAGAGCGCGCGACTCCGGCCGGAGAGACCCGGGTGCAGGCGATAGTTCGGACGCCCGGTCTCCTCGTCGAATTCCATCGCGGCCGTCACCGCGTCCGTCCGCCCCGCGGCGAAGTTCTTGATGGCGGAGAGATGCGTGGTGACGATGGCGCGGCCTCCGCGGGCCAGATACTCCTCGAGGAAGGCGACCGCGAGCGCGCTTCCTTCCTCCGGGTCCGTTGCGCCGCCGATCTCGTCGATCAGTGCGAGGACGCCGGGACCCGACTCCTGGAGGATCGCCGCGAGCGTCTCCATCGAGGAAGAGAAAGTCGAGCGGTCGGACAGGATCGCCTGCGCGTCCCCGATCTCCGTCCGGATCGCGCGGAAAACCGGCACGCGCGTTCCGCTTCCCGCCGGGATGGGAATGCCCGACTGTGCGAGCAGCGAGAACAGGCCGGCCGTTTTCAGGACGACCGTCTTCCCGCCCGCGTTCGGCCCGGAGACGACCAGCATCCGCTGCTCGCCCGTGAGCTCGAGATCGAGCGGCACCGCCTCGCGGTCGCCGCGATGCTCGTCTAAGACTCGCCGGCGCAACGGCGCGAGACGCGCGTCGAGCAGCGGGTGCCGCGCGGCGCGGAGGATCCACTCCACATCGTCGGAGATCTCCGGGACCCGTCCCGACGACAGGTCTCCGAACTCGACCTTCGCCTCGAGGGCGTCGAGCTCCGAAAGCTCCGCGACCGCGGCGGCGAGCGGCCCGGCCGACGACAGGACCGCGCGCCCGAAGCCGGTCAGCAGCCGCTCGACCTCGCGCCGCTCCTCTCCGGCGAGCAGCGCGAGATCGTTGTTCGCCTCGATGACCTCCATCGGCTCGACGAAGAGAGGTTTCGTCGCCCGAGGGGACGAGCCCGGACACGGCCCCGCGGCCGGGCTCCGTGCGGGCGAGGGAAGAGATGAGGCGGAGGACGATGTCGAACTCGAGCGACACCCGATCGGCATCGCCCTCCGCGGGGGGGATGGCTACGGAGTGGCCCGACGCTCTTCCGAGAGCTTGCGAAGCATCTTCTTGCGAGCCTGGATCATCTTGCGTTTGCGCTTCGCGCTCGGCTTCTCGTAATGCTGGCGCTTCTTCAGTTCCGAGAGGATTCCGGATTTCTCGCACTTCCGCTTGAAGCGCCGCATGGCGTTTTCGAAGGATTCGTCTTCCTTGACGTGAACGAGCGGCACGTACACTCACCCCCTTCACCGTGGAGTTGATAATCGAGCCGCCCATCTTATGGCCGCCGGATGGGTGAGTCAATTGCATGCGTACAGGTCATTGCGGGACAGTGATTTAGCCGGCCGGCGGCGAGGCGAAAGCCGCCAGGCGGAGAGGGCGCTGGCCAGTGCGGGTTCGTCGCGAACTCCGTGAGCGCCTCGTCGCCCGTAATCCGGGACTGACCGTTTGCGGCGTTGGGTCTTCCCATCTCGTTTCGGGGTTCATTACGCCGTTCGCCCTTCGCCCTCTTGTTCCAGCGCCAATGCTCCCTCTCCAACACCAAACAGTTTGACTCTGTAACGAGCGCGCCCGGATAATGCGCCGAGTGACCGAATCCGAAGACCGACTGCGGAAGCTCGAATCTGAGATCGAGCGCCGCCTCCTCGAAAGATTTGCGGGCCTGCGGGACGAGTTCGAGCGTCTTCGCCTCGAGTCGGACCGCCGCTGGGAGGGGTTTCTCTCCCGCTTCGACCAGGACTTCACCGGCCTCGTGCCTCCCGAGCTCGTCGCAATCCCCGAGCCGGAAGCCCCGGCGCCCGCGCCGAGCGACCTGCCGGATCGGCCCACGGGAGCGGGACTGCTCTCGATCGAGGTCGCGCGCAACCTCGATGACGCGGGCAACCAGGTCGAGGCGCTGCACCGGTTCCTGGAGCTCTGCCGCCGCCACGCGTCGCGCGCCGCGCTTCTGATCTCCAAGTCGGGCTCGTTCGCCGTCTGGAAGGCGACCGGCTTTTCCGACCACGGCGGCAACGACGAAGCGGCGAGGCGAGTCGCGTTCCCCATGGAAGACGGTCCTCTCGCCCGCGTGCTCGAAGGGTCGGCCTTCCGCCTTCCGACCGGCAACGAGATTTCCGCGCGGCTTGGCGCTTTGGACGCTTCTTCCGCGGTGCTCGTTCCCATGGTGGTGAAGGAAAAAGTCTCCGGCGCCGTCTACGCCGACTGCACGGCGGACGAGGCGAGCCGCTTCGATCCCGAGTCCATCGCCTTTCTGACTTTTCTCGCGGGACTGTTCGTCGACCGGCTCGCGGGCCGCAAGTTGAAACCCGCTCCCGCGATGCGCGCGGTGGAAGACTTCAGGCCGCCGGCGGGCGAGCGGGCGCCCTCCGCCTCCGCCGAAGGCGCGGCCTCCCCCGAACGACCTGTCTCCACCGAAGCCGGTGGCGCCGCCGAAGCCATGTCCGCGCCGGAGCCGCCGGCCGAGTCGTCGCGTCCGCCCGCTCGCGAGTCGTTCGGAACGCAGGTTCTGCGGTTCGGCGCCTCGCCCCCGCCGGCTCGCCCCGAGCCCGCGCCGGCCGCTCCCGAGCCTCCGAGCCCTTCCGAACCCGAGTTTGCGGAGCCCGACGTCGAGAGCCCGTCGACCGCGCCGCCGGCGCCGGGCGCCGGGGACATGCGCGCGAAGGAAGAGCCCGAGCCCTCGCTGGCCTACGAGGCGGACGAAGAGCCGGCGCCCGACCCGGAGCCGCCCGTGGCACTGCGGCAACCCCCGCCGTCGCCCGAGCCTCCGCCGCGGCCTCCCGTCACTCCGAAGCCCGACGCGCCCCCGGCGCCGGCATCGTCGGCGTTCCAGCCGGCCGGCGGCGGAGGCCGCCGCCTGGCGGGTCCCCTGGCGCCCGCGGACGGCGACGAACGCCGCGACGAGGCCCGGAGGTTCGCGAAGCTCCTCGTGTCCGAGATCAAGCTCTACAACGAGAAGGCGGTGCTCGAAGGCCGTCAGCACGGAGATCTCTATCCGCGGCTCAAGGAAGACATCGACCGCAGCCGTCAGATGTACGACGAGAGAATTCCGGAGGACGTGCGGTCGAGCTCCAACTTCTTCTACGAGGAGCTGGTGCGAATCCTCGCGGAAGGCCGCGCGGAGTCGCTCGGCCTCTGATCTGATCCCGGCCACCCGTCCTCCCTTCCTCTCTCGGATCCTCTCCCGCTTCTCCCGGTGTTCGCGGTTGCGGGGAAGCCGCGCCGGCATCGTTCTCGCTCTCGTCACCTCGGTTTTTCTCGCCGTTCCCGGCGTGCGCGCCGACGTTTCGCTGCGGCCGGTCAGCGCCGACTTCGACGCGGAATTCGCCCGGGCCGCGGACTCTCTCGAAGGCAACGGGTCCGCGGAGGGCCGCACCGTTCTCGAGGAGATCCGCCGCCGTGCCGCGATCGTGCCGGCATGGACGGCCCGCGTCGGGCTCCTGCTCGCGGCGGACGCCGTTCGCCGCCGCGATTTTGCCGGAGCGCTTCACGAACTGGATCTCGCTCCCGCCGCCGCGATCGGGCTCGAGCCTTACCGGCAGGTCCTCTTCGCCCGGGCCCTCGAGGGAGCGGGGCGGCTCCCGGAATCCGCGGACGCGTGGCGCGCCGCGTGGGAAACGGAAGAGCCTTTCGGGATGCGATCGTATGCGGGTCGCGGGCTGGCGCAGGCGCTCGCGAGGCGCGGCGCATCCGGCGATGCGGCCGCGGTCCTCGGCCTGGTCGCCCGACTGACTCCCGCCGAGGCCGTCGCCGTCGCCCCGGACCGCATCCGGCTCTCGCTCGCCGCGGGCAATCGGCCGTCTGCGGCCGCGGCCGCGCGCGATCTGGCGCTCTCGGGAGTGGACCCGGCGGGCGCGCCTCCTTTTGCGAGAGCCCTCGTGCGCGAGCAGATCGGAATGCTCTCGCCCGCCGAGCGTGGCCGCCTCGGACGCTCCCTCGCGCAGGGCCCCGCCTCGGCGCGCGCGATCCGCCTGCTGCGACAGGATCCGCCGTTCGCATGGCCGGCCGAAGAGCGCGCCGCCAACCTTCTGGCGCTCTCGCGGGCGCTCGCGCGCGGCGGCGATGCGAAGGGCGCGGAAGCGGCGGCGGCGCTGGTTCCGGAAGACGGAACGCTCGCGGACTTCGACGCGCGTCTGCTGCGCGCCGACATCGCTCTCGCGGCGGCGCGCCGCCGGCGCAATGGCCCCTTCACCGACGGCGACCCGCTCCTGCCGACGGCCCGGCGGCCGTTTCTGACGTTGACCGCGTCTCCGGCGCCGGTGTCCGTGCGAATCGGCGCGCGCGAGCGTTTGATCCGCCTCGCGGCCGAGGTCGAGCGATTCGACGAGGGCCTCGAACAGGCGCGCAACATCCTGGCGGACTCCCCGGGCTCGACGGTCGGATTCGAGCCGCTCTGGAAGCTCGCGTGGGAAAAGTACCGCGCCGCCGATTTCCGAGCGGCGAGGCAGGAGCTCGAAGCGCTCGCCAGCGTCTACCGCGACGCGCCGCGCGAGCGCCGGCTTCTCTACTGGCGGGCGCGATGCCTCGCTCGCGAAGGGCGCGCGGCCGAGGCGGTGCCGCTCTTCGAGTCGCTCGCGTCCGGCGAGCCCGCCGACGTCTACGCTCTCTTCGCCCGCAAGCGGGTCCCGGACTACCGCCTCCGGCGCGCGGCGCCTCTGCCCGATCCCTCGCGTGAGACGGCGGCGTTCCGGCGGACGGACGAGCTCCTCCGCCTGCGCTTCTTCGAAGGCGCGGCCGCGGAGGCGCGTCTTCTTCCGCCGTCGCGGGGGCGGGACCTTCGCCTCGCGGAGGCGGAGTTTGCGCTGGGAAAATTCGCTCCCGCGGCGGCGGCGGTCAAACGAGCGTTCCCGGAGATCGGCACCGCCGCCGAGGCCCGGGTTCCCGACGGCTGGCGGCGCCTCTACTACCCGATAGAGCTCGGCGGCTTTCTCGCGTCGGAGGCCCGGCAGTTCCGCCTCGATCCGGCCATCCTGCGAGGACTCGTGCGGCAGGAAAGCGTTTTCGACCCGGACGCCCGGTCGCGGGCCGGCGCGCTCGGCCTGACCCAGTTGATGCCCGGCACCGCGAAGAGCCTCGCGAAGTCCGTTCTGCGCGTGCGCTACCGGCGGGCCTTTCTCTACGACCCTTCGACCAACGCGCGACTCGGCGCCGCCTATCTGCGAAGCCTGTTCGACCGCTTCTCCGACAACCCGCTCTGGGCTCTCGCCGCTTACAACGGGGGTCCCACGCGGATGGCGAGGGTGCTGCGCGAAAATCCGGGACTTCCCGACGACGAGGTGTTCGAGTCCCATCCCGCTTTCGAGACGCGGGACTACGTCCGCCGCGTCATGCTTTTCGCGGGCTCCTACCGAGAGCTCTATCCCTGACGAGGCGCGCGCCGGGCCGCCGGAGTAATCTTCGGCGCGTGACGGAATTCCACGTCCGGACGAAGAAGAAGATCGAGCGGCGCGACATCACGGATCTGGTCGTCGCGGCCGCCAGGGCGCTTGGCGTGTCGAGCGGCGCGATCCTCGTTTCGGTGCCGCACACGACCGCCGCGATCACCGTCGGGGAGAACTACGATCCCGACGTCACCACGGATCTCGAGCGGGCGTGGGCGAAGTGGGTGCCGGACGTTCCTTTCGATCACGAGGAAGGCAATTCCGCCGCGCATTTTCTGTCGGAGGCGATCGGGACGTCGCGCCTGGTGCCGGTCGACGACGGCGAGCCGAAGCTCGGACGCTGGCAGGGGATTTTCTTAGTCGAGCTCGACGGTCCGCGGGAGAGGACGATCGAGGTCACGGCTCTCACGGGGTCGGAAAACGGGAAACGGAAAACGGGAAACGAATGAGCGCACGCGCCTGACGCTCGACGCTTCACGCTCGACCATCCCTTACCCTCCCAGCCAATCCTTCTCCTCGCGCCGCACGTGCGCTTCCCACCGCGATGCGAGGTTGGCCGCCATCGTGAAAGCCCCCGCCAGGTCGCCGGAATCGCCGAGAACGCACCGGATCATCCCGGAGAGCTCCCGGATCTGGACGTGCTCGAGCCGGAGAAGTCGGAAGAGCGGGTCGCCCGCCGTGTCTCCCGCCCGCGTGACGAGCTTCTCCGGAGCGGCCGGGAAGAGCCCCTCCTCGAAGCCGGAGTGGACGCGGATCGCGTCGTCGAGGCGAGCAATCGCGTCGATGGAGCCCACGAGCGCGTCGACGGAGCCCACGAGCGCGCCGGCGGAGAGCGCGGCGAGCAGCGCTTCGAGCAGGGCGTCGATGTCGCGATGCTCAAGGAGGAGGGCCTCGGTGTCTTCCGGGACCGGCGCGTGGGTCATCGCCGGGAGCCGGGGTCCGCCACGGGGTCGCCGCCGGTTGATCCCGTCCCCTTCGGCTCGCGCCGTCGGGTCATGATCCTTTTCGTGCCCGGCGTCCGCCCGAGGGCGGCCTCGAGGACGTCGGCGTCGGGCTCGCCGGCCTCGAAGCCCAGGAGCGCGCCGACGGTGCGCGCGATCGCAATCGGCGACACGCGGCCGCCGAACGATCCGGCGCGGACACCGGGGCCCCAGACGGCCAGCGGAACGCGCGCGTCGTCGTCGTTGGGCTGGCCGTGTGTCGTTCCCGTCTGGCGGCCGTACGACCAGATCCATCCGGGCTTCAGGACGGAGATGACGTCTCCGGAACGGTCCGCGCGGAACGACCGCTCCACGGCGAGGCCGTCCGGGGTGTTCGCGGGCAGGCCGTTCCCGATCTCCGTGTTCGTGAACGCTCCGGCGACTCCCGGCCGCCCGCGTGCCCAGTCGCGCACGGCGTTCTTTACGGCTTCCGCATTCAGGCCGCGCCGGGCAAGGACGGGACGGTTCAGGTACAGCCCGGGCTCGTCGAAGAAGACCACCGCCGCCTCGCGGATCGCGGGCGCGTCGAGGTCGACCTCGTAGCCGAATGTCTTCGCGAGCATCTCTTCGAGAGTGATGCGATCCGCCGCGAGCTGCCGGATGGCCGGGTACTGGCCCGTGCCCCGCCCGTTGGAAAAGTCGACACGCCCGGCTGCGCCGGGATCACCGGCCCCGCTTCGAGACCTCCGCGCCAGAGCGACCTGGGGAATCGGTTGCACGCCGTGGTCCGCCGTCAGGAAGAGAAGGACGCGGTCGCGCCCCACCGTGGCATCGAGGAAGTGGAAGAAGCCTTCGAGCTCCGCGTCGAGCCGGACGATTCCGTCGGCGATCTCCTTCGAGTCCGGACCGAACCAGTGCCCGTAATAGTCCGTGGCCGAGAGCCCGACGAAGAGCAGATCCGGGCGCGCCGGTTGCGATCCCAGGGCCATGTCGCGCACGACGGCGCGCGTGAGCTCGAGAAGCAGCGTGTCGCCCCAGGGGGAATGAACGATGTCGAACGCGCTCGCCATGGCGTGGGGGAAAGTCGCGCCGAAGCCTTCGGGCTGGCCTTTCGCGCCGTAGAGCTCGGGCGGGTCGAACGTGATGCGACCGAGCTCTGCGGGTGGGATCCGTCCCGACGGCTCCCATTTCCGGTGCGCGGGATCGGCGAGGAAGGCGGGCACCCCGTCGTTGAACGCGAGAAGGGAGGGGCGCGGCGGGTAGTACGTCGACGTGACGAATCGGGCGAAACGCTCCTCGAACCAGATCGCCGCGTCGGCTTTGCGCCCCGCCATCAGCACGGCGGCGCGGTCCTTGAGAGCGACCGCCACGACGCGCGCCGCCGGAAACTTCTCCTTCAGCCGGTCGCCGAGGGAAGCGCCGTCCATCAGGACCGGCGAGCCGGGCTGGATCGGGATCTTCGGCGGCGAGGGCCCGGCGCCCACCCACGCGACGCGGCGGTCCTCGGTGCAGTAGACCCCCTCTCCCGCGACGGCGTCGTACCAGCGGTTCATGACGATGCCGTGGTGGCGGGGATCGAGACCGGTGCCGATCGAGGCGTGGCCGGGAGCCGTGTAGGCGCTCGCGTGGCGATGCCGCGCCTCGCGATAGACCGCTCCGCGCTCGAGAAAGCGGTTGAAGCCGTCCCTGCCGAACCAGGGCCGGAAGCGGTCGAGGTAATCTGCCCGCATCTGGTCGACGGAGAGGACGACGATGAGCGACGGCCGCGGCGCGGCGGCATTCGCGGGAGTCCCGGGAGCGGCCGGGGAGGACTGCGCCTGCGAGGTCGAGCCCCCCACGGCGAGAGCCCACAGGCACATGAGAAGCGACGCACGCCTGAGGAACGTCATAACCCGGATTTTTTCACGCCTGGCGACCTCGCTCCTGACGCTGGCGCCCATGCTCTCGCTCGTCGCCGGATGCCGTCCCCCGGGTGACCCCGCGAAGCAGACGGTCGACGATCTCTCCCGGGCCGCCAGCCATCGCGACGCGAAGGCGTTTCTGGATCTCGTCGCGGCGGATTTTCAGGGTGCGGACGGCTCGCGCAAATCAGACCTGGAGTCGACGGTGCGTCAGCTCTTCGCCGCCTACGAGTCGCTGGACGTCACGGTCCGGGACCTGAACGTCGAGCGCGCCGAGAGCGCCGCTCTGGCGAGGTTCCGCGTCGATCTCTCCGGCCGCGCGCGGAAGATCGCCGGCCTCGAGGGGCTGCTGCCGTCGTCCTCGTCCTGGCAGTTCGAGACGCGACTCGCGCCGTCCGGCAAACGCTGGCGCGTGACCTGGGCCTCCTGGTCTCCCGCGCCCTGAAAAGGAGGGCGGTTGACACCCCCGGGCCCGTCCGTTAACGTTCGCGATCCGCGGCCGTTCCTCAGTAGCTCAATGGCAGAGCACCCGGCTGTTAACCGGGGGGTTGTAGGTTCAAATCCTACCTGAGGAGCCAACTGTCGAGCCTTGCCAGGTACAAGCTCCGCACTCTTGACGCTGCTCGGGGTGATATCGGGGGATTCGCGATCAACCCCGGTCCGCCTCGTGGGTGTCGAGGCCGGCAAAAGCCGTACGCAAATTGTCAGCAAAGATGCGGCCGTGCTTCGCCATCCGAACCGGAGTGGCCGAGATCCATCCCATAGACAGAGGGGAGCTCGTTCTGCGCTGCGGAGATGCCGGCAGCTCCTCAGTGGCGGGTCAGTTGCGGGCGGACGCCCGCTCGCGCGTCTGGAGAAGATCGACGATCGCCTGAGACCGGACGGGCTTCGTCAGGTGCACGTCAAAGCCGGAATTGAGAGCGCGGCGGCGGTCTTCGGGCTGACCGTAGCCCGTCAGCGCGACCAGCAGCGTGCGGGAGCCGAGCGCCTCGCGGATTCTCCGGGCAAGCGCGTAGCCGTCCATGCCCGGAAGCCCGATGTCGAGCACGACGACTTCCGGCTGCAGCTCGATCGCGCGCCGGAGACCTTCCAGACCCTCCTCGGCGGCCCACACCTCGTGATTGAGGCCGCGGAGGAGCTCCGTCAGCCCCTCCCTCAGGTCGGCGTTGTCCTCCACGATGAGGATGCGCCGCGGCAGCGCCCCGGCGGGCACTTCTACCCGGGAGCGCGTTCGCCGCTCAGGGACGTCGCGCGATCCGGTTCGCGGCAGCTTGACTAGGAACTCTGAGCCCCGGCCGAGCCCCTCGCTCTTCGCTTCGACGGAGCCGCCGTGCAGCGACGCGAGGTTGCGAACGAGCGTCAAACCGATGCCGAGACCGCCTTGCGATCGATCCAGGGTCCGGGGCGCCTGCGTGAAGAGGTCGAAGATCGTCGGCAGCGCCTCCGGGGCGATCCCGACCCCCGTGTCGCGAACGCGCACGCAACCGATTTCGTCTTCGGCGGTGACGGTCACGTCGACGCGGCCTCCCGCAGGCGTGTACTTGATCGCGTTTGTCAGGAGGTTCGTGAAGAGCTGTTCGAGGCGGGTCGTATCCCCCTCGAGCAGGATCCTCTCGCGCGAGGGGACCATGAGGAGGTCGATGCTCTGGCAGTCCGCGGACGCGGCGAGGGATTGCACGCACCGTCCCACGACTTCCGACAGGTCGACGGGCACGCGGAGGAGCCCGATCTTTCCGGAGGTCACCCGCGCGACGTCCAGAAGATCGTCCACGAGGCGGGAGAGCACGCGCGTCTGCCGCTGGATGACCGCGTGCTGCGGGTTTGGATTGGAACCGGAAGACCGCTCGACGAGCTCGACCGCGGTGACGATCGCCGCGAGAGGGTTGCGCAGCTCGTGCCCGAGCATCGCCAGAAAGTGGTCCCGCTGCTCGACGCTCTTCTGGCTCTCCCGCAGAAGGTCACGCACCTCGTACTGGCGCCGCCGCGCGCGAAGGCCCGCTCGCACGGCCGTCAGCAGCGCGATCTTGCGAACGGGACGGTCGAGCAGTGTCGCGTTCCACCGCTCGCCGAGGCGCGGCCCCGGGTCCGTCGCCCGGCCGACGGCGGCCGCTCCGAATGTGAACACGATTATCGGCAGATCCGACCAGGCAGGCTGCCGCGAGAGCATTTCTTCGAGCTTGTCGAGCGCGCCCGCGGAGAGCACCTCTTCCTCCAGCAGAAGGAGGCCCGTTCCCTTTTCCGCTTCGGAGCAGAGGCTCTCCGCGTTCTCGATCGCAGCGGAGGACAATCCGGCGCTTTCGAGGAAGCGGCATGTCAGGCTCCCGTCGCGTCCCGTCGGCGCCCAGACGAGCACCCGATCCTCGTGTTCGCGTTCGGTGGCGATCAAGGCGGATTCCCCGGCGGGATCAGGTGGGGATGGCCGGTCAGAATCCCCTGGAATTCTTCGAGCGGCGGCCCCACGCGAATCCGTTCGGGACCGATCTGGAAATCGCGAATCGCCGTTTCGTGCCCCCGGTTCCGACGCTTGATGACGGAGATCGCCTTGCGTACCTTTCCGCGCGCCTCGTAGAAGCGGAGGAGCAATACGCTGTCGGCGAGATAGCTGACGTCGATCGGGCTGTCCACCGTGTTGCCCAGGAACCCCGATTGGCCGATGGTGAGGAGGGTGATGACGCTCGTGCGGCGCAGGTACGCGAAGAGCTCGTGGAGCTGGAGCAGCACCTGCCTGTCCTCCCCGACCGATGCGAGGTACCCGTTCAAGCCGTCGATGACGATCATGCGGGCGTTCTCATCCTCGACGAACGTGCGAATCCGCTGTGAGAACTCGCCCGCGGACACATCCGTCGGCCCGAGCTCCGGGACTCGAATTTGATTCGCGACGCCGGGGGCGAGCAGGTCCATGCCGAGCCCGCGGCTGCGCTCCTGGAGCGTCCGAATACCCTCGTCGAAATTGAAATAGACGACGAGCTCGCCCCGCAGAGCAGACTGATAGGCGTACTGCATGGACAGCGACGACTTGCCCACTCCTGCGGGCCCGAGGATCAGGACCGTCGTCCCGCGGTCGATTCCGCCGCCGGCCAGCGTGTCGAGCTCGGGAATTCCGCTCGAAGACGCGTCGGACTCGAAGACCCGTTCCTCCTCCGACGCCACCAGACGCGGAAATACCCGGAGCCCCCCGGTCTCGATCTCGAAATCGTGAAAGCCTCCCCTGTAGCGGGAGGCGCGCATCTTGACGACCTCGAGGCGGCGTCGAGGCGATCCGTACCCCGGTGTTCGCTGCCTCAAAGCGATGATCGACTGTGCGAGGCTCTCGATGTCGTCGTTCGGTTGACGGTCCTGAGTCTGTTCCAGGAGCAGCACGGTCGCGCGGGCCTCGGCGAGGTACCATTTCAAAGCGAAGACCTGTCGGCGAAAGCGCAGGGGGCTCTGGGCGAGGAGCCGCACCTCGGTCAGCGAATCGAAGACCACCCGGTCGGGCCTCGCGGCCTTCAACCTCTCGAGGAGCTGCCTCCAGGTCTCCTCCAGCTCGACCTCGGAAGTCAGGAAGAGCGTGTTTTCCTCGTCTTCGCTCGCCGGGCTGCCTTCCGGGACGGCGTAAACGTCGATTCCGTCCAGAGACCACCCGTGGGAGGCCGCCACTTCTGCCAGCTCATCGCGGGTCTCCGAGAGCGTCACGTACAGGCACCGCTCCCCGAGACGCCGGCCTGCGAGGAGAAATGCGAGCCCGAGCGTCGTCTTCCCGGTTCCGGGATCGCCCTGCACGAGCGAAACCCGCCGGCGGGGGAAGCCCCCCTCGAGGACCTCGTCCAGGCCGGGAACTCCGGTGGGGGCGCGTTCTGTGGTGACTGGGTCGGGCATTCCTTCGCTTCAGCCGGCTCCCCTGCAAGGGTCGTGCTATGTAGTATTCGTGGGCGCCGCCCGCATGAAACCGGCAGACCGGGAGGGCGGCAGGACCGGGAGCGAACCAGGCGGCCGGCGGCCGGCAGGCGCACCCAGAATCTCGGCGGTAGCCTCCGCCGGATCACCCCACCTGAGAGCCAATTCCTCGGGGCCGCCGGATGACCGCGCGAAGTCCGCTTGTCTCAGACGGACGGCATGCGGCGTTAATGTATAATAAAGACCTGACCCCAAACATGATTCCGACCGACGTCGATTCAGAAGTCAGGGCTGAGTGGATCCGAGGCTGAATGCACACCCCACGAAGCGGTAGCCGAGTCGGTGCACCGTCACGATGTGATCGGCGCGGGCCGGGTTATCCTCGATCTTCTGCCTCAGCGATGCGACATGCCCGAACCAGCGGAGCCGCCTGGTCACCGCTCAGC
>JAIVJS010000070.1 GCA_020199905.1 Acidobacteriota bacterium
GTAGCAACGGAGGACGCGCCCAGCGTGGCCGGACCGTACTCGCAGGCCGTCGTCGCCGGAGGATTTCTGTTCGCCGCCGGGCAGGTGAACCGCGACCCCAAGACGAAACAGTTCGTCACCACCACCTTCGAGGCGTCTGTCGACCGAGTGCTCGACAATCTGGAGGCGGTGCTCAAGGCGGACGGATTGACGTGGGCGGATGTGATCAAGACGACGGTTTACCTGACAAAGGCCGACGACTTTGCCGCGCTGAATACCGTTTATGCGAAGAGGATGGGCGACGTGAAGCCGGCGCGGTCGACCGTCATCGTCGCGGCTTTGCCGGGGGGAGCGGCGTTGGAGATCGATCTGGTGGCGAAGGCGCGGCGCTGAAGCAAGTCTCGTGAAAGGCTTCCACGCCAACGGTGTGACCTGAAAGGCCCGCTGCTGTCTCCGGTCTACGGCGACATGCGTGGTTACCGCCCACAATCCCGACCAGCGCGAACCGTGACCTGTACCTGTCGAACCCGATTCGGGTGCATCGGAAGCTGCGCGCCACGGGGGGTCGGGGCCGTCCTCCAGCTCTGAGAAGGTCTGTCGCATGGCCAGTGGAATCGCGACATCAACGCTCCGGAGACGCGCGAGTACAACGAGGAGATCGCGCGCCTCTTCGACTCGAACCTCGGCCGGTGAGGCGGCCCATTGCACGGTCGGGCGAGGGTTTTTCCCTCCCGATCGCTCGAGGGAGGGGTCCGGCTTTCTGGACCGGCGTATCGCTGAAAAACCTGCCGTGCTTCCAGTTCGGCCGCTCACCCCAGCCCTCTCCCCCGGCGCGCGGGGAGAGGGAGCGGAGGGGCCGGAGAGAGGGACTCGGGTTCCCGGAGATTTTCGGCCTCGCGTCGCCTACGCCCTCGGCGCATGTCGGCGGGACGCGGCGATGACGGTCTGCAGCTTTTCGAACGAGACGGGCTTCACCACGTGATCGTCGAAGCCGTGGCTCTTTGCCTGCGCCTTGTCGGATTCCTGGCCGTAGCCGGTGATCGCGACGATGCGGGCCTCTTCGACACCGGGGATTTCGCGCAGCCTGTCCGCGACCTCGTAGCCGTTCAGTCCCGGCAGTCCCACATCGAGCAGGACGACGTCGGGGCAGAACTCGGCCGCCACGTCGAGGCCGCTCGTTCCGTCGTAGGCGGTGCGGACGTCGTGTCCTGCGTCGGTGAGCAGGGCGGCGATCCCCTCCGCGAGGTCGATGCTGTCGTCGACGATCAGCACGCGGTGAGGCTCCCTCGGCCTGTCCGCGCCCTTCTCTTCGGCCGCGCCACCGGCCGCCTCCGCGCTCTCGCCGTCCCAGGCCGGAAGCCGCACCAGGAACTCGCTTCCCCTCCCGAGGCCGGCGCTGTGCGCTTCGACGATGCCTCCGTGCAGCTGGACCAGGTTCCTGACCATCGTCAGGCCGATGCCGAGGCCGCCGGAGGAGCGGTCGAGCGCGCGGTCTCCCTGGACGAAGAGGCCGAAGGCGTTCTGGACCAGCCCCGGCGGCATGCCCATCCCGTTGTCGCGCACCCACACGAGAATCTCCGGGCCGTCCCGTTCGGCCGTCACTTCGATCACGCCCTCTTCCGGCGTATATCGCGCCGCATTGTTCAGGAGGTTCACGAAGACTTCGACGAGCCGCGTCGCGTCGCCATCGACCGCGAGCGAGGGAGGCTCGACCTCCACGGTCAGGCGGTGCCTGCGCTCCTCCATCAGCGGCATCGCCGCCTCGACCGCGTGGTCCAGGATCGCGCGGATCGCCAGCGGTGCGCGCGTGAGCGAGATCTTGCCGTGGGTGATCCGCGACACGTCGAGAAGGTCGTCGATCAGCCGCACCATGTGTTTGATCTGCCGCTGCATGACCGCGATCGCCCAGTCGCGCGTCGCGAGATCGCTGCCGGGCATGCGGAGGATGTCGAGGGCGCTGACGACCGGCGCGAGCGGGTTGCGCAGCTCGTGGCCGAGCATCGCGAGGAAGTCGTCCTTCGCCTTCGCCGCACGCTCGAGCTCCGCCGCGGCGCGCCTGGCGCGGGTGATGTCGCGCGCGACCGTCGCGAAGCACAGCGGCTGATCCGTGCCGGGCCGGGGAACGAGGAACATGTTCTGGAAAAAGGGGGCCGCCTCGTTCGGTTCGCCATCCCGATGAAGTCGGAGCTGTTCTCGACGAGCGCCCCGAACGTCTGGCGTTCCTCTTCGGCGCGCTTCTGCCGGATCCACACCGCCGCGAGATTCGCGCCGACGCGGAGCAGGAGATTCTCCGGCTCGGTCAGCGCGCGTTCGCCCCCGAAGCCGATCGCGACGACGCCTCCTTCCTCGGGAGCGCCGAGAAAGAGCCAGGACAGGCGAAGCGTCCCGGCGCCAAGCGGGCTCGGCACATCGACTCCCCATCCCTCTCGCGAGGAAGCGAAGTGCCCCCGAATCCGGTCCGCGACCGCCGCCTTCTCGAACGGAGACTGCCGGCGGCCGCGTATCCGCACCACTTCGAAGCCTTGCGCGATGCCCATCGGAGGCAGGCGGCAATACGCGAGGTCGGTGTCGAGCATCTCGCCCAGCGTGTCCGCGAGGCTTTCGGCGATCTGCCGGGGGTCGAGGCCGACCCAGACGGCGGGCATGGTCGAGAGCGCGACGAGGTCGCGGAGCGAGCGCTGAAGCCGGGCGAGCTCTTGCGAGACGTCGGTCATGGTCCTGACCTCTCCGTTCTTCAGCGGGAGAAGGTCATCCCGGCGTCTCCCGGGCTTTTTCGCGCGCCCGGAGCTCGAGAAGGAATTCCTCGGGGGGAACGAAGAAAGGATTCTTCTCGAGCACGCCGCCGACGATCGCCATCGGGTGGGTCCTCAGGATGTCGAGCACGACGCTGGCGCCAAACTTGGCGAGGTCGTACGTTCAAACGACGGCATCGTCGAACTTCGGGAGGATGAAGTTCAAGCGCGTCTCGTACTCGACGACGTCGGCCACTCCGGGACGATCTTCCAGGGCCCATTCCATGTTCGCGACGAGGCGGGTGATCGGGTAGCCCTGGGCTTTGCCGCCGTTCAAGACCTGCTCGATCAAGACCAGCATCGCGTCCTGGTCGAAGTGGCCGCCGCGCAGATAGGCCTTCTCCCACGGAAGGACCTCGAGCTGGCCGGAGGACCGCGCCCGCTCGGTGTCGATGCCCGCGGCCGCGAGCGCCGTGAAGTGCACGGGGATGTGGCTCGACTCGACGATGTGGAACGCCTTGTCTCCCGCCTCGAAGCCTTCGCGGATGAACGGGAGGAGCGTCCGGTATTCCTCGGCGCGGGTGTGGAAGAAGGCGCAGACGTGCCGCGATTTTTCGAGGACGGATCCCGCCAGATGCACGTCGGGGCGTTGAGTTGTCACCTGGGTCGTCAAGTCGTCCTCCGGGCGTTGGGGAGGGGATTCTACGTCTGCTTCCTTTACCCACGCCCGTGGGTCCTGTTCCTGCAGGATCGGCGTCGATCGTGACGTCCACTTCGCCCACGACGACGCCGCGGCCGAGGTAGCGGGCTTTATGCGCGGCCCCTCACACCGGCCCTCCCC
>JAIVJS010000082.1:0-30659 GCA_020199905.1 Acidobacteriota bacterium
CGCGCGAAGGCGTAGACCTGGTCGTGGAAAAGAGGCAGCAGCAGGCTTTCGCGCGCCACGATCTCTTCGACCTTGCGGTAGAGGGAGTGACGCGCGCGCGGGTCGGTTTCGGCCCGGGCCTGGTCGATGAGGCGGTCGATTTCCGGATTCGCGATGAACCGGCCCAGGATTCCCGCCGTCGAATGGAGGACCCCGTAAACGAAGGTGTCCGCGTCGGGATAGTCGGCGCTCCAGCGTCCGATCGCGAGGTCCGCGTCCGCCCGACGATTGACGTCGAGGTACTCCGCCATGGTCTTGCTGACGGGCTTCAGGACGAACCCCATCTCGCGGAACCTCTCCGAAGCCTCCCGGGCGAGCGCGGAAAGCTCGCCGGAAAAAATCGGATGCAGCGCCACGGTGAGCTCGACCGTCTCGCGTGAGACCGTCGCCTGGATCGAGGTATCCGAGGACGCGCCCGGCGTGGACGCTCCGGCGTCTTTTCTGTGCGCGGAGTGGCCGAGCAGGCCCGGGGGGATCAAGCCGTGCGCGGGGATCGCGAGCCGCCCGAGCGTTCGCCGCACGAGACCGGGAACGTCCACGGCCTGGATCAAGGTGCGCCGCAGCTCCGCGTCGCGCATCGGACCGCGATGGACATTGAAGACGACGAAATAAGTCTGGAGCTTCGGCCCTTCGCGGTAGCCGGAGGCGAATCTCGGGTCGTGCCGCAAACGCTCGACGTCGGCCGGCAGCAGGTCGGACGCGACGGAGAGACGCCCCGCCTCGAAGTCCTCCCGGACCTCTTCGGCCGAAGCGCCGAACCGGAAGACGATCCCGTCGCTTCGGGGATAACCGTCGCGCCAGTAGTGCGCGTAGCGCTCGAGCTCGAGCCGGCGGCCCGGCTCGAAGGTGACCACGCGGAAGGGCCCCGTTCCCACGGCGTTGTCCCGCCAGCTCGAACCGACCGTTTCCGTACCCTCGGGGACGATTCCGCTCCCTACGTAGGAGACGAGCGCCGGGAAGAAAGAGACCGGCTGCTCGAGGTCGATGTAGAGCTCCATCGGGGAGACGATGTGGAAGCCTTCCAGGTCGGTGGCCGTGCCATCCAGCAACCTGGACGCTCCCCGGATCGCCGACAGCTGCCAGCGGCAGTCGCTCTGCGAGTTCGAGAGGAGACGCTCGAAGGAGTAGCGGACATCCCGGGCGGTCAGACGGCGCCCGTCGTGGAACCGCACGCCCGGCCGAAGCTTGAAGCGAAAGCGCATGCCGTCGTTTTCGATCGAAAAGCTGGACGCCAGCCACGGGACGATC
The DNA here is from genome assembly GCA_020199905.1 of Acidobacteriota bacterium. GTDB lineage: Bacteria > Acidobacteriota > Thermoanaerobaculia > UBA5066 > Gp7-AA6 > JALYUA01. The sequence goes on from JAIVJS010000082.1 coordinate 1,288, forward strand.
CGCGTACCATCGATCGCGAAGGTCAGGGTTTCGAAGATCTGCGGCAAAACCTCCGCCTGCTCCACGGTGCCCGACAGGGAGGGGTCGAGGCTCCGGACGATTCCCGCGACCGGCACCTGCAGGATTCCGCCGCCGGCCTGCCTGCCCGCGGAGGGCTGCTCCGCCGGCGCTTCGGCCTTGCCGACATCGGCGTAGTTGACGTAGGGAGCGGTGCTGTGAAGCTCGAGTCCGCGCACCGCCGGGCCTCCGATGCGGTAATCGACGTCGTGGAAGAGGGGAACCAGGGCGGCCGACTCGACCAGCAGATGCTCGAACTTCCGGTAGAGGCTCTCCCGCGAGGCCGGGCGGGCCTCCGCGCGCGCTTCCTCGAGGATCGCGTCGGCTTCGGGCGAAGAAAAGTAGCTCCGCAGACGCCCGTTGCGCGAGTTCAAGAGCGTGAACGTGAAGTTGTCGGGATCGTCGTAGTCGGCGATCCAGCGTCCGATCCAGAGGTCGAAGTCCCGCGCTTCGTGCCAGGCCTCGATGAACTCGGGCATCGTCTTCGTGCCGACCTCTACTTCGACGCCGAGCTCCGCCCAGATCTGGAAGAGCGCACGGGTCAGGCCGGCGTACTGATTCGCCCGAGCGGAGGCGCTCGGCGATCGCGGCGGCCGGGAGTCCCGCCTGGAACTCGATGCGGTCGAGGCGCGCCGGCTCTTTCCAGTACCGCGGATTGCGCTCGAGGACGGCGTGCTCCGGCGAGTGAATGACGGTCTGAAACGGCCCGGTGCCCAGGAGCTTCGCCGGGCTTCCGCCTCCGTCGCTCCCCGCGGCCGGCGCCACGAGAGCGATCGACGTCCGCCCGTCGGTCAAGAGAGACGGAAAGATCGGCAGCGGATCTGTCAGCCCGATCTCGATCTGCAGGTCGGAGGGGGTCGCGATTCCCTCGACGCCGCCTTCGGGCGCCTTGCCTTCGAGATACGCCGCCACCCCACGGATCGCGGCGAACGCCGCCGGGCTCGCGTCGCGTGAGAGCTGGATGGACCGTTCGAGCGACGTCTTGACGGCGGCCGCCGTCAGCGGAGAGCCGTCGGAGAACACGATGCCGGGACGCAGGTGGAGGCGCACCGTCCGCGCTTCGTCCTCGACGGACCATCGGTCGCAGAGGTGCGGGGCGAGGTTGCCCTCCGTGTCCGTCGTGACGAGCGTCTCGAAGACGTTCGACAGGACTTCGTGCTCCTCGGTGGTCGCATAGGTTCCGGGCTCCAGAGACGCGATCGGGTTCGACATGGCCACGACGAGCGATCCGCCCTTCGCGGTTTCCTCCGGCGCGGACTTCTCCCGCGGCGCGAGGGTCTCGAGCTCCGCCTGGTAGGCCGCCGCCTGCTGGTACTCGCCGCGCATGTGCGCGACCGCGGCCGCGAGGGCCAGCAGCTTGCCCAGACGCTGGCTGTCGCCGGCCGGACGGGCCGCCTCGAGCCCGCGCTCGACCCAGCGGCGGGCATCGTCGGTCCGCCGCGCGTGCCACGCGGTCTCCGCGGCGAAGAGCATCGCGCCGACCGCCGGCGCGGACTCCTTCCGGTCGGCGAACGCCTTCGCGGCGGCCTCCGCCTCCCGCAGCGCGGCGTCCACGTTGCCCGCCATGCGCTGCCCCTGGGCAAGGAGCAGGCGCGTGTGCGCCTCGAGAGACGGATCGCCCGTCCACTCCTCGTCTTCGAGATACTCGAGCGCGATCTTCGCCACGCGGATCGTCTCTTCGGGGCTGAACGTGTCGAGCGATTTCTGCGCGAGCTTCAAGCCGTATTCGACCGTTTTGTCCGGGACGTCCGCCTGCGAGAAGTGGTGGACGAGCTCGGGGTAGATCCGCTCGAGCCGCCCGGCGGAACGCTTCTCGATCAGTTCCGCGTACTTGCGGTGCAGGGAACGGCGCTTGCGGCGCGACAGCGCGGCGTAGAGCACGTCGCGGACGATTCCGCTCGCGAAGGTCAGGCGGTCGCCTCGAGACTCGCGCTCCTCTTCCAGGATGCCGTCGCGCAGCAGTTTGTCGAGATCGTCATCCAGGTTGCGCGACTCGTCCGCGAGAACCTCGAGGTCCCGCGCGTCGAACGTCTTTCCCAGCACGGAGGCGATCGAAAGGGTGTCGCGCAGCTCCTCCGGAAGCCGCTCCACCCGCTTCTCGACCGCCTGCTGGATCGTAGCGGGCAGAGCATCGGCGGAGATCTCCGCCTCCTTCGAAACGCTCCACGCCCCCGTGTCGTCGCGCGAGATGCCGCCCGAGTCCACGAGCGATCGGATCAGCTCCTTCGTGAAGAACGGGTTTCCCTCCGTGGCGTCGTGGAGCCGCCGGGCCAGGTCGTCCGCCACCTTCGGCGCGCCAACCAGCGAGGCGACGAGCGCCCGGTGCTCCGACGGGGACAAGGGCCCGAGCGTCGTCGACACGAACCGGGGGTCGTCCGCGAAGGAGTCGAGCATGCGCGTCAGGGGATGGCGCTTGTCGGTTTCCGTCTGCCGGTAGCTTGCGACGACGAGCGTCGGTGTCGGGCCCAGCCGGCGGACGACATACTGGAGCGCTTCGATCGAAGCTTCGGCACCGTGCAGGTTCTCGAGGACCAGGACGAGGGGCCGGCCGCCGCCGATCCGGGTCAGGGCGCGGGCGAGAAGCTCGAAGATCTGGATCCGGTCTTCGGGCTTCTTCTCCCTTTCGTCGGCCGCGGCCGCCGCGCGCGTCGCGCCGCTGCCGGCCGAGCGCAGCTCGGAAATTTCCGAAAGCTGGGGAAAGAGCGCGACCAGAGGCGCGGCGAGGTCGGACAGGTCGGGACGCTCTCCCGAAGAGCTGGCGGCGTCGCGCGATCGGAAATAGTCCTGGATGAGCTCGCAGAAGCCCTGGTAGGAGAAGGTGCCCGCCTGCTCGACGAAACGGCCATAGAGGACGCGGACCTTTCGCGCGGACGCGAGGGTCTTCAGCTCCTCGAGCAGGCGCGTCTTTCCGATGCCGGGCTCCCCCGCCACGACGGCGAACTGGCAGTCGCCCGAGATCGCCGCGTTCAAGCGCCGCTGAAGCTCGGCGAACTCCTTCTCGCGGCCGATGAACGCGGCCATGGCGGGCCGCTGGATCATCCGGCTCGGGCTCGCGACGATGGACATCCGGAACTCTTCCGTCGCGAGGCTCGCCTTGTGCCGCCGGAGCGCCTCGGAGATCTGGCCGGCCTTCTGCGGCCGCCTGGCCGGGTCCTTCTCGAGGCACCGCATGACGATGTCCTGGAGCTCCTCGCGGATCTCGGCCCCGAGCGCGCGCGGCGGCTGCGGGTTCTCGTGGACGATCCGGTACAGGATCGACTGCACTTCGCCGGTGAAGGGCGGATCGCCCAGGAGGCATTCGTAGAGGACGACGCCGAGCGAGTAGATATCCGACCGCGCGTCGAAAGAGCGGGAGGAGACCTGCTCGGGCGAGAGGTAGGCCATCGTCCCGATCAGCGTGCCCGTCTTGGTCAGGCGCGACTCGGTGTCCGCGCGGGCCAGGCCGAAGTCCATGACGCGCACGCGGACCGATGACCCCTCCTCGCGCGTGACCATGATGTTGGCCGGCTTGATGTCCCGGTGCACGACGCCCCGCGCGTGGCTGTAGTCGAGCGCATCGGCAACCTGGATGCCGATATCGATGACATCTCCCAGGCGCAGCGACTGGTCCCGGACCATGCGCGCCAGGGTCGTGCCGGCGACGAGCGGCATGACGAAGAAGAGGGAGCCGTCGTCGCTTCCGAAGTCGTAGATCGGCACGATGGCCGGATGGTCCATCTGGGCGACGATCTGGGCCTCCCGCTGGAACCGGCCCTCGGTCTCGGGCGCCAGGTCCTGGGAGGAGATCAGCTTCACCGCGACCTCGCGGTTCAAGAGCGGGTCTCTGGCGCGGTAGACGACACCCATCCCGCCGCGGCCGAGCTCGCCGGCGATCTCGTAGCGGTTCGAGAGCTTGGTCTGGGTCAAATTGTCCCTGGCGAGCCGCGACTATATGACGGGAGGAGGTACCAGCGCAGCATGACGGGAGGAGGTACCAGCGCAGCGCCTCCCTCTCCCCGAGCACCGGGGGCGCGTGTTGAGATGAGGAGCGGCGCATTCAGCCTGACAGGACTCGGCCGAGAGGGAGCTGGATCCGGGAATTCGGCGGCGCATCCAGACCGCCGGGATGCGATGAGCGACTCCCGGGGTTCCAGCCCCTTTTTCTGCCGGGCCGATTCGGCGTGCTATTTCCCGCGCTTTCGCTTCCGGGGTGGTGAGCCGGCCATGTCCCCTAACCGTCGGAGCTCTGCGAAGCATCGCATGACGTGACGAGGGGAGCTCGCGTTGAAGCCCGGTAGAATCGCGCCAATCCATGACACTCGAAGCCGGCAGCCGTCTCGGGCCCTACGAGATCGTGTCCCTTCTCGGCGCGGGAGGGATGGGAGAGGTGTTTCGGGCGCGCGATCCGCGGCTCGGCCGGGACGTGGCGGTCAAGGTTCTTCCCGGCTCCTTCTCGAGCGACCCGGAGCGCCTGAAGCGGTTCGAGCAGGAGGCGCGGGCGGCGGGAGTGCTGAACCATCCCAATGTGACCGCCGTGTACGACATCGGCACGCACGACGGCGCTCCCTACGTCGTCCAGGAGCTTCTCGAGGGCGAGACGCTGCGGGCCCGGCTCTCCGGCGGCGCGTTGCCGGTGCGCAAGGCGATCGAACAGGCGGTCCAGATCGCGCGCGGTCTCGCCGCGGCTCACGAGAAGGGGATCGTCCACCGGGATTTGAAGCCCGAGAACATCTTCGTGACGCGAGACGGCCGCGTGAAGATCCTCGACTTCGGCCTGGCGAAGCTGACGCAGTCGGATTCTCCGGGCGGCCTGCAGACGAACCTCCCCACGGCGACCGCGGGCACGGAGCCGGGCGTCGTGCTCGGGACCCTTGGCTATATGTCGCCCGAGCAGGTGAAGGGGAAGCCGGCGGACCAGCGCTCCGACATCTTTTCCTTCGGGGCGATCCTCCACGAAATGCTCTCGGGGACCCGCGCCTTCCACCGCGACTCGGCGGCGGAGACGATGTCCGCGATTCTGCGGGAAGAGCCCGCGGATCTCTCCGCCACGAACAAGAGCATCCAGCCGGGGCTCGAGCGCATCGTGCGGCACTGCCTCGAAAAGAATCCCGAGGAGCGGTTTCAGTCGGCGCGCGACATGGCGTTCGACCTCGAGGCCCTGTCGGGGTCGGGCTCGGAACACTCCGGCACGGCCGCAGCGGGAACCGTAGCAGGCACCTCGGGGAAGAGGCGGTTCCTGTCCGCCGGGCTCGCCGCCGCGGTTCTCGCGTCGCTCGTCTCGCTCGCCGCCGGGTTCTTTGCCGGAAAAACGCGCGGAACGCCGAGGCCCGTCAAGTACCACCAGCTCACGTTCCGGCGCGGAACCGTCTGGTCGGCGCGCTTCGGGTCCGACGGAAAAACCATCCTCTACAGCGCCTCCTGGGACGGCAATCCGACGGAGATCTTCGTCGCTGCCCCCGAGAGCCCGGAGTCGCGCCCGCTCGGCTATCCCGGCGCCGACGTGCTCGGCGTCTCGGCCTCGGGTGACCTCGCGATGTCGCTGCGCAGCTACATTTCAATGGAGTTCACGAGAACGGGGACGCTCGCGCGCACGAACGCAACCGGAGGCGGCGCGCCCCGCGAAATTCTCGAGGGCGTCGAGTTTGCCGACTGGGAGCCCGGCGGGAGCGATCTGGCGGTCGTGCGCACCGTCGCCGGAAAAGCGCGGTTGGAGTATCCGATCGGCAAGACGCTCTACGAAACGGTCGGCTGGATCGGCAGCCCGCGCGTGGCCCCCGCCGGAGACCGGGTCGCCTTCATCGATCATCCTCAGGCCGCGGACGACGGAGGGTTCGCCGCCGTCGTGGACCGCGCGGGAAAGAAGACGACACTCACGAAGGCCTTCGGGAGCGCTCAGGGTCTCGCCTGGTCGCCGGACGGGCGGGAGATCTGGTTCACCGCGGCGGAGATCGGCACCCGCTCGCTCTACGCCGTCTCCCTCTCCGGGACGCTGCGCGCGGTCGCGGCGGTGACGGGATCATTAACCCTCCAGGACATTGCTCGAGACGGGCGTGTCCTGCTGATCGACGAGTTCCGCCGGCTCGGCCTGTCCGCCCTTGCGCCGGGACAGACGAAGGAGCGCGACCTTTCGTGGCTCGACTGGTCGCGGCCGAGCGGCCTCTCGCGGGACGGCCAGACCGTCATGTTCTACGAAGCGGGCGAGGGCGGCGGAGCCGGGTATTCGACGTACGTGCGCAAGACGGACGGCTCCCCTGCCGTGCGGCTCGGCGAGGGACAGGGGGTGGGTCTTTCGCCGGACGGCGCGTGGGCGACCTCCGTCGTGCGGAAGCTGACCGACCCGCGCCTGGTTCTCTACCCCACGGGGGCCGGGCAGGCGAGAACGCTCACGGCCCCGGGCCTGCGCTTCACGGGAGGAGGGCCATTCCTTCCGGACAGCCGGCACCTGATCGTCGCGGCGACTGAGCCGGGCCGGGCGAATCGCCTTTACCTGGTCGACATGGCGGCCGAGGGCGCGAAAGCGCGTCCAATTTCCCCGGAGGGTGTTCGCGGCCTCGGACCGATCTCGACGGACGGGACGCGGTTCCTGGCACGCGGCCCCGACGGAAATGGTCAGATCTACTCGATCGCGACCGGTCAGGGGACGCCGATTCCGGGTATCGAAGCGGGAGAGATTTTCGTGGGCTGGACGGCAGACGATCGGTCTCTGTACGTCCAGAAACGGGGAGGGCCATCCGCCCGTATCGACCGGCTCGATGTGGCGACGGGTCGCCGCGAGCCCTGGAAAGAGATCCTTCCCGCGGACGCGGCCGGCGTCGTTCGAGTTTCTTCGGTCTTTTTGGCGCCCGACGGATCGTTCTACGTGTACGCCTACTCGCGCGTGCTGTCGAACGTCTTCCTCGTCGAGGGTTTGAAGTGACAGAACCTCGCCTCGGCGACCGACTGATCGAGACACTTCTTTGGCATGTCCCAGAAGGTGGGCTCCGGGGCCTGCACCCACTTTCCGATGTCCACGGGCACTCCGTCCGGTCCCACCGCCCAGTTCAGATAGTGGAACCAGTTCTCCGCGCGAAATCCGCTCGAGAGCGTCGGGCCGAGCGAGCGGCCGATCGACTTCTTCCACCGGATCTTTCCGAACACGCGATCCTGCAGGAACGGGCTGCGGATTCCGACGCTCTCCGACGCCCAGCCTTTCAATTTCTCGATCGTGAGAGGACTCTTGAGGAGATCGAAGAGACTCGCGAGCGCGTGCTGCCTCGCGGCGGTGTCGATCGGCTGGTCGTAGGATCCGATGGATTCGTTTGTCATGGGACTCCTTCCGCTGATCTGTGTACCGCAGCCGGCTCACAGACACAAATCCCCCGGAAGATCGCTTAACCGCCCGTCCCTCGCGATCACCGCCCCCGGCGGCGATGATCGCGAGGAGATAACCGCGCTACATGTGATGCGGGTTCAGTCCGGCAGGTTTCTTGGACGAGCCTTTCTTCGAGAGCGTCGTCCCGTTGGTGTTGGCCGTCGTGATGTTGCCGGTGAACGTCGGCTGGATGCGCGCGTGTGTCGCCGCCTCGAATCCGGAGGCCAGCCTGATCAGCTTCGGCTCACTGAACGCCGTGCCGAAAAAGCTGATGCCCACCGGCATCCCGAGCACGTTGCCCGATGGGACCTGCACGATGGGATAGCCGGGCCCGCCCGCCAGACCCGAGCTGGCGAAGAGGAAGTGGTCGGAGAGGATCAGATCGGTGGTCCACGCCGGGCTGTCGGTCGGCGCCACGATCGCGTCGAGACTGAACTGGGCGAGCGCCGCGTCGAGGCTCACGCCCGCGTTGTGATCGGCCAGCAGGGCCTGATTGTAGGTGAGTCCGCCGAAGGCGGCCTGCGGCGCATCCGGGCTGCTGGTGTCGATCGACTCGGCCAGCTCGAAGATCTCCTGGAAGAAGTACGGCATTTCCGTGGCCGCGTTCGCATTGTTGAACGCGATCGCGTCCGCGAGCGTCTTGCCGGCCATCGGCACTCCCACCCGGGTGGCGAAGTACTTCTGCAGGTCGATCTTGAAGTCGTAGACGAGCACCAGGAACTCGCCGCTGGCGGGATCAAAGCTGAAATTGGCCGCGTCGAGATCCACCACGGTCGCACCCGCCGCTTCGATGGCGGCCACCGCCGCGTCGAACGCCGCTCCCACCTGCGGCGGCGCATTGTCGATTCCCTGCCGCGTCGTCCCGATTCGCGCGCCATTCAACCCGTTGGGATTCAGGAATGCCGTGTAGTCCGGCGGGATCGCCGGGCGGGTCTTGCCTGTCCCCTGCCACCCGAGCGGCACGCCGCTGGTCGCCGGGTCCTTCGGGTCGGGCGTGCGGCTCGCGAGGACGGAGAGGGTCGCCGCCGCATCCGCCACCGTGCGCCCGTGCGGTCCGGGCGTGTCCTGCGTGTGCGAGATGGGAACCACGCCGGCGCGGCTGGTGAGGCCGACCGTCGGCTTGATGCCCACCACGCTGTTGACATTCGCGGGACAGACGATGCTTCCGTCCGTCTCCGTTCCGATCGACACCGCCGTGAAGTTGGCAGACACGGCGGCCGCCGACCCGGAGCTCGAACCGCAGGCGTTCCGGTCGAGCGAGAACGGGTTGTGGGTCAGACCGCCACGTCCCGACCAGCCGCTCGTGGAGAAGAAGGAGCGGAAGTTCGCCCACTCGGAGAGGTTCGTCTTGCCGAGGATGACCGCGCCGCCCGCGCGCAGCTTCGCGGCGATCGTCGAGTCGGCAACCGCGGGCGTGCCGGCGAGCGCGAAGGACCCCGCGGTCGTCTGCATCTTGTCGCCGGTGTCGATGTTGTCTTTGAGCAGCACCGGGATCCCATGCAGCGGACCGAGAACCTTTCCCTGGGAGCGCAGCTCGTCGGCGTTCTTCGCCATCGCCATCGCGTCGGGGTTCAACTCGATGACCGAGTTCACGCCCTCCTTCTGGTCCAGGATTTTGATGCGGGTGAGGTAGTAGTTGGTCAGGCTCACGGAATTGAGTTTTTTTGCCGCCATCTCCGCCTGGAGCTGGGCGACCGTCTTCTCGTTGTTTTGAGTGGGTTGAGCGAGCGTGGAGAGAGCGACCAACAGTAGCAATGCTGACGCCAGCGCGGTCCGTTTCATGGGGACCTCCTTGGTTTTGGGAAGGCGTAGCATGTGCCCTGGCCGGCTGTCAATTGGTTCCGCGGCCGGCCGCCATCGGGCGTTCCAACGGCGGTTGCTGGACGCCTGACGGAGGGAGTGTTGCCTAGATTGCGGTCCCGGCGTCCATCACGATCGGCGTGATCTCCGTCAGAGACGCGACACGGTAACTCGGGGGCGCCGTGGGAGGCGCGCCTCCCCGGTCGATCCAGACGACCGTCCGCCCTGTTCGCCGCGCTCCGTCTGCGTCCCAGCCGTTCGAGCTGACGAAGAGCGTGCGCGCCGGATCCGCCTCGGTATCGAGAAGGGCGTACGCGCGCGGGTCGGTTTTGTAAGCGCGGACGTCGTCGGCCGAGAGAATGGTTTCGACGTCCAGGCCCGCCGTCTCGAGCGCCCGGGCGATCATCGGGCGCGTCCCGTTCGAGAGCACGGCTCGCCGGACTCCCGCGGACTTCAGCGCCTGGAGCGTCTCTCGTGCGTCCGCAAACGCGGGCACCGTCAGCCAGAGGTCCGCGAGGCGTTCGCGCGACTCGGCCGGCAATTCAGGAGCGATCTCCTCGAGAGCTCGGAGCGTCACCAGGTCCCAGGGCTCGTAGGCGTCCTCGCGATTGAGGCGCCAGCTTCTTTCGAGCTGCGCCTGGCGCCATCGGCCGAGTAACGCCGGCGACTGTTCGCCGGTGATCGGCCGCATCCCGTTCGCCAGACCCGCGACGTCGAGCAACGTGCCGTAGAGGTCGAAGGCGACGAGATCGAAGGCGCGCATTCGGTGGATTGTCAGCCTCCGCTTGAATTTCGAGCAGCTGGCCGCTGAAGGGACTGAAGAGTTACGGTTCAGCCCCCGCTGTGAAAGCTCGCGCTGAAGAGAACTTCTCCGGTCCGCTTGGACACGCCCACGATCGAGACAGGGCCATCGAGCATGCCAGGCTGGCAGGCGCTGACGGCCCACATCTCCTCGAGGGGAACGGGGATCCGGGTGCCGTACATCCGCTCGTTGCGATAGGCCTCTCCCGAACTCACGTCGAGCGGCCACCCGAAGTCCGAAAGAAGGGGCCGGGCGGTCTCGGCGGCCTCGTCCGCGGTCACACGAACTTCCGCGCCGGCTCGGCGGTGACGCGCGATCGGGTGATCCTCGAGATGCCGGACTCCCGCTGGCGGTGAGCTGCGGCTATTTTCGTCCATGAGCGGGATTCTCCTTCAAAATCCGGTCGCAGCCGTTGTCCGGGCCTCCGCGAAATTCCGGTTCCAGAGAGGCGTTCACGGCGCAAGGGACCGGGTCCGATCCGAGGCGCAATGGCCCGGCTGCTTCGCGAGAGCGGCGTCGAGCGCCTCGTCGAGCACCGCGGCCCAGAGCGCGTAGCCCCTTGCGTTGGGATGGAAGCGGTCCGAGGCGAACAGCGTCCGGTCCCGGCGAAAGGCGGGGCCGGTCCGCTCCGCGATCGCCGCGAATGTCAGGCCGTGCGCGGTAACGGCGCGCCTCGCGATGCGGTTCATGCGGCGGGCCCGAACCGCGGCGATGCCTCGCAGGAAAAAAGGGATCCGCGGAGGGCTCCCCATGTCGGGAGCGCCGGTGACCACGATCCGAGCCTCGCAGTTTGCGGCGAGAAGCGACCGGAGGATCTCTTCGAGGTCTCGGCGGACGGACCTCGACGACGTCAGATGCGTGACGTCGTTGGCGCCGACGTCGAGAAGCACGAGGTCGGGCTTGATGCCGCGCGCGCGTCGAAGCTGGCCGGAAATGACATCGCGGAACCGGGCGCCCGAGACGGCGACGTTCACGACCTCGACACGGCGGCTGCGCCCGAGATGGCGCGCGGTTGCCATGACGATTCCCTGCTCGTAGTCGGCCCCCACGCCCGCCGCCGTGCTGTCTCCGAGAACGAGGTAGAGAAGCGGAGCGCCCGACCCGAGGCTCGTGGACGTGGCATGCCGGGGCGCCGTCAGGGGTTCTGGACGGGAAGCGCGACACCCGACGAGAACGGCCGCGAGCAGCCAGATGGCGATCGCGATGAGCGGCGGGACCGTCGCTCCGGCGCCGCCTGAGTAGATTTGGGCCATGAGACGGACGCGGCAGTCGAACCTGGTGATCCACTCTCTCCTCGCCCTGGTCGTTCTTTCCGCGGCGGTGTCGTTCACGGACTGGATGCTAAGAGATCTGCAGCCGCGCATGGTATTCAATCGACCTGCTGGAAGCAGACGGGAACGATCCCAATCCCACCGGAAATCCCGAATCTTGCCGGCGAAAATCCCGGCCTGATAGCCTCCCCCCCAAGGATTTTAAAAAGGAGGAGAGGCACCATGAGGACCAGACACACTCTGGCGGTTGCGGCGTCGTTCCTGATGGCGGTGGCGGCTCTGGCGCAGGCGCCAGCCGAGGCGAAGACGGAGGCCAGGACGGAGGCGAAAGCGACGGGTGTTTCGAAGAGCGGGGCGAGCCGGCTCGTCACCGTCCCGGCGGCTGATGTCAAATGGACTGATCTGGATCCGAAGGGCGCTCCGGGAGTGCAGATCGCGGATGTCTGGGGCAATCATGCAAAGGGCGCGTTCGCCGCCTTCATCAAATTCCCCGCCGGATTCGCGGTTCCCCTGCACACGCACACGAACGACTACAAGATGGTGATCGTCAAAGGCACTTTCGTTCAGTCACCGGAAGGAAAGCCGGAGTTTCGGCTGGGACCCGGTTCCTACCTGATGCAGCCCGGCGGAAACTACAAGCACACGACGGCCTGCGATGCGGCGTCTGAATGCATCATCTTCTCTCAGAGCACGGGCAGGTTCGACATCAGGATCGTCGACGCGGCGAAGGCGGCCCCGGGAAAAAAGTAGCGTTTCGCGGGCGTGGACTAAGATGCGCCCCACCAATCCCGAAACTGGCACGAACTCAACAGGAGGAAGCATGAACCGGAAGACTCTGGCGACTCTGGCGGGGCTCTGCATGGGTGTAGCGGTGTGTCTGGCGGCGGATTCCAACATGGGAACCTGGAAGCTGAACGAAGCGAAGTCGAAGATCGCGGCGGGGGCGGCGAAGAACAACACGGTCGTTTACGAGGCCGCGGGCGACAGCATCAAGGTGACGGTCGATGGCGTCCTCGCGGACGGCAAGCCCTCGCACAACGAGTGGACCGGCAAGTTCGACGGCAAGGACTACCCGGTCACCGGCGATCCGAACTCCGATTCGCGGGCCTACAAGAAGGTCGACGGGAACACGATGGATCTGACCGTGAAGAAGGCCGGCAAGACGACCGTCGCGGGGAAGATCGTCGTCGCGGCGGATGGAAAGTCGCGGACGGTCACGACGACCTCGACGGACGCGGCGGGCAAGAAGATGACCTCGACGGCGGTCTTCGACAAGCAGTAACAGGGATTTCCCGTGGCCCTGACCCTCTTCCCGCGCGCGCGGGGAGAGGGCTTTTTTTGCTACGACCCTGCCGGCACGAGGGACGGCGTTCGCTCTCGGAGCGATGCCCCTCACCCCAACCATCTCCCTGGCACGCGGGACGCCGTACGCAGGGTCTGGCTCGGGATCTCGTTTCACGATGAGGGCGGGAGGTCTCGATCAGGACAGAAATTCACCCAGCCGGTCGAGGTGTACGCCCCGGACCTTTTTCATCGCGTCCGCGGCGGCCTTGCTCGGGAGCTTCTGGTGCCCCAGCGCCACGACGCTCTTCGCGCTTCCCTTCGGGCGCGGGAGAGGGATGTCGACGTAGGATCTGTTCTCTGTGATCGTCGAGCCGGCGGCGGCAGGAGTACACGTAAGACCCCTCGTCGGGCGCGATCTGGATGGGGCCGACCTGCTCGACGCCGGACGGGTCGGGAGGCCGGATCTCCTTCCAGAGTGTACGGCGGCCCGTCCTCACGTCGACTTTCTCGACGCGCTGCGGAGGGGCGGACGGCCGATACACGAAGGTCGAATTAGCGTCGGGCGTCCACCGCATCGTGATGTCGACGGGCTCGAGCCCGGGGACGGCGTGAGGCTCGCCCGGCTCGACCGGATAGATGTCGATCTTCTGGTCTTCCCGTCCGGCAGAAAGTGTGACGGAGTTCGCAGAGTGCTAACTTCAGCGGGGCGGCAGATCGATCAGGACCACGTCCGAGTTTTCGCGGAAGCGGTCGAACAGGATCTGCTTGCCGTCGGGTGTGACGTCGAAGCTCCTGATGTCGAAGCCCGGACGTAAGTTCGTGAGCTGCCGCAACTGCCCGGTCGCGAGATCGAGTAACCAGAAGTCCTGGTGCCGGATATAACCCTGCATCAGCGCCAGCGCCTTGCCGCCTGGTAGAAACCGATAGCGATTGCCTCCCGCCCGGACCGTAACCTCCGGAAGACGGAACGGCTGCTTGTCTGGAGTGACCCCCTTCAGCTGGTGCTTCGGTCCTCCATGATTCTCGGAATATGCGATGAACCGGCCATCGGGCGACCAGACCGGGTTGTAGTTGACCCCGCCCACCAGCCGGACCGGAGCTCCGCCGTCCACGGCAATTTTGAACAGCGGCTGCTCTTTCCCCTCGGAAGCGACGACGGCGACCCATTTTCCGTCCGGAGACCAGCATGGGGCATCGCGGACATCGAGGGACTCGGTGAGGCGACGAGCGCCCGTGCCATCCGCCGACATCAGATGGAGGCGGCCCTGTTTTCCATCCCGCACCACGAAGCAGATCTGGCTGCCGTCGGGCGAGACCGCGGGCGCCGCGGCCACGGAACCCTCGCTGCCTTTCCACAGCTCGGTGTCCGAGCCGTCCTTGAACTTCCACAGCCCGGCGACGCCCCCCTTGGACGACAGAAAGAGAAGGTAGCCAGGCCCGAATCGCGGAGCCGCCGCACGCACGGCCGGAAGAGAAAAGCGGCCCACTCCCGAGTCGTCCACGACGTGCTCCGAGACCGGCGCCATCCAGAGATGCGATGTCGGATTCGCGACGGTCACGACGAGACGCCGGCCGTCGGCGCTCGCCGCGACCGAGGCGTATTCCTCGAGACCGAAGCTCAAGGCGTGGGGAGTCCGCCGGTCGACGTCCATGGCGTAGAGCCCCGACCCCGAGCCGTCCGGGCGCGGAGCCGTGTAGAGAAGTGTCCGCTCGTCGAGAAATGCCAGGTATGCCACGCGCGAATGGAAATTGGTCAGACGCTCGGGTGTGCCGCCGGTCGACGGCATGCGCCAGATGTCCATGTCGTATGGGCTTGGTATTCCGCGAACGAAATAGGCGAAGCGTCCGTCGGGCGACCACGCCGGATAGTGGTTGTGAATCCCCGGCTTTTCGATGAAAATCTCCCGGGAATTGGCACCGTTGCGGTTCGCGACGAAGATGGGGTCGCCGGGAACGGAAGGGTGATAGAGAGTGCGCATTCGGTCCGGGGACCACACAACCTCCGCGGCATTCGGCAGGAAGGGCCGCGGCGTACCGCCCATGGTCGGCACGAGCCAGGAGTCTTCTTTCTTGCCGTCCGGGGAACTGATCCGCATCCACACGTGCGCGTCATCGCCGGAGAAGCCGACGTTGCGGACTCGATCGAGATAGAGGTCCGGAAACTTGCCTCTGGAGAGATTCAGGAATTCGTCGCTGCCCACCTGAGTCGCCCAGGCGTCGAAGGGACCGTCGCGGTCGGAGAGGAACGTCACGAACTTGCCATCGGAGGAAATGTCCGCGTCGACCTCGGAGCCTTCCCAGTCCGTCAGACGCGTAAAACGAGCGGCCCTGAGCGGGTTCTGCCAGAAGTAGTCGATGCGCCGCAGGTGCCAGGCGATCACTCCGGCAGTGATCAGGATTCCCGCGGCGATCACCGCCGGGATCCACCAGCGCCGCCGGCGCGTCGACGCAGCCGCCGCCGGAACGGCTTCGACCGCGCTCGTCGTCTCCGAAAGATGATCTCGAATCGTCGCAAGATCACCTGCGAGGTCCTCCGTCGACGCGAAGCGCCTCTGCGCCTCCTTTGCCAGGCACCTCTCGATGATCCAGCGGACGGGCGGCGGCAGTCTCGGATTCAGCGCGGAGATCGGCTCGGGCTCATCCCGGATAATGGCGGTCAGGGTTTCAGGAGCTGAACCGCGAACGAACGCGCGCCGGCCCGTTGCCATCTCGTAGAGAATCGATCCGAACGAGAATTGGTCCGACCGGTAGTCGATTGACGAACCCGTCGCCTGCTCGGGCGACATGTACCCCACGGTCCCTGCGACGAACCCGGTTTCCGTCATGGCGGACATGGTCGCGTCGGAGACCGAAGCACCTCGGTCCAAAGGCTTCCGTTTCGCCAGGCCGAAGTCGAGGATCTTCGCGAAGCCTTCCTTCGAAACCATGATGTTTTCAGGCTTCAAGTCCCGGTGGACGATCCCCGCCCCGTGCGCTTGCGCCAGGCCCGTCGAGATCTGGCAGGAAAGGTCGAGAAGTCTCTTCGGGGAAAGTGGGCCCGCGGCAAGAATCTCGCGCAGCGTTATGCCCTCGACCACCTCCATGGCGATGTACGAGAGGGAGCCGGCTGCGCCGACCTCGTAAACCGTAACGATGTTCGGGTGATTCAGAGACGACGCCGCGCGGGCTTCCTTCTCGAAGCGCCGAACCCGGTCCGGATCCGAGGCGAAAGCCTCCGGCAGGATCTTCAAGGCCACGTCCCGACCGAGCCGCGAGTCCCGCGCCCGATAGACGTCACCCATGCCGCCCGCGCCGAGGCGCCCTCGAATTTCGTAAGGGCCGAGCCGGGAGCCCGTCAAATCACGGTTCGCCGCCGGGTCGTGTGGTCCGCTCACTGGGAGCGCCGCACCGACTGCGTCGAGACGCCTCCGACGTAGCGACGGACGGTCATCTCCACGGTTCCGATGCGTAGCCGGTCGCCGTCCCCGAGGCGACGCGGCTTCGTGGCCGCCTCATCGTTCAGGAACGTTCCGTTCTTGCTTCCGAGGTCCTCCAGCGTCGCCCGATCCCCCGATACCACGATTCGCGCATGGCGGCGAGACACGCTGTATACGTCGATCCACGCCACGGCATCGCGCTCCCTGCCCAGGATGTTCTCCCCTTCCTGAAGCGCGATTTCACGGTCGGCCCACAGCAGCTTGAACACCGTGTCCTGCCCCGCCGCGCGGTTCAAGGGATTGGCCTCCGCGCAGAAGGAATAGCCGAAGCGGTGGACTGTCCGAATGAACCTCGGGACTTTCCCGCGGTCATCCAGCGCCTGCCGGAGGTCCGACACGAGGCGCGCGGCGCTTCGCTCCGTGACGTATGTTTTCGGCCAGAGGGCCTCCTGCAGCTCCTGCTTCGACAGAGCCCGCGGGCGCGCGGCGATCAGGAGCTCGAGAAGCCTGAACGCCCTCGGCTCGACGTGCACGGGCTTACCCGCAAGAAAAAGCTCGCGCGCGTCGAAGTCGGCAACGCAGTCTCCGAAACAAACACGCACCGCGTTCCTCCGAACAAACCCGGAACGCTTCCGGAACGGGACCTGGAGACTCCCCAGGTCTCGGATCCTACAGTTAGTCCCGGTCTCTGACCAGCGCCGTTGCCCGGAAGGAGAAGACATGAGAGTCGATGACGGAGGCGACGAGGTCAAATGAAACGCATGGCATCGGGACTGCTTTGTTGGCCCCGGGCATCGTTGCTTCTATCGGACTCTCGCAGGATCTGGAGCCGCCGTTCGAGATCTCCTCATCACAGTCACTTCTCGTGCGGGGAACCGCCAGTGGAAAGCCGATTCTCCGGATCGTCGACAGCGGCGGCAGTCGCACCATCCACGCGCGGGAGCTTCTCGGTTCGGAAAAACGCCTTCGCTTCTCATCGCCTCAGCTGCGCATGCACGTCGCTGCAAGGACTGGCTCGCGTTATGGAATTTGGGAGCTTCGGTGACTGTCCCCCATCAACATTGAAAGGAGATCCAACATGAAGACCAACCTTTGGAGAAAGAGTGTGGCGATCGCCGTGGGCCTCGGTGCCGTTCTCTTCGGGATCACAGCATATGCAGCGGTGAGCCAGGTGATCGCGGTCGGCGTTATCCCGTTTTCAGAATTGTTCGGTGGGCCCGCGACAGTCACGGTGCGGCGGCTCACGATCGCGCCCGGTGAGGTGCTTGCCTGGCACTATCACCCCGGGCGTGCCTACAACGTGATCAAGCGCGGCACTCTGACGGTGGAGGATGGATGCGGTGGGGAGGAAGTCCTCACGGCCGGTCAGGCTTTCGAGGAAGTCGATGGCCGTGTCCATAGAGCCAAGAATCTAGGCAGGGAGGAAGTTGAAGTGTACAACACGTTCATTGTCCCGGAGGGTCAGCCGACGACAATGAATATTGCGAACAACGAACGGCTCTGCGGTCCTCCGCGGACTGCCAGTGAGTGCGAGCACGGCGGCTGGGTGAGCTTCAGCCATCCGCGCAGCTTCAAGAACCAGGGCGATTGCGTGCAGTACGTGAAAACCGGAAAATGACGGCCGTGGTCAAGCGCGGACTCGTTCATGAGAAGGTTCGAATCGCGGCCGCGTGCCGGGCGGGAGCATAGTTACCGCGTATTCCGGGCAAGTCTCGCTTCATAACTGGGGACAGTCACCGAAGCTTCCAGAGTGCCCGGAATGCTCGTCGCAGAACACAGGTCCTCCGGAAGACGGATAAGACTTAGGCGAGTGAGGGAACGCCCCTCCGCCCGGCCCTCTCCCGCCGGGAGAGGGAGCAGAGGGCGGCTCAGAGCATTTCTGCCCATCTCGTCCATCCGCTCGCAGCGTGAGGCGTCTCCCGGGCGTCGCGAAGGGACGAGCCTCGCGCTGCGGGAGGCAGAGCGCCGCTCTGCCGACGTCTCAGCGCAGCCCCGAGGCCAGGTAGAGCTCGGCCAGGGCTCGACGGTAGGAATACACGTAGGACTTCTCGTTCGCCGAGATCTGGATGGGGCCGACCTGCACCACGCCCGACGGGTCGGGAGGGCGAATTTCCTTCCACAGTGTGCGCTGGCCCGTTTTCACGTCGACCTTCTCGACCCGGAGCGGAGGGACGGACGGGCGGTAAACGAAGATCGAACCGCCGTCCGCCGTCCACCTGAGCGGGATATCCGCGCGGTCGAGGCCGGGAACGACCCTAGGTTCGTCCGGAGCCACGGAGTAAATGTCGATCTTTCCCTCGGTCCCCCTGGCCACGACCGACTTGCCGTCGGGCGATGCGGCGTCGAACAGGAAGCTGACACCCTCCGGCGTAATCGCGCGGGCCTTACCACCGGCAACGTCCTGCACGAACAGGCGCGGACCTCGGCCGGGCTCGTTTCCGGAAATGAGGATCCGCCGCCCATCGGGAAACCATGTGGCCGCCACGCAGTTGATTCCGCTCGCTGCCAGAGGCCTCGGCTCCCCGGCCCCGGTCGGCAGGAGCGAGAACTGACCGTTCCCCGGATCCTTGAGCGTCAGCACCCAACGTCCGTCCGGCGAGAAGCCGTAGGAGGCGCCCTCTCCCATACGCACGGCAGGAGCCCCGTCGAGAGTTCGCAGATACGTGGTGATCGGCACGATGTTCTGCTCCTCGAAGAGGACCGTCCTGCCGTCGGGTGAGATCCCTTTGGGAAACGACCAGTTGAGCCACGTGAGGTTGCGCTCCTCCCTGTCGCCCGCCGAAAAGCCGACGATCTCGCGGCGCGCGGAGTTCACCAGGCAGAGGGCGCGGCCGTCGCGCGCGATGTCCTGGATCGATCCGCCGGGAGCGCTCCAGACGGGCCGGCTCTTGCCGGAAAGCGTGGTCGCCTGGACCCCTTCGCGACCCCCGGACCAGACCTCGTCGCCTCGCGGCGACCAGGCGAGGCCGCCGAGAGCGAACGGGCCGGCGAGCCGTGTCTTTCCACTCATGTCGATGACCTTCACCTGGCCGTCGTTGTCCCCGCGCTGCGGGTGATCGACGAAGGCGAGCAGGCTTCCGTCGGGCGAGATGCGGACGTCCGTTACCCACCCGGGCGCGTCGTAGAGCACTTTTCCGATCGGGTAGTCGATGCGGATCCGGTTGCCCACCTGGCGCGCGACGGCGAGACTTTTTCCGTCGGGCGACCAGTCGGCGGCCTCGACGTCTTCGAGGATCTCGCGCGGCGCGCCCCCCTCCAGGGGAACTCGCGCGAGCGTACCGACCGCTTCAAAGCCGAACAGGAAGTGGCGGTTCAAAGAGACGGCCAGCTCGCCGGTCGACGAGATCCCGAGGACGCCGGCGCCTTTCAACCCGAGCGAGCGCGATTCCGAGCTTCCCGGGCGTGTCGTGAAGATGTCCAGCGGAAGACCCTCCCAGGCGGCCGAGTACACGATCGTCTGGGAATCGGGAGTGAAGCGCGCCGAGGCGATGGCGCCCCGCGCATAGGTCAGCTGCGCAACCGTAAGAGGGGCTCCGGGTTTCGCTGCAGTCAGACCTCGCGAGAAAAATCCCGCTGCGATTCCGACAAGGAGCGCCGCCGCCGCGGGAAGCGCCCATCCGCGCCGGCGCGGCTTCGCGGGCTCCGCCGCCTGGAGCCCTCCGGACGCGGAGGTCTCCGACAGATGGTCGCGGACGCTTTTCAAGTCGCGCGCGAGGTCTTTGGTGGAGGCGTACCGCTCCTCGGGATCCTTGGCGAGCAGACGCTCGATGATCCACCGCACCGGGGCGGGCGCCGCGGGGGCAAGCTGACCCAGGGATTCGGGCTCTTCCCGGATGATCGCGACCAGCGTCTCGGCTCCCGTTTTTTTCTGGAAGGCGCGCTTGCCGGTCGCCATCTCGTAGAGGATCGTGCCGAGAGTGAACTGGTCGGAACGGAAGTCGACAGCGTGGCCGCTCGCCTGCTCGGGCGACATGTACCCGGCCGTCCCCATCACGGTGCCCGGCTGCGTCGCGGTCCCGACGACCGTGGGCAGTCCGGTGACGTCCGCCGAGACAGTCTCGGTCAGCTTTGCGAGCCCGAAGTCGAGGATCTTGACGTAGCCGTCCTTCGACAGCATTAGATTCTCGGGCTTCAAGTCCCGATGCACGATCCCGGCGGAGTGCGCCTTGGCCAGGCCGTCCGCCGTCTGCACGGCCACTTCGAGGAGCCGTTTCATCGGGACCGGATCTCCCGACGCCATCACCTCGCGAAGCGTCTTTCCGTCCACGAGCTCCATCGCGATGAAGGTCGTACCCTCGCTCTCGCCGATGTCGTAGACCGTGAGGATGTTCGGGTGGTTCAGAGCCGACGCCGCGCGGGCTTCCTTCTCGAACCGCTGCCTGCGGTCGGGATCCGACGCCATCGCCGCGGGCAGGACTTTGATCGCCACGTCCCGGCCGAGCCGCGAGTCGCTCGCGCGGTACACCTCGCCCATCCCGCCCGCCCCGATGGACGCGGTGACGCGGTACTGGGAGAGGGTGCGGCCGATCATGGGTGAATTACCTCGCCGAATTGTCGGATGCGACGGAGGAGACGATTCTACAGTCTCGCCAGGCGCCGACTGCTCTGTCTCCCTCTCCCCGAAACCTTTGCGATCAACAGACCTTCAGGTCCCTTCGACGCGTTGCCTGTTTTTCGCGAGGAATCGGAGCACCACCGCGTAGGCGGAAATTCCGCTCGGGACTGCGACGAGCGCGCCGCCGACTAAGAGCGCGCCCAGGTCGCGGGCGCCGAGGGTCCGGAACGCCTGGGCGAAGGAGCCTCGCGCGAGGGCGCTCCAGTCGATGCCTCCCCCGCCGGCACGATGGCCCAGCACCGCCCGGCCGATCCCGTACTCCAGAGTCAGGATCGGAACGACGGTCCACGGGTTCATGACGAAGGTCGCGATGAACACATCGAGCTTCCGGAGCCGCAGGAGGAGGGCGAGGCCGAACGCGATCAGGCTCTGGAGCCCGATGAGCGGTGTCATGCCGATGCCGACTCCCAGCGCGACACCGGCCGCCACTCTCCCGGGAGGGGCGTCCCTGGCGAGCAGGTATCGCCGGATCTCGCGCAGCGACCAGCGCCGGCGGGTCGGCGCCTCCGAGTCTTCACGGATCTCCGGCATTCACTCTGCCGATCGCACGCGGCATGCCAGAAGAATGTCAGGAAATAGGCGTCGATTGCCGCCGCCCTGAGGGCCGATGCCTCCGCCGGCCGATGTAATCTTTCGGGATTCGTGGCTCTGACCGCCGGCTCCCGCCTCGGCCCGTACGAGATCATCGCGCCGCTCGGCGCGGGCGGAATGGGCGAGGTTTACCGGGCGCGCGACACCCGGCTGGGGCGCGAGATCGCGGTCAAAGTCGTGGCGCACCGGCTGGCCGGGGATCTGGACCTGACGG
Organism: Acidobacteriota bacterium; assembly: GCA_020199905.1. Lineage (GTDB taxonomy): Bacteria > Acidobacteriota > Thermoanaerobaculia > UBA5066 > Gp7-AA6 > JALYUA01. The sequence continues at coordinate 22,668 of JAIVJS010000082.1, forward strand.
CCCGATTCGAACGGGAAGGGCGGGCCGTCGCCGCGTTGAACCATCCCAACATTCTCGCCATTCACGACGTCGGTGAAGAGCAGGGAATCCTGTTCGCCGTCACGGAGCTTCTCGAAGGCCAGACGCTCCGACTGTCCATCCTGGGAGCCACGCCTGACTGGAGAAAGGCCGCGACGATCGGCCGCGCGGTCGCGGAGGGTCTCGCCGCGGCGCACGCGAAGGGGATCGTTCACCGCGACGTCAAGCCGGAGAATCTCTTCATCACCCGCGACGGGAGAGTGAAGGTCCTCGACTTCGGCCTGGCGCGTACGGCGCCTCCCGGTCTGTCGGGGTCGGGCAGCGGGATCGCGACGGAGTCCCCCGAAACGGGCGCCGGCGTCATTCTCGGCACCGTGGGCTATCTCTCTCCGGAGCAGGTGCGAGGGCTCCAGGCGGATGCGAGAAGCGACATCTTCGCCCTCGGGTGTGTCGTTTTCGAGGTGGCGACGGGCGAGCGGGCCTTCTCCGGATCGAGCGCGGCGGAGACGCTTTCGGAAGCCCTTCACCACGACCCGCGAGAGCGCCTGGGAACGCTGGAAGAGACCGCGCCCGGCTTCGTCCAGGTCCTCGCCCGCTGTCTCGAAAAGGACCCCGAGAAGCGATTTCAGTCGATGAGCGATCTCGCGTTCGCCTTCGGGCTCGTCTCGGAGGAACCGAGAGGGCGCGGCACGAAGGGACGAGACGGGAAGCCGGACTCATCCGCCGCCACGGCGGGCGCGGCGTCTCTCGCCGTGCTGCCTTTCGTCAACCGGAGTCCCGACCCCGACAACGAATACTTCAGCGACGGCATGACGGAAGAGCTGATCGGCGCGCTGTCCCGCGTCCCCGGCCTGCGCGTGGTCTCCCGCACGTCGGTGTTCGCCCTCAAGGGACGGATCCAGGACGTCCGCGAGCTCGGACGGGCGCTCGGCGCGACCGCTATTCTCGAAGGGAGCGTGCGGAGAGCGGGCGGCCGGATGCGCCTGACGGCGCAGTTGACGAGCGTGGCCGACGGCTATCAGCTCTGGGCGGAGACGTACGATCGAGACATACGGGACGTGTTTGCCGTGCAGGACGACGTCGCCAACACGATCGTCGCCACGTTGAGAGACCGTCTCGGCCTCGGTCTTTCCGGATCCGCCCGCGCGCCCCGCCGTTCGGACACCCAGAACGTTCACGCCTACCAGCTGTATCTGAAGGGACGCTATTTCTGGGCGCGCCGTACGCCGGAAACCCGGAGCAAGGCGATCCGGTTCTTTCAGGAGGCGATCGAGGCGGATCCGGGGTACGCGCGGGCCCACGCGGGTCTCGCCGATTGTTACCTCGAGCGCGGGGGCGGCCTCGGGGGCCGCGCGGAGGACGTGATCGCCCGCGCGCGCCCCGCCGCGACGCGGGCGCTGGAGCTGGACGATTCGCTCGCGGACGCGCACACGAGCATGGGCCGGATCCTTCTCTACTACGACTGGAACTGGCCCGCGGCCGAAGCCGAGTTTCGGCGGGCGATCGAGCTCGACCCCCTCTACTGGGAAGGGCACCACTCGTACTCGCACTATCTCCTGCCGGCCGGCCGAGTCGCCGAATCGCTCGATTCGAGTCTCGAGGCGCTCGAAATCGAACCGCTCGACCTCGGGATCAACACGCATCTCGGCTGGCACTACCTCTACGCGGGCGACTTCGATCGGGCCGCGGAGCAGTGCCGCGTTTCCACCGAGATGGACCCGTCTTTCTTCTATGCGCACTTTTATCTCGGCATGGCATACGAACAGAAGGGAGACGCCGCGAAGGCGCTCGCGGAGTTCGAGGAAGCCGTCCGTCTCTCACCGCAGAGCGTCGAAGCGGCGGCCGGCCGCATTCGTCTCCTGGCCGCCGCCGGCCGGCGAGAGGAGGCGGAGGCCGCGCTCCAGGAGCTTACGGGTCGGGAAGAATCTTCGATCGCCTACGAAATCGGCGTCGCCCGCCTCGGATTCGGGCAGGCCGACCGCGCGCTGGACGCCTTCGAGAAGGCCCTCGCCGACCGCGCCGAGAGGCTGGTCGACATGGCGATCGATCCCCGCCTTCGCTCTCTTCACTCTCATCCCCGCTTCCGGGAAATCGCCCGAAGAGTCGGCATCCCCGCCGTCCTCTGAAGCCGCCGTCCCAGGACCGAAGACTCAGCCGTCGCCGGCGGCGTCGCGATCAGGTTGCGGATCCGATGAGGGGAGGCCGGCAGAGTGACGTTCTCCCCGGGCTTCGTCTGGCAAATCATGCTCATCGACAGGGCCTGACCCCCTGCCCGGCCCGGGGAGACGGAGAGAGTTACTTCGTAAACCGCTCGCGGGCCTTTGCGGCGACCTGATGGTCGGTCAGCTTGTCTGCCGTCTCGACGGCAACGATGCGATCGCCGAGTCCCTCGTCGCGAATCCGTTTCTCGAGCTCGTGCTTCGCCTCCCCCGGCCCGAGCAGGAGGATGCCCTCGGCGTCTTTGACGCGGGAGATCACGGCGTCGTAATAAGTGCGGAGGTGATTGGCGAAACGTCTGTCGCGCTGGTCCTCCGCGCCGCTCTGGCTTCCGGACGCCCCGCCATGAGTGACCCCGGATTCCAATCGGCTCGTCGTTTCGTTTTCACCGGCGATGGCCGCGATCACGGCCTCTTTGTGGTCGATCCACACCGCGACGTCCCGTTTCATCGATTCTCCTGTCGGGTTGCGCCGGCGGCACGACGCGCCAGCCCGCCTCACGCGCGTTGACTCCGCCAACCATACCGCGCCCGAACGACGAAGGAATTCGAGAGGCCGATCCGGCGTCAGGCCACGACGATCGATCAAGCCGCCCTTCTCGTCTGTGGCGACGAACCGCAGCAGGCGTGCGGATGACCTTCCGAATCATCAGCCCGTCGATCAACTGGTCCTTGCGGTGCGCGAAGTCGGGGAGCATGTAGAACAGGTCCGGTCCGATCGCGCCGAGCGCGAGGTAGTTGCGCCACGTGTGGCAGATCCCCCAACCTCTCGGGCTTCGCCACGCCGATCGGAAAACCGGGTGGGACGTCCCCGTCGCGCAGGCGGTTCACGGTCTCTCGAGCGGACTCCATGTGCACGTACCATGCGGGCATTCCTACCTCCCCTGGCGGTCAGACGAACGCAGTTTTCGGCGGCTCGGGACCAGGGATGCGCTCGAAGCGATGGCCGATCCGCGCTCCCTCCACCCCGGCCCTCTCCCCCGAGGAGAGACAGGCGGCGGCGCGCAGGGGATCGGAAAACCGTGGACGAGGACTAGTGAACGGCGGGGTTTTCTCTCTTGACCGGCTCTTCCCGCAGCGGTTCCATCTGTCTCGGCAGCGGAACGTCTTTCCCCGCGGCGTCGAGGTATCGGACGGGCTTCTTGCCGGCTTCCTCGCGGTCCGGCCTGTAGATGACCTGAAGCGCCGCGACCTGATCGTCGAAGAAGGCGACCGCCGGCGAGTGGAGCACGACCGGTTGGACAGATTCGACCGACGCCGACTCCATCGCCGGCGGTTTGAACTCGCCTTTGGAAGACTGCTGGAGGCGCCGCGCCATCTCGAGCGTTTCCGGAGACAGATCCGGCCAGCACAACTCCATGAACGCGATGCGTCCGTTCGCGTCGAGATCGAGGAGGAGCCGAGAGGAAGTCACGTAGATCCCGTCGACCTGTCGGGTGACGAGCAGGGTCCGCCGGCCTTTCTTCGGCGCCTGCGGTTTTCCGTCTCTGCCATAAGACGCGGATGTCATCTGCTGGAGGACCTTTGCCTCGAGGACTTCTTTGGAGCTGGCCCCCGCCGCCTCCAGGATCCGTGTGCCGCGTTTCTTGAGCGCGTCGTCGGTGCCGGTAAACGCCCTCGCGTCGCCCGCCGCGGACGCCTTCCTGTTGTTGACGATGAAGGTCCGGCTGCCACGCCGAGTCAACGTGGTCGTCCCGTCCGTCACGGCGAGAACTCCGCGCTCATTGGCGCCGTGCACGGCGCGGGTCCACTGGATCCCGAACGCCTTCGCGCCGGTTTCCTTGAGTTTCGAGGCGTCGTCTTTCGACAGCTGCTCGGCGGCGTTGGCGAAATCGAAGCCGGCGGCCGCCCACAGCAAGCCGGCGGCGAGCGGGGCCAGTATCCGAAAGGTCTTTCCGACAGTCATGAGAGCCCCCTTCTTCAATTGCAGACCCAGCGCCACGCCCACCAGTTGCCCGAGGGCCTCGCCCAGGGACTCTTCACCTTTTCGCTGTCGCGGCGGTTCCCGGCGACCTGGAGGGTGGTGTCGTTGGCGATGACGACGGCGCACACACTCGGCTGAACGTCGATCAACCCCGTCGTCATCCACGCGGAACCGGCCGAGAGCTCCGGGAAGATCTCTATGTCGAAGAAAACGACGTGAACCTTGTAGCCGACGGTGTACCCGGCGAACTGCCCGCCGCGCGTGGAGCTGTCCAGCGTGTCGTGTGTCTTGTCGCCCGAGTGCCCGGTCGCGATGTGAAGACCCTGGAAGGGATTCAGCCAGTTGTTACCGAGGGATACCAGATCCATCGGGCAGCTCGCGTCGAGAAAGGCGAACTTCAGGTTCCCGCCGGCGTTGCCCCAGCGCGACGACGTCCCGATATTGGTCGCGTCCGGCGTGCCATTGGTGCTGCAGGTCACCAGGAAATCCGGACTGGTCGCGGCTGGCGCGGCCTGACAGATGCCGTGTCCGGTGAAGAAGTAGACGTCCGGAAGGTCGCTTCCGCCGGAGGGCTCGCGGTCGGCCGTCGCCCCGTCCCGAAAATCGGATCCCCAAACGTCGTTGTTCTCCCAGCGGGTGACGAGAGGAAGGTTTGCCAGCGAGTACCAGCCGCGGAAGTTGCTCGCTTCGGGGATCGTGAGCGGCAGGCTCGGCCCGCCGCACGGGTTCGCCGGATAGTTCGCGACCGCGCCGGTCGAGTACCGGGTTTGGGACAGGGCCGCCGGAGCCAACAGGGCGAGAAGCACCGTGGCGAGAATGGCTGCGCGTATCTCCATGGTGACCGTCCGCATCGTGACCTCCTGCGACTGGCTTTCCGGGCGTTTCCGGGCTTCTTCGATTCTTCCGCCTTCTTCGGGCTTCTTCGGGCATGCGATGCGCCCGATCGGCAAATACAAAGCCCTCTTCTCTTCATCTGTCGCCCGCGGGGCGGGGTATGGGCCAGAAAAAAGTGCGATTCGAACGGAAAGGTCAGGAGCGCGAAAGCGGCATCTCCGGACGGACGTCTAAGAGTCGTCGGGAGGTGGCGGGCTCAGCGCGGTTTCGTCCGGCCCGCGATGCCGAGACGGCAGCGCCGATCGAGCCACCGGACGCTTTGCCGGCACACGCCGAGACGGACGGCGATCTCCCGTTCGCTCAGGCCCTGCCCGTAATGCAGATCGTAGAACTCGCGCAGCCGGGCGGGCAGGCGCGATCTCTGCGCGTGCAGAAGGTGGCCGAGCTCCGGTTCGCCCTCGGGTGGATCGAGCGCGGCCTTGAATTGCTGCTCGATCTGGCGAGTGCGCACGCGCCGGCGAAGAAAGTCGATGGCCTTGTGATTGGCGACGTGAAACAGCCAGGCCGGGCCGACGCGGGTTTCGGGGCCGGCGCGCCAGAGGGCGATTCGAATTTCCTGGAGCAGGTCGGGGACGTCCTCGGGGGTCAGACCCTTCGAGCGCGCCACTCCCGCCGCGACGCGGGCGATGTAAGAGGACTGAATCCATTCGGCCGTTCTCGGCGATCGAGAGATTCCGACGGCCGCCGGCTGCGGAGCAGCATCCCGCTCGAAGACCGCAGCGCCCCCGTTCGAAGCGCCGCCCGCTTCCCTCTTCTTCCCGGTGGCGCCGAGCGGTTGCGCGGAATCGTGCTGAGCCACAAAGCCTCCTCCGGCTGACGGAGATGAGGGGTGAACACGGGAAGCTTACCGCCCCCGGGGAACCATCGGGAATCCGAAATCGTCACGCATGGGGTCCGCTTCGCCGAGAGGGGCTCCCGACCCCGGCCCCCACGCTGTCGTCCCGGCTCGAACGCCGGGCCCTTTCCTTCGAGGGATCGGCGTCATCGCCGCTCGTTCCGGAACACCTTCCCATCCTTCATCACGAAGAAGACCCGACCGAGCTCCTTCACGTCGGCCACCGGATCGCCCGGGACGGCGACAATGTCCGCCCAGGCCCCGGGCGCCACGATCCCGAGGCGTCCCGACATGCCGAGCATCTCGGCCGCGCCGGAAGTGGCGGACTGGATCGCCGCCATCGGGCTCATTCCGAATTCGATCAGCCGCGGGAACTCGCGAGCCATCGGGTCGCTCCACGAAAAGCCGCCGACATCCGTGCCGAAGGCGATTTTCACCCCCGCCTTCAGGGCCCTGCGCAGCGACGGGCCGTGGAGAGCCACGCGCTTGCGATCCCGCTGACCGGCCGGGGTTCCCTCGGGCGCGTGGTGGTCGTAGTACACGCTCATCGTCGGGCAGAGCCAGGTGCCCTGTTTCACCATCTGCGCGATCGCGGCGTCGTCGAGATCGAGGCCGTGCTCGATGGAGTCGCACCCGCCGTCGAGGGCGCGGCGAAGCCCGATTCCTGCGTAAGCGTGGCACGCCACCTTTTTCCCCCAGCCGTGGGCCTCGTCAACGATCGCCTTGAGCTCTTCGACGGTCAGCGTCGGCTGGGCGACGAAGTTGCCCTGCGCGTCGACCCACGAGCGGTGCGTCATGTAGACCTTCAACCAGTCCGCTCCGTGTTCGAGCTGCTGGCGCGCCGCCTTGCGTGCCTCGATCGGCCCGTCGATCAGCTGCGCCCCCTTCGGGACGTCGATCTCGGGCGCGTAGCCTTCGAGGTCGTACCCGCCGGTCGTCGAGATCGCGCGCGTGACGACGAACATGCGCGGACCGGGGATGTATCCCCCTTCGATCGCCTCCTTGATGCCGACGTCGCCGTAGCCCGCGCCCTCCGTCTCGACGTCGCGGATCGTGGTGAAGCCCTGCTCGAGCGCCCGGCGCGCCGCGACCACCGCGCGCGCCGCCCGGAATGCGAGGGGATACTTCAGGATCTGGACGTCGTACCCTCCCTCGGCGGGATCCTCCCCCTGAAGAAAAATGTGCGTGTGAGCGTCGATCAGACCCGGGAGCACCGTCGCGCCGGAGAGGTCGACCACAGCGGCTCCTTCGGGAATCCTCGCGGAATTGGAGTCGCCGACGCTCTCGATGCGATTTCCGCGGACGACGATCACCTGGTCGCGCCGCGGGGCTGGAGACTTTCCGTCGATGAGTCTCCCGGCCCGGATCACGGTCACGGCGTCGGCGCCCGGTGCGGGTAGAGCGGCGGCGGGCGCCGCAAGAAGAAAGCAGGCCACCGCCCGGGGGATCAGCAAGCGCATCTTCGTCCTCCTGGAAAGGTCAAGCCTAATGGAACGAGAGACTCACATGACCCGCCGCCTCCGCCCCCGCGGAGACGGCCGGTCCGGCGACCCCGCGGGTTCCCGTGCGGAACGGCCTTGCAGGTCCGATGGGATGCGCATAGCACATTAAACTCTCCGTTCGGTCGGGCGTCCTACGGCGTCCGATAACGCTTCGTCCGATCCTCAGGAGGACCCGCATGCGTCGACATCTGCTTCCCGCGTCCGTTCTCGCTCTCGCGATGTCCCTGTTTCTGGCGCCCGCCGCCGCTTCGGCGATCACTTACGGTCAGATCGATTCGACCAACGCGTACAGCAACGTGGGAGCGTTCATTGTCCAGTCGCCGAGCGGGCTGATCTTCCCGCTCTGCTCCGGGACGCTGATCGCCCCGAGGGTGTTCCTGACCGCCAGCCACTGCACCTCCTATTTCACCGACGTCCTCCAGCCGCGGGGCTACACAGCATTCGTGACGTTTGACGCCTCGATCCCATTCGGCTCGATGACGTCGGCCAGCACCCAGCTCCTCCCGGTGGCGGCGGCGGTGACCAACCCCGAATACAACCAGAGTCAAAGCGACTCGGGAGACATCGGGGCACTGATCCTCGCGGCGGCGCCTGTCGGGATCA
>JAIVJS010000082.1:30760-110481 GCA_020199905.1 Acidobacteriota bacterium
GGAGATGCGGTATGCCGGGCGACGAACGTCGTCTACCGGCTGGACACGGCCTCGGCGCAGCGATTTCTGGCGTACGTCAACGCGACTTTTGGAGTTGCCATACCGACTTCCTGCTGATCTCTCGAAGGCGGGGTGGGAGCCCGGGACCTATCGCGATGCCGGGACCCCGGGCGTACAACGGATAGGCGCGGCGCGCCGCGCAGACCGACGCGATCCGCGTGCTAGCCTGCCGGATGCTCTCCCTGACGGTCGAGGATTTCAGGCAGGCTCGGGCGCGGATCGCGCCGCACATCCACCACACGCCGCTGCTGACGTCGCGGCAGCTCTCCGAGCGGACGGGCTTCGACGTCCGCCTGAAGGCCGAGCTCTTCCAGCGGGTCGGGTCGTACAAGATCCGCGGGCCGCTGAACAAGTTCGCGCTCTTGTCGGACGAACAGAAGAGGCGCGGCGTCGTCTGCTCGTCCGCGGGAAATCACGCCCAGGGCGTCGCGCTCGCCGCGAAGATCCACGGCATCCGTGCGGTCGTCTGCATGGCCGAGAACGCGACGCCGGCCAAGATCGCCGCCACGAAGGGTTACGGCGCCGAGGTCGTGCTTCACGGAACGATCTGGGATGAGGCCAACGAGAAGGCGAAGGAGATGGTTCGCACGGAGGGGCTCGTCTACGTCCATCCGTTCGACGACGCGGAGCTCATCGCAGGCCAGGGGACGCTCGGCCTCGAGATCGTCATGGACTGGCCGGACGTCGAGGCGGTGGTCGTCCCGATCGGCGGCGGCGGGTTGATCTCCGGCGTCTCGATGGCGATGAAGAGCCACAATCCGAAGGTGCGCGTGATCGGCGTCGAGTCCTCGGACGGTCCCGCGATGAAGGACAGCATCGAGGCCGGACACCTGACGACGATCGACTGCCGGACGATCATCGACGGCCTGCGCGTGCGCCGGGTCGGCGAGCTCAATTTCTCCGTCGTCCAGCGGTTCGTGGATGAGATCGTGGCGCTGCCCGACCGCGACATCTTCGACGCGATGATCTGGACCATGGAGCGCTGCAAGCTCGTGGTCGAAGGCGCCGCCGCCGCGCCCGTCGCGGCGCTTCTGAACGGCCTGGTGAAGCTGCCGGCCGGTTCCCGCGTCGCGGTGGTCCTTTCGGGCGGCAACCTCAATCTCGATCAGCTTCGCAACCTGAAATGGAATTGATCCGCTCCGAACTTCAGAGGCCGTTCCCGGAAGATTCCGGCTGCATTCGTTCCTGCCGCTTCCGGCGCTCGCCGAGGAGAACCGATGAAGATTCCGACCGTCTCCCTCGCGCTCTGTCTCGCCGCCGCCACCGCCGCGGGCCAGACCCGGACACCGACGCCCCTGCCATCCCCCCCGACGTCTCCCGAAGAACGCCTACACCGGACGCATCGCAGCTCAGGGCGACGAGCTCTCCGGCAGCGTGGTCTTCCACGATCCCGACGACTGGGGCGAGTCGCCGCCTTCGACCTGGCGCGCGAAGCGCCTGCCCTCGGAGAAGGAGAGGCCGGCGGCGCCGCGAACGCTCGACTTCGCCCCCGTCGAGTTCCACCGCGCGTTCTCGGCCGCGACGGCGCCCGTGCTGCGGATCTGGCCGGGCGATGTCGTGCGCACGAAGACCGTCGACGCTGGCGGCGTGGACGAACAGGCGAAGGGCCGCGTTTTGGGCGGCAACCCGCAGACCGGCCCCTTCTACGTCGAGGGCGCGATGCCCGGCGACGTGATCGCCGTGCACCTGCGGAAGCTGAGACTCAACCGGACGACCGCGATCAGCGACGACGGGCTGGTGGACCGCGCGATCACGTCCGGCTACGCGGCGGAACATCGCGACAACGATTTCAAGACCGTGATCTGGAACCTCGATCTCGAGAGGGGTCTCGCGTCGCCCGCGAAGCCGACCGAGCACTTGAAGAACCTCGCGGTCCCGGTCCGGCCGATGCTCGGGTGCGTCGGGGTCGCGCCGGGCTTCGGCGGCTCGGCGATCCGCACCGGGGACTCGGGGCGGATCGGCGGCAACATGGACTTCAGCGAGATCCGCGAAGGCGCTACCGTGTACCTCGGCGTCGCGCAGCCCGGCGCCCTTCTGTACGTCGGCGACGGCCACGCTCTCCAGGGCGACGGAGAGCTGAACGGCAACGCGCTCGAGACGTCGCTCGACGTCGAATTCTCCGTCGACGTCCTCCGCGAGAAGCGAATCGCCGGGCCTCGGGTCGAGAACGCGGAGCACCTCATGGCGATGGGGCTGTCGGGCTCGCTCGACGACGCCTTCCGCGAGGCGGGATCGGCCCTCGCTGAGTGGATCCAGCAGGACTACAAGCTCACCGGGAAGGAGACGGCGATCCTGCTGGGGGCCGTGGTCGAGTACCAGATCTCGGAAGTCGCGGACCGGAACGTTGGCGTCGTGGCGAAGGTGAAGAAGAAATACCTGCCGGCGGCGGGCCGGTAACGGTCCGGGGCCGAAGGGAGCGTCGTCTCAGAATCGCGGCGAGACTCGTTTCGTCGTCGTGGGTCCACATGCGGATGACCTTGACCGTGTGGTCCTCATCGAGCACTTCGCAGACGAGCCGACGCTGAATGTTTATGCGCCTCGAACAGGCGCCGGCGAGGTCTCCGACCAGTTTCTCGAAACGGCGGCGATCGCGTTTTTCCGCCGTATCCCGGGCCCTCATCCTCTCGGGGAGGCCACTCGTCCGCCCCGGGAACGGCGGCCCCCGGGAACGCCCGGAGGTTCGCAACCTCGCGCCCGGATCTTCGTACTCACCTCCATCCGGCGGGCTCTTCCGCCTCCCACAGCACGATGGAGGACACGATGCGCAGGAACTCACCTCTCATTCTTTCGATGGCATTCACCCTGGTGGCCGGCCTGCCCGCCGCCGGCTGCGCGAAGAAGGACACGGCCGCGGTCCCGGTGGCCGAGGTCGGCACCCCGGTCCCGGCGGGCGACGGAAAGATCCCGATCACGACCGCATCCGCCGACGCGAAGGCCGAGTTCCTGCAGGGGCGGGACCTCGCCGAGAAGCTCCAGGTCACCGACGCCTATCAGCACTACCAGAAGGCCGCTTCGCTCGATCCCCACTTCGCCTGGGCCGAGCTCAGCATTGCGGCTTCGGCCCCCACCGGCAAGGAATTCTTCGAGCACCTCAACAAGGCCGTCGCCCTCGCGGACAAGGCGTCCAACGGCGAGCGGCTGCTCATCCTGGCGGCGCAGTCGGGCGCCAACAATGATGCCGTCAAACAGAAGGAGCACCTCGAGGGACTCGTCGCGGCCTATCCAAACGACGAGCGGGCGCACTTCAACCTCGGCGGCTTCTACTTCGGCCAGCAGGACTACCCGAAAGCGATCGAGCACTACAGGAAGGCGACCGAGCTCGCGCCCGCCTATTCGACCGCCTTCAACATCCTGGGATACGCCTACCGGCAGAGCGGCGACTACGCGAACGCGGAGAAGGCGTTCCAGAAATACATCGAGCTCATTCCGAAGGACCCGAACCCCTACGACTCTTACGCCGAGCTCCTGCTCAAGATGGGCCGCTACGACGAGTCGATCGCGCAGTACCGCAAGGCGCTCGCCATCGAGCCCAATTTCGTCAACGCGCACCAGGGAATCGCCATGGATCTCCTGTACTCGGGCAAGCCGGACCAGGCGGTGGCGGAGCTCGCGGAGCTGTCGAAGAAGGCGAGGAACGACGGAGAGAAGCGGACGGCGATGTTCGCGCGGACCATCGTTTATCTGGACGGCGGAAATCTCGCGAAGGCGGCCGCGGACGTCGATGCCCAGTACGCCCTCGGCAAGACGACGAACGATGTGCCGGCGATGGCGTTCGACCGCGGATTGAAGGGAAACATCCTCCTCGCCATGGGGAAGGCGGACGCGGCGAAGACGGAGTTTGACGAAGGCGTCAAGCTCGTCGAGGGATCGACCCTGTCCGCCGAGGTCAAGGAGAACGCGAAGCTCGCGCACCACTACAACCTCGCGCGCGTCGCGCTCGCGAAGAAGGATGTCGCCGGGGCGAAGAAAGAGGCGGAGGAGTTTCGCAAGGGCTCCGCGAGCTCGAAGAATCCGTTCCAGGTGAAGAACGTCCACGAGCTCGACGGCATCGTCGCGCTCGCCGAGAAGGACTACGACAAGGCGATCGCCGAGCTGGAGCAGGCCAACCAGCAGAATCCCCAGGATCTCTATCGCCTCTGCCAGGCCTGGCAGGGCAAGGGCGACCAGGCGAAGGGGGCGGACTTCTGCAGGCAGGCGGCGGAGTTCAACTCCCTGCCGAACCAGAACTACGCGTTCGTTCGGACGAAGGCAAAGGCGGGCGCGGGGAAAAAGGCCGTGTAGGGCCGAAGGGGCGCTCTCTCCGCTCCCTTTCTCTTCCTGTCCCCGCCCCCCGGGGAGAGGGCCGGGTGACCTCGTTGCCCCGGGCGAGAGTCGAGAGGAGGCTCGGGAGATCGGCGCGCCTGTTCCTACTTCCGCGTCAGGATATATCGCTCGGCGGCAGCCACGGACAGGAGCGCGGATTGCCGACCGTGTCCCCGCCCCTTCTCTCCGGCGCGCGGGGAGAGGGGAGAGGGGCCGCACTCGCCTCGTCTCTCAGCTCGAAGGGCGCCCGATGTCGACCGCGATGTGGCGCCACTTGCCCTGGCGGAAACGCACGAAGCTCAGGATTGCGCGCGTCATGTGGCCGAGCACGATCGCCAGCCAGATGTCGGCCGGCTGAAGCGGGCGCATCGACTGAAGCACCGAGCAGAGGCCGATCGGAACCACGATCTGCGAAACGATCGAGATGTAAAGGGGGCTCTTCGTGTCGCCGCTGCCCTGCAGCCCGCCCGTGTAGCTCAAGGCGACGGTGATGAAGAGGCCGGAGACGCTCAGATATCTCAAGAGCTGCGTTCCGATCGAGGTGACGAGCGGCTCGGTCATTCCGAAGATCCCGAGAAGCAGGCTCGGGACCGCCAGAAAAAGGCCGCCGATCACCACCGCCACGCCGAGCCCGATGCGAGAGGCGACGGCCACGCCGCGGATCGCGCGGTCGGGCTTGCCGGCCCCGAGGTTCTGGCCCGCAATCGTCGCGGACGCTCCCATCAGGCCGACCGACGTCCACGTGATCAGGGAGAAGAGCTCGGTGTATCCGACGGCGAAGGCCGCCTGGGCCGCGGCGCTGTGCGCGAGCGATCCGATGAAGCGCAGAAGAAGGACGCCCGCGACGTTCATCGCAATGCCCTGAACGCCGCTCGGCAGCCCGAAACGGAAGAGCGAACGGATGATCGTGAAGTCGGGCCTGAGCGTCATGTCGCGCGGAAAATGGATCACCGAGCGCGGGGTAAACAGCCTCCATATACCCCAGGCGGCCACGAGCGTGCTGCTTGCGATGGTGCCGTACGCGGCCCCGACGGTTCCGAGGCGAGGGATCAGGAGGATGTTGAACAGGACGGTCAGCACGGTCATCGCAACCCCGAGCCGCAGCGGGGTCTTCGTGTCCCCGGCGGCCCGGAACGCGCCGCTCAGCATGTAGAAGAGCATCATCCCCACGATCCCGAGAAACATCGCGCGCAGGAACGGAAGCGCCTCGCGCTGCACTTCCGGCGCGGCGTGTATGACGCCGAGCAGCGCGGGCGCCGCGAAGTAACCGACCGCGCCCATCACGGCGGAAAGGCCGATCGCGGTCAGGAACGCCTGGTACACGACCCGGTTCACCTTCTCGGGCTCGTCGGCTCCCGCGAACCGCGCGACCAGCACGGCCATCCCCGTGAACAGGGAGTTGATGAAGACGATCACGACGATGACGATCTGCCAGCTCACCCCGATCGCCGCGTTGCCGGTGTATCCGACGTAATGGCCGACCATCGCGTGATCGACGATGCCTTGAAGGCCCGCGATGACGTTCTGCAGCATCGTCGGCCACGCGAGACGCCAGACCGCGGAGCCGATCGGGCCCTCGACGATGGAGCGGTCGAAGCGGCGGCCGAGCTTGGGGGTGGGTGCGCCGGGCGCGGGCGGGACCGCCGGACGAATCTCCTCCGCCGGCAGGGTGTTTTCCGTCACCGGGGGCCGCCGCTCAGGATCATTTCAAGCTCCTACGGCCGCCAACGAGGATCGGTCCGGCGCCATTCCGGCAATCGGGCGGCAACGGATTCCCCCTCTCCCCCGCGCGCCGGTTTCTCGAAGCCTGATTCACGCAGCCCACCGAGGCCATGGACCCCCAGGGACCAGGGCGATTCGAGACCGACGCCTCTCAGCGGACTCTCGAAAAGCAATGGACCGACGCCGACGGTTCCTATGTGAGTGAGAAACGAGGACTGATGGAATCGCAGGAGGTCGCCCTGCAGGAATGTCTGTTTCGCGAGGATCTGATCCGGCGCGGAGAAAAGGTCTACGCCGTCGGGCTGTTTTCGGAGCCTCGGGGCGGGATCGTTCCCACCACAACTGGGCGAAGGAGACCCGGATCATGAAGGGCGATGGAGACGCCGTCCTGCGGCAGCTCGGCCAGCGGATCCGGAGTTATTTCGTCGGATCGTTGCTCGCGGCGGCCGCGTCCGCGGCGTTGCTCTGGATGTTTCTCTCGCATGCGAATCGAGCCTGAGCGCGCGTCCCCTCGCTCCCGGGCGCGTCGGGGATTCGATTCCGGTGCCATCTGCCATCTGCCTTCTCTCGCAGCGGCGCCGCGGGCGGAACGGCAGGAGGGGCGGAGGATGGGGTCCTGCGGCGCGCTATTTCAATCGCGCCTGCGCCGGTGACACTCCGCGTCCGGGCCGAAGGGGGGCGTGTCGCTGTGCACCAGCGCTCCCCCTCCGAATGTCGTGATAGGCGTCAGGTACGAGAGCGAGACCTGGGCGAGGACCGACTGTCCGTTGCCCCGCGGACGCGTCCGAGGAACCATCGTGTAGAGAGTGTCGGCCTGAGCGCCGCCGTTGGGCGAGTATGCGTAGAGTCAGGCGGTCTGAATGTGGTGAAGCATGCGGGCCCTCGCCCGTTGCCTGTTGGGATAATAATTACCGCTCAAAGCTCCGAGACAAAAGGAGGATGACGATGACGGGAAAGCACGTCCTTGTATTTGCCGGGTCGTTCGTTCTGGCGGGGGCCGTCCTGGCGCAGGCCTCGGGAGGGGAGAAGCCGAAGAGCGTTTCAAAGGGCGGCTCCGGGGGGGCCGTCGTCGTCCCGGACACCGACCAGAAGTGGACCGAGCTGAGCGCCGACTCTCCGGGCGTCCAGATCGCGGATCTCTGGGGCGACCACACGAAGGGCGCCTTCGGCGCGTTGATCAAGTTTCCGGCGGGATTCACCGCTCCGATGCACACGCACACGAGCGACATGAAGCTCATCGTCGTGTCAGGCACTCTGATCCATGGACCGGAGGGAAAGCCCGAGACGCGGATGGGACCCGGCTCCTACCTCAAGCAGCCCGGCCGCACCTACCGGCACACGACGGTCTGCGACAAGGCGTCGGAGTGCGAGATCTTCGTCGAAAGCACGGGCAAGTTCGACCTCAAGCTCGTGGACGCGGCGAAGGCCCCCGCGAAGAAGTAGAGAGGAACCCGGCTCGACGACCCTCTCCCCCGTGGGCTGGGGGGGAGGGCTCGTCCCCGCAGAGCGCGCCTCGTTCCGGGGCCTACTCCCCTTTCGCGGCTTTCTCGGGCTCCAAATGAAACTTGTGCAGAAAGCGATGGATGACGGGCGCGAGAACCAGGCCGACGACCGAGATGAGGGTGAGCCCGCTGTAGAGGGCATAGAGGCCGGCGAAGATCTTCGCGCCCGTGCTTTTCAATTCACCGACGGGCCCCATGCCCGAAAGGATCATCGCGGCGTTCAAGAACGAGTCGGGCCAGGTCTGTCCCGCGATGTATCGGTAGCCGAGCATGCCGCCGGCGAGCGACGCGAGGATCAGGCCGAGGCCGAGGGCGGCGGCGGCCGCGAGGCGCGCCCGGAACGCCGACCAGGGGAGAAGCCCCATCGAGTGATGTTCGAACATTCGTCGCGCCTCCGCGTGAGGAAATCCGATACGTGGGGTCAGTCTAGACCTCCTCTGCTTCAGCCGGGCCGGCGCCCCAGAATCCTGCTTCCCGGAGGCGTTCGACCGCGGGCGGGATGCGAAGTCGTTCCGCCCGTACGAGAAAGGTAGCCGCGCAACATTGACAAGAACGCGCACGCGGCGTATGAAGCGCGCATCGTCGAGGCCCATCCCGCGGGGCCTTTTTGAAGCGCCTCGAATGGCTGAGGAGACTGTCATGTCCTACCGGCGGATTGCGATCCCCATCGTCTGCGTCGCGTTCATGCTCTTTCTGCCGGCTCCCTCCTTCGCCCAGTCCCCGACGGGGCGGATCACCGGCATCGTGCGCGTCGCCAACGGGGCCACGGTCGGGGGCGCCACGGTCACGATCACGAACCAGGAGACGGGCGCCGTGAAGGTCGTCCGGTCCGGGGGAAACGGAGCGTACGAAGCGGCCGATCTCCCGGCGGGCGTCTATACGGTGTCGGCCGACGTGCAGGGGTTCCGCCGGGCGGTCTCGAAGGACCGCCGGCTCGACGCGGGCGCGATCCTCTCGATCGATCTCTCGCTGGAGGTCAAGATCGCGGAGGAAGTCACGGTCACGGCCATGAAGCGCGAGGAGACCATCCTGAACACGCCGGTCTCGGTCGCCGCGCCGACAGAAGAGGTCCTGCGCGAACGCGGTGTCGACAGCCTCGAAGGCGTCGCCGCCAACGTGGCGGGCTTCTCCGTGCAGAACCTCGGGCCCGGCCAGAATCAGGTCTCGATGCGAGGGGTCTCCTCGGGTCAGATCGCGCGCGACCAGCCAGGCGTCAAGGAAGGGGTCGGGGCGTATCTGGACGAGTCGGTCATCTCGTCGGGGCGTATCTGGACGAGTCGGTCATCTCGCTTTCCCTCTTCACCCCGGACATCGACCTGTTCGACATGAACCGCGTCGAAGTGTTGCGCGGGCCTCAGGGGACGCTGTTCGGGTCCGGCTCGGAGTCGGGCACGGTCCGGTACATCACCAACCAGCCCGAGCTCGGAGCCACGCGCTTCTTCGGAGAGCTCGCCGGCAGCACGATTTCCGGAGGCAACCAGGGCGGCAACGCGAAGTTCGGGATCAACGCGCCTCTGGGGAGCACCGCGGCTCTCCGCATCGTCGGGTATTACGACCGGTTTGCCGGATACACGGACGCGGTGCAGCCGAACCTGAGCGTCAAGAAGGACGTCAACACGGGCGACCGCACCGGCGTGCGGGCGGCCGTCGAGATCGCTCCGGACGACCGACTGACGATCATTCCGCGGCTCGTCTACCAGAAGGTCAAGATGGACGGCTGGAACCGCAGAGATGCGTTCAACATCCTGGCGAATCCCTTCACGACCACGCGCCCGCCCGTCAGGCTCGGAGAGCGCCAGATTTTCACTCAGATCGACGAGCCCTTCAACGACAAGTTCTTTCTCGGCGACGTGAACGCCAGGTACAACTTTGGCGACGTCGCGCTGACCTCCGTCACCTCCTATACGCACCGCGACATCGACGTCGTGCGCGACGCTGGCGCGCTCACCTCGAGCATCACCGGCGGGAGCTTCGGTCTTCCCCCGAGCGTCTACAACCTGAACTCGCCGCTCGACGACGCGACGAAGGCGAACGCTTGGACCCAGGAGCTTCGGCTGTCCGGCGGAAAGGCCGACAGCCGCTTCAACTGGGTCGTCGGCGGCTTCTACGGCAACTCGAAACGCGCGTACAGCCAGCAACTTCTCGTCTCCGGCTACGAGGCGTTGGTTCCGTCCGGTGATTTCGTCAATACGCGGACCGTCGCTCCCAGGGACGTTCTGTTCTATTCGAACCTCCACTACAAGCTCGATCAGTTCGCCCTCTTCGGCGAGGGCACCCTGGCCGTGACGGACAAATTCAACCTGACGGCGGGGCTGCGCTACTACCATTTCTCCGAGGACAAGGAACAGATCTTCGACGGCATCTTCGGCGCGGGCGCGAACGGCAAGCCCCAATCGCAGCCAGGCTCGACGAAAGCCGACGGCATCGCGCCGCGCTTCATCGCTTCGTACAAGGTGACCGACTCAACGAACCTGAACGCCCAGGTGTCGAAGGGCTTCCGGCTGGGCGGCGTGAACGACCCGTTGAACGTCAATCTCTGCACCGCCCAGGACAAGGTGACTTTCGGCGGACGGGAAAACTGGAAGGACGAGAAGGCCTGGAACTACGAGATCGGCTCGAAGTCTCGGCTCTTCGGCGGCCGCGGTTCGTTCAACCTCTCGGCGTTCTACGTCGACATCAACGACCTGCAGGCGACCGTGACCGCCGGCTCGTGCTCCTCGCGTGTCATTTTCAACGTGCCGAGGGCTCGCAGCGTCGGAGGCGAAGTGGAATTCGCGGCGGCGGTCAACGACCACTTCGACTTCTCCGTTTCCGGCAGTTACAACGACGCGACCCTGCGGTCCACTCTGACGTCCACGGACGCCAACGGAGTCGTCACCGTTGTCTCCGGCATCCAGAGCGGAAAGCGCCTGCCGAGCGTGCCCAAGGTCCAGGCGGCGCTCGCGGCAACGTACCAGCAACCGATCACGCCGGGGATGAACGGCTATCTGTCCGCCACCTATAACCACATCGGCTCGCGATTCACGCAGGTCGGAGACGACCTGCTCGGCACGCTCAATTTGAACTCGTTCGGGGCCAGCACGATCGGAGGCCCGTTGACGCAGAGCACATTCCGCTACAACGCGGAGCTGCCGGCCTACGACCTCATCAACCTGCGGCTCGGCGTGCGGCACGGCAACTGGG
The DNA here is from genome assembly GCA_020199905.1 of Acidobacteriota bacterium. GTDB lineage: Bacteria > Acidobacteriota > Thermoanaerobaculia > UBA5066 > Gp7-AA6 > JALYUA01. The sequence continues at coordinate 41,530 of JAIVJS010000082.1, forward strand.
ACATTGCGCTCTTCGGCAACAACCTGACGGACGAGCACGCCCTGCTCGCGCTCGACCAGGAGCGCGGCACCCGGGCGCGCATCGGTTTCCTCACCAACCAGCCCCGGACCTTCGGCATCACGACGCGCCTGGACTTCTGATTCGCGCGCCTCGATAGCGAATCGTCCCCACGACGACCCTCTCCCCGGCTCGGGGAGAGGGTCTGGAGCGATCTTCTGTCGACGGCAGGCCGATCGGGCGACGGGTTCGCGCAGCCGTCATCCCGGCAGTTTCGTTCTCCATAGGCCGCGTCGAACGTCACCGCATACAGGTGCGTGGGGCTCGTGAAGACGTTCATGACGGGCGCGTCAGGCAGCCCCGGACCGATGGAGCTCCAGCGCGCTCAGCCATTCCTGGGAGAGGACATTTTGATGCCGTCGCGAGATAGACGGTCCTCGATTCTGTGGGATGCAGGCAGAGGGCATTCAGTTGGGCCGTCGGAAGCGCGACTGATGCCGTTCCATAGGGCCGCATTGCCGTCGGTCGAGAGCCGTATCGGGCGGCGCGAAAGGGCGAGCAACCTTCCCGGTGTTCTCGGATCGGCGACGATCTGTCTTGCAAAATCCGGCTCATCCGCAACGAAGCGTCCAGCGGGCTGAAACCTCGCGCCGGGATCGTCCACGTCGGCGAGAACGAAGGTGCCGCCTTTCTCGTCGAGCCCATAGGCCCGTCCCGGTTGGCCGGCGAAAACGAGATGCTCACGAGCGGCGTGGGAGAAGGGCCGAAGACCGGCGCCCACGTTGCCGTGCCGGAGACGGAAGTCTGGAAAGCAACCGCCCGCCGGAGGAGGAGCCGGCGTTGGACACGGAATCAACTAGACTCTGGCGGGTCAAAGGAGACAGAGCCATGCGCATCTCGCGGATCGCCGCTTCGGGTATCGCCGCCGCTCTGCTGGCCGCTCTCGCCGCGGGTGCACAGACGTCCGAGCCGCGCAAGATCACCGTGACCGCGAAGAAATTCGAGTTTCAGCCGAGCCGGATCGAGCTCCAGGTCGGAGAGCCCGTCGAGATCACCTTCGAGAGCGAGGACACCAAGCACGGGTTCGCCTGCAAGGACCTGAAGCTCGAAAAGATCGAGTTCTCCAAAGACAGCCCCGGCAAGGTCAACTTCACGCCGGACAAGGCGGGAACCTTCGCCTTCAAATGCGCCAAGTTCTGCGGACTCGGGCACTCGAAGATGAAGGGCGAGTTCGTCGTCGCTCCCTAGATTCGTGCACGCATAATCGCCTTCACGACCGAGAGCTTCTCCATGTCCGCGAGGGCGCTGCCCGCATCCGACAGCGCGTATTCCCGGGTGATGAGGTCTCTCCACGCGAAGCGGCCCTTGTGGCGGGCCATCATCGCGAGCGCGCGGTGGAGGTGCGTGAACTCGTAGCCCCAGCATCCCAGGATCGTCGCGTGGCGGCGGTTGATGTGGCGGTGCGGATTCACGGGCGTATCGCCGCCGTCCGTGTACTGGCCGACCACCACGTAGCGGCCTGCGTCGCGAAGCATCTCGAGCCCTTCGGGGACCGCCTTCGGATGCACGACCACGGTGTCACCGAGCGTGATCCCCGCGCGCTCGACCGCATGAAAGCCCGTCGGCAGCCCGCAGCCGCCTCCCATGAAGTCTTCGGGCGCGACGTCTTCGGGAAGGGTAACGAGGCGCACGCCGGGAAGGATCTCGATCCGCTCCGCCCATCCCCCGAGGAGACCGTCGGCGGCGGACGTCGTGATGCCATAGACCTTCCGGTGCGGGCAGCGGGTCCCGGCCCTGGCGACGAGGCAGTACCAGCACGCCCCGCAGGTTCCGAACACGTCGTAGAACGTCACGACGGCGCCCGTTTCGATCGGACGCCCCTCGACGTCGAAGAGAGCACCGCCGGTCTCGAGGACCCGGCCGCAGTTGACGTGGCCCGGGATGATCGGAAACGGCACGCCCGAGAGTCTCCCGTGATGGAGATGGACGTCCGTGCCGCAGACCTCGCTCGCGATCATCTCGAGGACCGCGCCGCCCGCCCGCGCCTTCGGAACCGGGAACCGTCGTAGCTCGAGCGGGCGGCCCGCACCGCTCATCACGACGGCGGAAACGGTTTCTTGCATGGATTGGACGCCTGCCATGGCCTTCGCTCGTCTGACGATGCGTTCGGTCTGAATCATACGGTGGCATGCGGAGTAGGCTCCACTCCGACTGGACGGGAAGGAGCGGATCTACCCGCTCGCTGCGAGGGGCTCGCGGACGCCTGCCGGGACTCCGGGAAAAAAGTGCTTGCCGCGATCTTCTGCCGCAGGGCTCTGGACGTCGATCCGCAGAACGCCGAAATCTGGAGAGGCTGCGCAGTCTGCAGGAATGAAAGTCCGGGCGGGTCGCGGAAACGGGCTGCCGGCGCCCGTGACAGAACCCGGGACCGCTTCCGCCGTATCCATACTCCGATCCCCAGATGAGGAGGACCGGTGAAAGTCGCGCGAATCCTGGCATGGTTTGCGCCCTCGCGGTCGCCGCGAACGCCCGGGCAGGCGAATGGCTCCGCTACGTCATCCCTACCGCGGAGGACGCGGGACGGGGAACAGGGATCACCCAGGGAAAGATCGCGGTTCCCGGCGAGATCGTTCGGGAGTCGGGGATCCGCCCTTCGTCGACGCCCCGCCCGGGGCGGTCGAGCTCCGGCGACAGGGCGTCGCCGGCGAACCGTCGCACGGAGAGGGCGCCCGCTAACGGTGAGCGACCGGTTCAATCCGCGGGCGTCTCGCCGCCTGACCGACCGCCTCCTTCTCCACCGATGTCACAGATGCCGTGGTCTTCGCAGATCCGGCGCATCGCCGCAGCCGCGGTATTGAAGGCGAGGATGATCGATCCGCCGGTCCGGCCCGCCGTGAGGTCGCCGGCGAGAAAGAGCCCGGGAACGCTGGTGCCGAAACTCTTCGAGAGCCTCGGCTGGGGGCCGTCGAATTCGATGCCGGCTGATTTCAGGAAATTCTCCGGCGTCGTACCGCCGAGCGCATAGATCACGCGGTCGACCTCGAGCGGAGGCCAGCCTGCCTCGCCGAATCGTACGAGAACCCTTCCGTCGGCCGCCTCGAGAAAGGCCACGTTCGACGAGAGCCGCACTTCGAGCCGTCGCTGCCGCTCGAGCGCGAGCACGCTGTCGCGATTGATCGGGTTGGGGCGGGAGAGCGCCGGCCCACGGTAGGAGAGGGTGACGCGATTCCCGCTCTGGACCAGAAACTGGCAGTACTCGGCCGCCGTGTCTCCCCCGCCGACCACGAGAAGGTCCCGATCGGAAAGCTCCTCGCCCGTGACGTCGAACAGGACCTGCTCCTTGACCTCCCGAGGGATGGGATAGGAGGGCCGGGCGGGCCGGCCCAGAATCCCGATCGCGATCACGACGACACGGGCGCGAAACACGCCCCCCGTGGATTCCACCCGCAGGCGGCCGTCCGGCTCGGTACCGATCCGGAAGACCTCCTCCTGGTAGCGGACCCGCGCGCCCGAGTCCCGGATCGCGGCGTCGAGGTAAGTCAGAGTTTCCTCGCGCGTCAGGTCCGGAATGCAGAGCACCCCTTCGCACTTGGCCTCGATCCCCTTGTAGTTGGCGAGCACCGGCTTGGACGGCGGGTAGTACTTGCGGATGATCCAGGAGTGCTCGGCCGCCCGCTCGAGGACGAGAATGCCGCCGGGCCTGACTCCCGCGGCGCGCCCCTCGGCGGCGAGCGCGATCCCGGCCGGCCCGGCCCCGATGATCAGAAGTTCGAAGTCGCTCTCCAAGGGCACGTCCTGCTCCGCTGCGTTCCCGGCTATTTCAGCATCCGGTCGAGCTCTGCCGACCTCCGCCCCGTCAGCTCCCATCGGATCAGGGCGGCCGGAACGAGGCCTGCCGCATCGAACTCCTCCATGAACGCCTTCATCGCGAAACGGTCTTTGAGCTGCTGCCGTCGCTCCGAAAGGAGCTTCTCGATCTCGATCTTGCCGACGACGTAGCTCGTTCCGTATCCGGGCTGCTGCAGATAGAGGTGCTGCTCCCCCCGGACCAGGTCTCCGTCCATCCGAAGCCATCCGCGGGGCGTGTGGGCGGAGGCGAACGCCGAAGCCTCCTCCAGGGTCCACTCGTTGCTGTGCATGCGGAGGTCGCCCAGGGCGCGCGCCGCGCGTTCCGCCAGCAGGATGTAGACGAGCTCGCGCGAGCGAGGCCTCGTGTCGAACATCCCCGCCTGCATCATCCATTCTTCCCACCCGGTCGCGTGACCCTCGGTGCGGGTGTTGAAAATGTTGTAGAGCAGCGCCTGCGCTCGAACGGGGCTCGCGTGGGGACGGCGCGCCATGCGCCCCTTGTCGAACCAGTGGTACCCGTGCGTGCGCATGACTTCGGGATCGCGGTAGTCGACCTCCGTGAAGAACTCGCGCGCGCCCGGGCTGAAGCTGCCCGTGCGGGCGCGCAGCGCGGGATCCATCCAGTCCTCGACCGCGAGGATGTCGTGGTCGCGGAGGAAAGCGATGTACTCCGCCACGCCCGCCGAGAAACGCCGACTGTGTTCTTCGGCGTTTGCAATCGGCGTCTGCGGCGGCAGTTTCGCGTTGCGCTGCTCCTCCAGGGCGAGCAGAGCATGCGAGCGCGCGAGCTCGCGCTCCATGATCGCCACCTCGTCGCTCCAGGTGCCCGGAACCAGCTGCACGTTCTTCAGGTACCAGTCGTAGTTGTCGACCCCGATTCCGGAGGAGCCCGTCTTTGACGGCGCGCGGGCTTCCAGCCACGCCGCCAGATCCTCGGTCGCCTGCCGCGCGCGCTCGACGTCCCCCTGGAGCGCTTTCACGGGTTCGGCGGCTGCCGGCGCGGCGGTGATCTGACGGGCAAGCGCCGCCAGGTCCGCACTCTGCCGCCGGAGGCTCTTCGCTCCATAAATCCAGAGGTCCTTCCCGTTGCCGGTCAGGTTCGTCTTCGCCTGGGCGAGGAGCTTCGGGATCGTCCGGATTCCGGAGTCCATCGCCGCCGCGGAGGCCGCGCTCAGCGGGAACCGGTACGTCCAGACCTCCACGGCGCCCAACGCCGAGGGCCCCTCTCTCGCGGGCTGGTCGCTCTCCTCGGTGAAGACCGTGACGTAGAAAGCGGGATTGTTCGCCCAGGGCTTCAGGACCCGATGGTCGAAATCGAGGCCGTTCAACTCGGCGCGGACGACGTGGTAGTCGACCTGTTGCGGAAGGGGCCAGCCGCTCGGATCGATCGCCGCCAAACGGCTCCGCCACGCGGCGAGCTCGGCCTGCTGCGCCGCCATAGCGCGCGGGCCGTAATCGGGGACGCCGCCGACCACCTTAGGTTTCTGGAACTCGCGCCACTCCCGGAAAAAGGAGAGCAGACCCTCGTAGCCCGCGCCCGGCGAAGGGGAACCCGCGGCGCCGCCCGCGACCGCTCCCGCGAGGAGGACGCACGCAGCGCTCAGGCCGATGGAGAAGAGAGACACCCGGCACCTCCGGAGTAGTCCTCGAATTCCCCTGCCAGGGTGACGTTCGAGGTCCGATACGCACAACGCTGAACGCTCGACGCTCAACCGTCAATCCTCGTCGAGATACTCCTGCGGGACGTCATCCACCGGCACCTGCCGCGTTCGGATTCCCTTTCGCCCGGCGGTGCGCCCCTTCTCGACGCCGCCGACGATCCCCGCTTCCCAGGCCTGGCCCTCTTCGACGAGCTCCTCGACGCTTTCCGAATCCGCGTCCTCGGTCCGCGAAAGCCCCTCGGTGTCCCCGGACTGTCCGGCGGATTCCGCTCCCATCCCGCGCTCGTCCCGCGGCTCACCGACGCTTCGGTCGGATTCGCCCCGCGAGCGTCGGCGCCCTGCTGCCGCGGCGACGGGGGACGTCCCGGTCTTCTTCGCCATGGCGGGCTTCTTCGTCGCCGCCGAAGACTTCTTTGTTCGCGCCGCGGAGGATCCGGCGCTTCGAGAGCGGGGCGTTGTCTTTCCCTTTGCCTTCGCCGGGCGCGTCTTCGGACGGGACGCACTGGTGGCCTTTTTCCTGCCCCGAGCCGCGGTCTTCGTCTTGCGGGTTTTCACGCCCTCGCGCGAATGCCGCATGATGGGCCTGCGCTTCGGACGAGCGGCCTTGCGAGCTGGCCTGCGGGTCGCTTTCTTCATGATCGGGTCCCCCTCGCCGGGATCCTAGCGCGTCCCGGAAGCGTCCGGACCGATTCCTCGATCCCATCGCCGAATCGCGCCCGTTTCGAGTGATGCGGTGATGGCGCCAGATCCTGACGGGCCACCTCCCGACACCGCCGCCGTTCTGCCGGGAAAAACGAGCAGGGAGGCGGCGGCCAGCGCCGCTCGGAGGAACCAGCGCGCGTCGATGGGGGTCCAGGGGCGGGCCGCGCCTCCGGGCGGCGCAAAACACCTCCGCTGGCGATTCAGCATCCGACCGAACGCAGAGCGCGACACGCCGGCTCGGAAGGCATCTCCTCGCTTGTCGAACTGGGGCGGTGGAGGGACCGGCGGGAGACGCCGTCCCACGCTCAACGCTCAACGTTCAACCCTGAACGCTCAACGTCTCCGAAGGCGCGCCGCTTCCGATCGCATCCGCTGCATCGCGTCCGTCTCCCGGTCGGAGTAGCGCTCCTCTTTCCAGGGATCGGCGCGGAGATGGTACCCGTTGACCTCCCAGAATCCGGGCGGGTTCACCGCCAGGAACTCGAACGCCCGCACCCACTTCGCGCTCTTCCAGAGATAGAGCTTCGGCACGACGAGGCGGCAGGGTCCGCCGTGCTCGCGCGCGAGATCCTCTCCGCCGTGCCGGATCGCGAGCAGCGCGTCCTCGTCCGCGAGGTCGGCGAGGGAGATGTTCGTCGTGTATCCCTCCGACGTGTGCGCCATCACGGCGATGGCATCGGGTCGCGGTCTGACGCGGCGAAGGATCTCCGCGACGGCGACGCCTTCCCAGCGGTTGTCGTACCGGCTCCAGTGCGTGACGCAGTGGATGTCCGACGTGACTTCGATTCGCGGCAACGCCAGGAACTCGCTCCAGCTCCAGGACATCTCTTCTCCGACGAGGCCGAAACACCGGAACGACCAGCTCGCGAGGTCGATCGGCGGCGCCTCTCCATAGGTCAGGACCGGCCATTTCTGAGTCAGGACCTGCCCCGGCGGAAGCCGCTCGCGGCTCGCGCCGTTCTCGCCCGACGCTCCCGGAGGTTGGATTTTCATCGCGGCAGCTTATCCGGGGAGTCTAGAGTTGAGAGCCCAGAGTTGAGAGTGGGAGAAACCCGCTCGCTTGCGGGCCGGCGGCACCGGCGACGGTTATTCATCCGTCCGGATCCGGCCGCGGCCTGCCTTGACGCCCGACCTCTGCACCTTGGCGTCGAGCCGGCGCTCGCGCGACGCCTTCGTCGGGCGGGTCTTCCGGCGCGACTTCGGGCGGACGGCCGCGTGGCGGAGGAGGCCGGCGAGACGCTCCCGCGCTTCCGCCCGATTCTGGGCCTGGGTCCGGTGCTCGCGGCTGTCGATCGTCAGGACGCCGTCGGCGCTCATCCGCCTACCGGCGAGTGCGGAGAGGCGCGCCTTCACGTCCTCGGGGAGCGACGAGGCGGCGACATCGAACCGAAGCTCCACCGCTGTGGCCACCTTGTTGACGTTCTGTCCGCCGGGGCCCGACGCGCGCACGAATCGCTCGTGGAGATCCCGCTCGGGAATCTGAATCGTCGGCGAGACCTCCAGCATCGGCCTAGGAGTGTGTCCGAGAAAGGGCCGTCGCGAGCGGGGCGAGGCCGATGCGAGAGCGGAAGCGCAGAACTTTCATGAGTGGGAGACCGGAGGGTCCCCCGGAATCCCCGGGTGCCCGGAGGCGTAGCCCGGCTACGCCGCACAGGCAGCGAGGGCTCCGGGGCACGGCAAAGTCCCCTGCGCAGAGTGCGATCGAGCATTCCGCTCGCAGCAGAAGAATCGCCGTCGCGCGGCAGGCCATTACGAGCAGCAGACTCCTAGACCCAGCGGAATCGCTTGACGGCGAGCACGAACGAAAGCGCGGCCCAGACGCCCAGGATGACGAGCCCCGGCGCGTGACCCGCCAGCGTGGCGCCATCGTTGAACACGGAGCGGAGCATCCGGAGGTAGGGGGAAAGCGGAAGCACCGAGACGGCCGTCTGCATCCACTGCGGAGCGCTGTCGAGCCGGAAGTAGACGCCCGAAAGCAGCATCATCGGGAAGAACACCAGGTTCGAGATCGCGCCGTAGGTTTCGACCGTCGACGCGAAGCTCGACAGGGCGAAGCCCATGGCGAGGAACGTCGCCGTCCCGAAGACGACGAGCGCCGCGAACAGGGGATAAGACCCCTGGTTGACGATCCCGAAGGCGAGCCACGCCGCGACCAGAAGAAGCGCGGTCTGGAGGATGACGACCGTGACGCGCTGCAGGATCTGGGCGAGGAGGAACACCCACTTCGGGAGCGGCGTCACGGCGAGGCGGCGGAACTTGCCCTTTTCGCGATAGGCGACCGTGACCATGCCGACCGCGAAGAGGCCCATGCTGAGCAGGTTCAGGCCGATCAGACCCGGGACGAGGAACGCCGCGTAGCTCGCGGACCGCGCGTGGCCCGGGCTTTCGATGACGACGGGGATGCGCTCGGGCTCGGGAGCGCCGTTTAATCTCGCCTGCGCGATCAGGAACGCCTGGCTCGCCGCCTGCGCCGCGACCTGGCCCTGGGCGATGAGATAGCTGTTGAGCCGCAGGCGATACCCCCCGCCGACGCTTTCGATCTGCGCCATCGTCTCGCCCTTTTGCCAGCGCGCCTCGGCCTCCCTGGCCGGAAGAGTCAGCACCTTCAGATGGGACTCCTCGAGCGCCTTCACGAATGCGGCGTCGCGGGCGGACGTCTGAGCCGGCTCGACGCGGACCAGCGTGAGCGCGGGAGGGCCGCCCGAGCGAAAGATCACTCCGAACCCGAAGAGCATCAGGAGGGGGAAGAGGAACGTCCAGAACATCGCGCCGCGGTCGCGGGCGTAGAGACGCCACTCGATTCGAAACTGCCGCCAGAGAAGCTCGAGCGGATTCGGGAGACTCGCCTGCGCCTGTTCCGTCATTCCCGGAGACTCCGGCCGGTCAGCTGGAGGAAAACGTCCTCGAGAGTCGCGCGGCGAACATGCACCTGGTTGTAATCGAGACGCTCGCTCTCGATCGTCGTGAACACGCGCGGCAGGAGGGACCTCGGATCCGGCGTCGGAATCTCCCAGATGTCCCCGCGCTTTTCGACCGCCGCTCCGAGCCGCGCCGCGAAGGCGGAGGGATCGGGCGCCCGGCCCTCGAAGGTGAGCTCCACGACGCTCGGGATCCCGAGGCCGGCGATCAGCTCGGCGGGCGTGCCGGAGCGCAGGATCTTTCCGTGATCGAGGATCGCGAGGCGGTCGCAGAGCGCCTCCGCCTCGTCCATGTAGTGCGTGGTGAGCATGGTCGTGCGGCCTTCCGCCTTCATCCGGCGCACGACCTCCCAGAGAGACCGACGGCCCTGCGGATCGAGGCCGGCGGTGGGCTCGTCCAGAAACACGACGTCCGGGTCGTTCACGAGGGCGAGCGCGAGGGCGAGGCGCTGCGCCTGTCCGCCGGAGAGCGTGACGTGGTACGCGTCCGCCTTGTCCTTCAGCTGCACGAGCTCGAGAAGCTCCTCCGTCGCACGCCGCCTGGGGTAGTACCCGCCGAAGAGGTCGAGCGCCTCGCGCGGCGTGATCTTGTTGTACAGGCTCGTCGCCTGGAGCTGGACGCCGATCCGCGCGCGAATCTGCTGGGAGTGTTGCCGCCAGTTGAGGCCGGAGATCGTGATCTCCCCGGCGTCCGGGGTCGTCAGCCCCTCGATCATCTCCAGGGTCGTCGTCTTGCCCGCCCCGTTCGGCCCGAGCAGGCCGAAGACCTCACCCGCGGCGACGGCGAGGTCCACCCCGGCAACCGCGAGAACTTTCGGGAACTGCTTGCGCAGGTCCCGAACGACGATCTGGTCGGGCATGCCGCGAAAGAGTACCGAAAACACCGCGGGGGATCACGTCAATGGAGCCCGGAATCGAGAAACGGGAAACGAGGCGCACCAGCGCCGACGACGTTATCGGCGGCTCGTCTCGACGAGCCCGAGATCTCCTGGCTGGTGGGTGGATCCTCTCCGAGCCCCAGGTGTGGAGCTCCTCGTGGATGAGCACGACCGCGCCGGTGGACTGGTCACGACCGGCGAAGGATCTTTTCGGAGGGTTTACACTCACCCCGTTTCCCGTTCGTGCGACAAAACGTTTTCATTGCAGCGGCAGCGCGTCGCAGAACCCCATTCATTTCTCGATCCGGAGTGAGGAGAACATGATCAATCGAACCCGGCGGTGGCTCGGCATTTCCGCGATCGTCCTGCTGGCCGTCTCGGCGCCTCCGCCGGCGTCCGCCGCGTCGCCCAACGTCGTCATCAGCCAGGTGTACGGCGGCGGCGGGAACACGGGCTCGGTCTACAAGAACGACTTCATCGAGCTTTTCAACCGCGGCGCCTCGCCCGTCAGCCTGAGCGGCTGGTCCGTGCAGTACGCCTCGAGCGCAGGAACGACGTGGCAGGCGACGATCCTTACCGGCTCGATCGCGCCCGGCCAGTACTACCTCGTCCAGGAGGCGGCCGGCACGGGAGGAACGACCAGCCTGCCGGCGCCCGATGCGGTCGGGTCGATCGCGATGAGCGCGACGGGCGGAAAGATCGCGCTGGTCAACGGGACGGCGGCCCTCTCCGGGGCTTGCCCGTCGGCGTCGGCGGTCGATTTCGTCGGGTACGACGGCGCGAATTGCTTCGAGGGCGCCGCCGCCGCGCCCGCGCTGACGAACACGACCGCCGCGCTGCGCGCCTCCGGCGGTTGCGCCGACACCGACGACAACGCGGCGGATTTTGCGGCTGGCGCGCCAGCGCCGCGCAACACAGCCTCCCCGCTGAACCTCTGCGCCGGCTCGACGAATCCTGCCGGCATCGGCGCGGCCGCGCCCTCGAGCGCCGAGCCGGGTGACTCCGTCCGCTTGACGGTCAGCGTCACTTCCGGCGCCAACCCGACGAGCACCGGCCTTTCGGTGACGGCCAACCTCACCTCGGTCGCAGGCTTCTCGACGCAGCCGTTCTTCGACGACGGTACGAACGGCGACGTCACGGCCGGGGACGGTGTCTACTCGTACCAGATCGTCATCGCCGCCGGAGCGGCGCCGGGGCCGCGCACGATTCCGTTTGCGGTTTCGGACGCGCAGCTTCGCTCCGGGTCGGGCTCGATCGCCCTCACCGTCATTCCCGCGACGCTGACGCTTCCGATCCACGACATCCAGGGGCCCGGCTCCGTCTCCCCTTACGCCGGACAGACGGTCAAGACGACGCCGTCGATCGTGACGGCGCTCAAGAGCAACGGGTTCTACATCCAGGTTCCCGATGGGCAGCAGGACGCCGATCCTTCGACTTCCGAAGGAGTGTTCGTCTTCACGTCGGGCGCTCCCGCCGTCACGGTCGGAGACTCCGTCGCCGTTCGGGGCCTCGTTTCCGAGTTCATCCCGGCGGCCGACCCGAACAGCCCGCCGACGACCGAGATCGTGTCGCCGTCCGTGACGCGGTTCTCGACCGGCAATCCGCTCCCGGCGCCCGTCACCCTGACCGCCGGCGACATGTCGCCCGCGGGCTCCATCGAACAGCTGGAGCGGTACGAGGGGATGCGCGTGCACGTCGACTCGCTCACGGTCATCGCGCCCACGTCGGGAACCGTGAACGAGGCGAATGCAACCTCGACGTCAAATGGCATCTTTTACGGTGTCCTCGCCGGCCTTCCCCGGCCGCTGCGGGAGCCCGGAGTCGAAGTTCCGGACCCGCTCCCGGCCGGAGCTCCCTGCTGCGTACCCCGGTTCGACGCGAACCCGGAGCGGCTTCGCGTCGACAGCGACGCGCAGCCGGGGTCCTTCGCTCTCGAAGTCACGACGGGCGCCGTCGTCACGAACCTGACGGGTCCGCTCGACTACGGCTTCCGCGCTTACACGATCCTGCCGGACCCCGGCACGCCGCCGGCGGTGACCGGACTCCATTCCGCGATACCGGTCCCCGTCCCGGCGGCCGGCGAATTCACGGTCGGCTCCTTCAACCTCGAGCGGTTCTTCGACACCGTCAACGACCCGACGAAGAGCGACGTGGCTCTGACCCCCGACGCGTTCGCGCGGCGGCTGAACAAGGCGTCGCTCGCGATCCGCGACGTGTTGCGGTCCCCTGACATCCTGGGCGTCGAGGAAATGGAAAACCTGCCGACGCTCCAGGCCCTCGCGGCAAAAGTCAACGCCGACGCGATCGCAGCGGGCGGTCCGGACCCCGCGTACGCCGCCTATCTCGCCGAAGGCAACGACATCGGCGGGATCGATTCGGGATTTCTCGTGAAGAGCTCTCGCGTGACGGTGGTGGAAGTCACGCAATACGGCAAGGACACGGTGTTCGTGGCTCCCGACGGATCGACGCCTCTCCTGAACGACCGTCCGCCTCTCCTGCTTCGCGCCATCGTTTCGCGCGCGGCAGGCCCGGCGTTCCCGATCACCGTCATCGTCAATCACCTTCGATCCCTTTCCGGCGTCGACGATCCGATCGACGGGTTCCGGGTGCGGGCGAAACGGCGCGCGCAGGCCGAGTACCTGGCGGATCTGGTGCAGGCGCGGCAGACGGCGAGCCCGGACGAGCACATCGTCCTCGTGGGCGATTTCAACGCCTTCCAATTCAACGACGGATACGTCGACGTGCTCGGGACGATCGAAGGGAAACCGACGCCTCCCGATCAGGTGGTGCTCTCCTCTTCCGACCTCCTGGCTCCCGATCTGATGGACCTCGTCGATACCCTGCCGGCCCCGGATCAATACTCGTTCTCCTTCGACGGCAACGGACAGGTGCTCGACCACGTCCTGATCACCCGGAACCTCCTGGATCTCGAGCGCCGGTTCGTCTATGCGCGCAACGACGCGGACTTCCCGGAGTCGTACCGCAACGATCAAAACCGCCCGGAGCGGATCTCGGACCACGACATGCCGCTGGCGTATTTCGCCTTTCCGGAGGCCGATCTCTCGCTTCAGGTCGCCGCCTCACCCTCTCCGGCCGTTACGGGCGACATCGTGACGCTGACGCTGACCGTCTCCAACGCCGGCCCGACCGCGGCCGACGGCGTCACGGTCGCCGACACGATTCCTGCCGGCCTCACGCTCGTGTCCTGCGGCGCGACCGGCGGAGGGGTCTGCGGAGGAACTTCCGTCTCTCCGACCGTCACGTTCGCGTCGCTTTCCGCCGGGCAGGCGCAGGTCGTGACGCTCACGGCGCGGCTCGACTGCGATCTCGAAGACGGCGTCGTCCTCTCCAACACCGCGACCGTCTCCGGCGGCCCCTTCGACCCCGTTCCAGCCGATAACGCGGTGACGACTTCGATCGCGGTCTCAAACCCGGCCCCGGCGATATCCGGCGCCGCCGTCGACCGCCCCGTGCTCTCGCCGCCCAACCACAAGATGATTCCGGTGACGGTGAGCTACGCCGCCGAAGACAACTGCGGCAGCCCCGTTCTCTGCGGGCTGTCGATCAGCAGCAACGAGCCGACCAACGGAGGCGGCGACGGCAACACCCCCTCGGACTGGAAAGTCGTCGATCCGCATCACGTCCTGCTGCGCGCCGAGCGCTCCGGAAAAGAAACTGGCCGGACTTACTCGATCGCGATCCGATGCGCCGACCCATCAGGCAGCGCCTCGACCGCGACCGTGGCAGTCTCGGTCCCTCATTGATCGTCTGCAAGACGCCCCTGACCCCTGCCCTCTCCCCGGCCCGCGGGGAGAGGGAGGAAAGGTCGTCGCGTACGGCGTCCGTGGCGAATACGCTCGCGGAGGGACGAGACGGGCGGTCGAGGCCGCGTCCGCCCGCGGCGATCGCACGTCCCGCAGCGAGCGAAGCGACGGATTATTGCGGGTTTTCGCTGATCGAGAAGAGCACCAGCTTTCCGCGGCAGGACGTGAACCAGTAGTAGTTGATGAACTTCGCGCCTTTGGCGTTCGTGCCGCTTCCCGCGACGGCGCCGTAGCCGGGTCCATTTTGAAATTCGCTCGGCGCGCCGGGCTTTAAGAACCGATTCGAATAGCGCTCGAGGTCGGCGCCGATGCCGTCCAGCTTCGAGATCGCGGAAATCTGCTTCCCGTCGAAGCCCTGAGCGGCGAGAAGCGTGTTCAGGTCCTTTCGGAGCGCCGCCTCTCGCACCGCGCGATACGCGGCCGTGACGGGCGGCTCCGTCAACGCCGGCGCGGAGGGGTCCGCCCTCCGTCCGTTCGAACCGTCGGCCTCGCTCACCTCGCGGACCTTCGGGCTCGAGAGGGGCAGGTCGAACTCGAAGCCGCCGTGATCCTTGTGATCGACGTTGCCGACCGCGCGGCCTCCGGAGAGCTTCAGCGTCGACGACCAGTACTTCCCTCCGACCTCGTCCTCGCGCCCGCTGCCGCCGAACGCGAGACCATAGCCGAAGTATTTCGACCGGCCGGCCGAATCGAGGGTGACTTCGACGTAGCCGGCATCCCGAAGGGACGCGATCGCGCGCGCGTACGTCATCGGGCAGGGCGAGTCGGCGAGCGCCGCCGACGCGAGGGGCTTGTTGGCGGCGTACACGACGGTGCCATTGCCCCCGGAGGCCGGATAGGCGATCCCGTCCACGAGATCGAAGGCGCCCGTGTTGATCTCCTCGAAGTGCCCTTTGACAGACCCCGGGGGGCCGCCGGCAACCGGACTCTCGGCCGCGGTTCTGGCGGCCGTCTTCTCGGGCGCGGTTCTGGCGGTCCTCTTCTTCGGCTCCTTCGCTTCGATGCTGCGGATGGCCCGGGCGACGGCATCCGGCAGGTCCTTCGCTTCCATCTCCGGCGAGCCCTGGATCTCCTTCCATCCTCGCGCGACCATCGCCTTCAATTCCGGGAGCGCGGCCCGCGCGCCGGGCCCGATGGCGGTCAACGCGTCCGCGGCGAAGACCCGGAGATAAATTTCCTTCGCGCGAAGCTGCCGGGCGAGCGCGCGCGTCGCGGGCGCCGCCTCGGGGCCGATCTTCTCGAGGGCGACGACGGCGTGTTTCTTGACGTCGTGCAGTGGATCCGCGAGAGCCCTGATGAGAAGCCCCATCGCCCACGGAACGCCGGTGCCGAGCTGTCCCGCCGCCTGCGCCGCAGCGGCGCGCACCTCCGGAACCGGATCGCCCAGGGCGCGCTCGAGCGCCGGCTTGATCGCCGGAACCTGCCGTGCCGCCGGAGCGCCGAGCGCTCCCAGAGCCTGGACGGCCCACGACCGCACCGAGGCTTCCTTGTCGCCGGCCGCCGCGGCGAGCGCCGATCCCAGATCTTTCACGGAGTCGAACGGAACCCGGGGAGCGAGGGAGGCGAGAGATCGGGCCGCGCTCTCGCGCGGGTCGATCTCGGGATCCCGCAACACCCGCGCGAGCGCGAGAACCATCGCGGTCGACGGAGCCTTCACGTCCGCGAGGCCTCCCGCGGCGAAGCGGCGCACCAGCGCTGCCGAATCGGCGAGCGCCTCGACCAGGGCCGCCGCGGCTTCGTCGGAGGACGCCGCGCGGGGGCCGAGCTCTTCGGTGGCACGCAGACGCACGGACATGTCCGGGTCGCGCAGGTCGCGGCGAAGATCGCTCACCGAGCGGGCCGCCGGCGTCGAGCCCGGCTTCTCCCGCGTCGCGGCGCCGGATGCCGCCGTCCCGCTGCCGGCGCTCTGGCACGACACAAGACCAGCGCAAAGCGCGAGGCACAAACCGGCACGCAGAAGGGCAGAGGTCGGGCGCATGAGAATCCTCCACGGTCGCAAGCGGCAGGCCGCCGCCGCTGTTTCCTGTCTCGAACGAAACCCTTCATCGGCGAGCGCACGGAACGGCCGTCAGTCCCGTCCCGAGAGGAGATGCACGAGAGCGACGAACAGGGCCGCGCCGATGATCGACCACAGGACGGGGAAGGGATGCCGGTCGATCTGGATGACGAACAGCTCCGGCAGCCGCATCTTCTGCGCGAGCCAGGACCCCAGCAGGGCGCCGACGAACCCGACGGCGATCGATACCAGGCAGCCGCCGGTCGTGCCGCCGGCGATCGCCCGCCCGATCGCCCCGCAGACCGCCGCCACCAGGACGAGCACCAGGAGCCCGAGAAGAGAGAAATGCATCTTTTTCCTCGAGAAGACCTGGCGCAAGGATAACGGAGGCCGCCCCGGGCTGTCCCGCTCTCATAGAATTCCGCGGAAAACGTCGAAAGGCAGTGAGATGACGAAGTGGAAGAACACCGATCCGCGCATCGACGCCCACATCGCGAAGGCTGCGGAGTTCGCCCGGCCGATCCTGCGTCACGTGAGGGAGCTCGTGCACGAGGCGTGTCCGGACGTCGAAGAGACGTGGAAATGGAGCTTCCCGACCTTCACCTATCGGGGAAAGATCCTTGCCGGGATGTCCGCCTTCAAGGAGCACTGCACGTTCGGGTTCTGGCACCAGGGGATGACGGAAGTCCTGGAGAAGGATGGCGTGAAGGAAGCCACCGCGATGGGAAGCTTCGGAAAGATCCGGAGCCTCGCCGATCTCCCTTCGGACGGCAAGCTCAAGAAGTACATCCAGAAGGCCGCCGCGTTGAACGAGTCCGACGCGCCCGCGCGGCCGCGGCCGGTGCGCGCGCCCGCGAAACCCGCCGCCGTCCCCGACGATCTCGCCGCCGGCCTCAAGCGGAACAAAGCCGCCGGCGCCACGTTCGAGAAGATGAGCCCCAGCCACCGGAGGGAATACGTCGAGTGGATCACGGAGGCCAAACGCGAGGAGACGCGGCAGAAGCGGCTCGCGACGGCGCTCGAATGGCTCGCGGAGGGAAAGTCACGCAACTGGAAGTACCAGAACTGCTGAACCGGGCGGGAATCGGGAAACGGGACACGGGAATCGACGGGGACCGCGCTCCCGGTCTCCAGCCGCCGTTTATGCTCGACGCATCCATAGACTTGATTCTCATCACCGCGCGGAGTGTTTCCGCGCTTCAGGAGGCGGTTTCATGACGCGGACCCATTTTTGTCGCGCTTCGGCTTTCATCGCGGGTGTTCTCGGCGTGCTCTTCTCCGCCGCGCCCGCCGTGGCTCAGAAGGCCCCGGCTTCCCCGCCGTCAGGGCTTCCGAGCGAGACGCCCGCGAAGCTCGAGCCGGCGACGTTCGGCTGGGATTACGTCAAGCGCGACGTGATGATCCCGATGCGCGACAAGGTCAGGCTCCACACGGTGATCCTGATCCCGAAGGGCGCCAAGGGCGCGCCGATCCTGCTGACACGCACGCCGTACGACGCGACCGCGCTCACGAGCCATTCGCACAGCTCCCATCTCGGGCCGATCCTCGCCGGCTACGACAACGCCACGGACGTCATCGTCGACGGCGGATACATCCGCGTCGTGCAGGACGTCCGGGGCAAGCACGGCTCCGAGGGCGACTACGTCATGAACCGGCCTCTCCACGGGCCGCTCAACGCGACGGCGGTCGATCACGCGACCGACACGTACGACACCATCGACTGGCTCGTGAAAAACGTCCCGGAGAGCAACGGGAGAGTCGGAATCCTCGGGATCTCGTATGACGGGTTTCTCCCGCTGATGGCGCTCGTGAATCCGCATCCCGCGTTGAAAGTCTCGGTCCCGATGAACCCGATGGTGGACGGGTGGATGGGAGACGACTGGTTCCACAACGGCGCCTTCCGCCAGCAGGGCATGCCCTACATCTGGGACCAGGAGGCGACGCGCAAGTCGGATGACAAGTGGTGGCGGACCCACTACGACGATTACGACATGTTCCTCGACGCGGGGTCCGCGGGCGAGCTCGGCCGCCGCCACGGGATGGAGCAGGTCGGGTTCTGGAGGAAGCTGCTCGAGCATCCGAGCTACGACGCGTTCTGGCGCGATCAGGCCGTGGACCGACTCCTCGCGGCTCAGCCGCTGAAGGTTCCGGTGATGCTGGTCCACAGCCTGTGGGACCAGGAGGATATCTACGGCGCCATCGCCGTCTACAAGGCGATTGAGCCGAAGGACACCGGGAACGACAGGGTCTTTCTGGTGCTGGGCCCCTGGCACCACGGGCAGGAGATCCATGACGGAAGCAGCCTCGGCGCGCTCAAATTCCGCAGCGACACGGCGTTGACGTTCCGCCGGGAGATCCTGCGGCCGTTCCTCGACCAGTACCTGAAGGACGGCGCGCCCAAAGCCGACATCGCTCCCGTGACGGCGTTCGAGACAGGGACCAACACGTGGAGGCGCCTGCCGGCGTGGCCCTCCGGCTGCGCGAGCGGAGCCGGCTGCGCGATCAAACCGACGCCGCTCTACCTCGGGGCGGGCGCGAGGCTCTCGCTCGCGGCGCCGGCGCCCTCGGCCGCGGGACCGGAGTTCGAAGAGTACGTCTCCGATCCCGCGAAACCCGTTCCCTTCATTCCACGGCCGGTCGACGCCAGCGGCGCGCGCTGGGCGCGTTGGCTGGTCGACGACCAGCGTGAAGCCTCCGGCCGCCCCGACGTTCTCGCCTTCGTCTCGGATCCGCTGACGAGCCCCGTCAAGATCAGCGGCCAGCCGGTGGCCAACCTGATCGCCTCGACGTCCGGGACGGATTCCGACTGGGTCGTGAAGGTCATCGACGTTTATCCCGACGAGGTCGCCGCCGATGCCCCGATGGGCGGATACCAGCTCATGGTCTCCGCCGACGTCTTCCGCGGGCGATACCGCGAGAGCCTGGAGACCGCGAAGCCGATCGCGGCCGACAAGCCTCTTCTCTATCGGTTCGCTCTTCCGACCGCCAACCACGTCTTTCTCCCCGGCCATCGGATGATGGTGCAGATCCAGTCGAGCTGGTTCCCGCTCTACGACCGCAACCCGCAGACCTTCGTGCCGAACATCTTCCGGGCGAAGCCGGACGACTACAAAAAGGCCGTGCAACGGATCTGGCACGGGCAGGGCCCGGGGCAGGCGAGCTTCATCGAGATGCCGCTTGTGGAGACGGAAGGCGGGAGGCGGTAGGCGGGAGGCGGTGGGAGCCGGGTTCGGGAAACGGGAGCCGAGCGACCAACGGGAGGGAGACGGCCGCGGTACTCCGCGGTCAACTAAATCCGGAATCGAAAGAGCGATGACTCCAGACTCTCAACTCTCCACCCTCGACTCTCCCACTCAATGACGCGAACGTTCAAGTGGTTAAAACGCGGCCTCTTCTCGAGCGCGCTCGTTTCGGGAACCGTCGTCCTGCTGCGCGCGTTCGACTCGCGGCGGCTTCCGGATCTCCGCGTTTGGCACCGTTTCGCGCCGGCCTCGGAAGTCACCGCGCGCGAGCTGACGGCGGACTTCACGCTGGCGGACTACCTCCAGCGCGAAGAGACGACCTTCACCGAAGTCCGCCGCGGGCTCGAGGGACGGCTGCCGGCGGAAGATCGGACGCGCGCCAACCGGTTTTTCGAGGGAAGCCCGCTCCACCACTCTCACTTCCCGACGAACTGGAATCGCACGTTCGATCTCGCTCCCGAGCGCCTCCGCGGCGGCGTCCTCCTGATCCACGGCCTCACCGACTCGCCTTACAGCATGCGGCGGCTCGCGCGGATCTATCAGGAGAGCGGCTTCTATGCCCTCTGCCCGAGAATGCCCGGGCACGGGACCGTCCCGGGAGCCCTCGCGGGAATCGCCTGGGAGGACTGGGCGGCCGCCGTTCGGATGGCGGCGCGCCACATCCGCGGCCGGATCGGACCCGGGCAGCCGTTCCATGTCGCCGGGTATTCGAGCGGCGGCGCGCTCACGATGCGGTACGCCCTCGACGCTCTCGCGGACGCGGCGCTCCCGCGCCCGGACCGGCTCCTGATCATTTCGCCGATGATCGGCGTGACGCGGCTCGCGGGGCTCGGGAAAGCCGCCGGACTTCCGGGCGCGGTCGCGTTCTTTGAGAAGTCGCGCTGGACCGACGTCGTCCCCGAGTACAACCCGTTCAAGTACAACTCCTTTCCGGCCAACGCGGGGTACCAGACCTTCCGGCTGACCCGCTCGGTCGACCGCGATCTCGAGAATGCGGCGGCGTCGGGCGAGATCCGGCGGCTCGCGCCCGTGCTCGCGTTCCAGTCGCTCGTCGACTCCACGGTCTCGACGGCGGCCGTGGTCCACACGCTGTTCGACCGCCTGCCCGCGGGCGGAAGCGAGTTCGTCCTCTTCGACCGCAACCGGGACGCGACGCTCTCGACGCTCCAGCCGGCGGGTTCGGGCGACGTCCTTTCGCGGCTTCTCCCCCGCCGTCCGCGGCGCTACGCCGTCACCGTCGTCACGAACGCGAGCCCGGACACGGCGGAGGTGGTCGCCCGCCGGACGGGCGCGGGAGCGACGGAGCCCGAGACGGAGGCAACCGGCCTCGCGTGGCCCCCGCAGACCTTTTCGCTGTCCCACATCGCGCTTCCGTTCGCGCCCGACGATCCCCTCTACGGGAGCCGCCCCGATCCGGGCGAGTTCTACGGGGTGCGCCTCGGGACGCTCGCGCCCCGGGGCGAGCGCTCCGGCCTGATCGTGCCGATGGAGCAGCTCATGCGCCTGACGTGCAACCCCTTCTTCCCCTACCTGGAACGCCGCGTCCGCGAGTGGATCGCCGGGACCGCGCATCCCTAGCGGGCAAGCGGGGGGTTCAGGCGCCGGGCGCGCCGAGGATCTTCCCGATCAGCTCGCCGACCGTGCGGCCTTCCCGCAGGTCTCCTGGAAGAGAATGCGCAAGACTTCGAAGGCCGAACTGAAAACTGATAACTGAGAACTGGGAGCTGCCCATGGTTGAATCCCGACGCGAGTTTCTGGCGCGCACCGCCGCCGGCGTAGTGGCAGCAACCGCCGTAGTCCGGGGCGCCGCCGGGCAGGCCTCGCCGCCCGCGCCCACGCCGCCCTCCGCGGGAACGCCCCCCGCCTTCGGCACGGCACCGCCCGTCGGGCCCCCGGTCACCGCCGCCACGTTCGTCGAGGCGGAGAAGCTCGTCCGCGTCGAAATGACCGCGGCCGAGCGGGCGCAGGCGGCGGGGAACTGGAGCCGCGCGCTCGCCGGAACGATGGAGCGCCGCACCGGCCCCAGGAAGGTCGCGATCGAGGCGTCGGTCGCTCCGGCGTCTCTGTGGGACCCGACGCTCGGCGTCGCCGCCGGCCCGAAGCAGGACCGGTTCGTGCGGAGCGCGGAGCCCGCCGGTCCGCTTCCGAAGCGCGACGAGGACATCGCCTTCGCGCCCGTCACGGCGCTGTCGCGATGGATCGAGTCCCGCGAGCTGACGTCGGAGCGCCTGACCCGTATCTACCTCGACCGGATCGCGCGATTCGACTCGAAGCTCAAGTCGGTGATCACCCTGACGCGGGACCTGGCGCTCGAGCAGGCGCGACGCGCCGACTCGGAGATCGCGGCCGGAAAGTATCGCGGGGCGCTGCACGGGATCCCATGGGGCACGAAAGATCTCCTGGACACGCGCGGAATCCGAACGACGTGGGGCGCGGAGCCGTACCGCAACCGCGTTCCGGACGCCGACGCGGCCGTCGTCGCGCGCCTGCACCGGGCCGGTGCCGTACTCGTCGCCAAGCTCTCCCTCGGCGCGCTCGCGTTGAACGACGTCTGGTTCGGCGGGCAGACGATGAATCCCTGGCTCCTCGAGGAGGGCTCCGGAGGCAGCAGCGCGGGACCGGGCGCGGCCACCGCGGCGGCCCTCGTGGGGTTCTCGATCGGCAGCGAGACGGAGGGCAGCATCGTCGACCCGTCGATGCGCTGCGGTGTGACGGGCCTGCGGCCCACGTTCGGAAAGGTCCCTCGCACGGGGGCGATGACGCTCTGCTGGTCGATGGACAAGCTCGGTCCGATGGCGCGCAGCGTGGAAGACACCTGCCTCGTCCTGGCCGCCATTTCCGGGCCCGACCCCGGCGATCTCTCGAGCGTCGCGAGCCACATGGATTTCGACGCAAACGCGCCCGTGCGCGGCCTGAAGGTCGGGATCTTCACCGGCTGGATGAACGAGAGCCCCGCCACCGAAGTGGATCGCGCGGCGGTCGAGACGGCAAGGCGCCTCGGCCTGACCCCGGTCGACGTAGCGCTCCCCGACTGGCCGTACGGGTCGCTCAACACGATCCTCTTCGCGGAAGCGGCCGCGGCGTTCGAGGACCTGACGCTCTCGCGCGGCCTCGACCAGTTGAAAATGCAGGTCCCCGACGCGTGGCCGAACACGTTCCGGCAGTCCCGGTTCCTGTCCGCGGTCGACTTCGTCCAGGCGGATCGCCTGCGGCGCAAGGTCGCGGGCGAGATGGCCCGCCTGTTCGAAAAGGTCGACCTGCTTCTCGTTCCCGCGCTGCGCGACGAGATCCTGACGGTCACCAACTTCACGGGGCATCCGGGCCTGACGCTTCCCGCCGGATTCGTCGAGGTCGGCCAGGCTCGCAGCGACTGGGCGCCGGACCCCGAGCATCCGATGCCGACCTTCAACCCGAAACGCCGCGTGCCCCACGGCGTGACCCTGGTCGGCCGGCTGTTCGACGAGGGGACGATCGCCCGCGTCGGGATCGCGATGGAGCGGGCCTTCCGCGTGGCGGCGAGACGCCCGCCGGGCTTTTGAACTCTCCGGGAGGATCTCCACCGACAGGCTGAGCGCCGCCTACGACTTCGGCGGCGCCTCCGGAGCGGTCCCGGCGCGGACCGGCGCGTCCGGCTCCGTGGTCACGGGCGTTCCTTCGTTTTCGATCGGCGCCACGAAGTTGAAGAGCTTCAGCGCCGGCCGCCCGTGCCGGCCGACGGAAGGATCGAACTCGTACGAGGTGATCGAGGCGTTGGCGACGTCCCTCGCCCGGTCGATTTCCAGCAGCCCCTCCTCCGTCATCCGCTCCAGCAGGTACCGGAAGCACAGAACGACGACCGTGTGGCAGACGAGGACGACGCGCTCGCCGCAGTAATCACGCGTCAGCGTCCCGATGGCGCTCCGCAACCGGAGGATCACGTCGCACCAGCTCTCCCCTCCCGGCGGGCGGTAGTAGAACTTGCCGAGGGGAGCCCGGCGGAGCGCCTCTTCGGGAAACCGCGCCTCGATCCCCTTTCGCGTGAGGCCGTCGAGGATGCCGAACTCTCGCTCCCGGAGCCGCTCGTCCCGGACCGGCACGAGGCCGAGGCCGGACGCATCGCTCAGCCGTCGAGAGGTCTCGAGCGCCCGGACATAAGGAGAGGAGAAGAGGATATTCGGGCGGACTGGCTCCGGAAGCGCTCCGAACCACCGGCCCACCGCGTCGGCCTGCCGCTCGCCCAGCGGTGAGAGCGGCACGTCCACGTCCCGTGTCTTCAATCGAATATGGGGATCGCCGATGCTCTCCGCGAGGTCTCGCGCGACGTTGCCAGCGCTCTCCGCGTGCCGCACGATCCACAGAGTGTCGGGCCATTTCTGCTCGTCGGACTTCGTCATCTTCTCCCCGTGGCGGGCTCCCGGCCCGACTCCGAAGCGTTTCACGATTCCTGCCATGCCGCGCCCATGGGGCGTGCGACACCGGCCGCAGGACCTGACGGGCGACAGCGTAACGAGATGCTCGCCTGCATGCGCTACGCCGCGGACGGCTCCGCGTTGGTGACCGAGACGCGCGCTCAGCTCACCCTTCTGCTCGGCGTGCGGGATCCGATCCCGAACCCCGCCCTGAAGGCGTCCTGCAGAAGGAGCTCGACCGCGTGGGGGCGGCGCCTCCCTTCCACGCCGGCGACGACCAGTCCGCGCGCGAAATGCAGAAGGAGCCGGGTTCGACACCGCCGGCCTGTCGAGCTCCGTCAGCCCGTACCGGGAAGAGCGTCGTGTACGTGGCCGAGGATCTGAGGCTCGGCCGCCGCGTCGCCCTGAAATTTCTCCCCGATGAAGTCGCCTCGGATCCGCACGCCCTCGAGCGGCTGAAACGGGAGGCCAGGGCCGCCTCCGCCCTCGAGCATCCCAACATCTGCACGATTCACGACATCGACGAGGCAGAAGGGCGCGCCTTCATCGTGATGGAGCTCGTCGAAGGCCGGACGCTGCGGGAGTTTCTCTCCGAAGGCGTCCCCCCGCTCGAACGGCAGCTTGACATCGCGATCCAGATCGCCGATGCGCTCGACGCCGCGCACGCCCGCGGCGTCATCCACCGGGATATCAAGCCCGCGAACATCTTCATCACGCAGAGGGGGCAGGCGAAGTTGATGGACTTCGGGCTCGCCAAGAGGGTCTCGGAGCGGTCCGCGGCGGAAAAAAGCGCGGGCGCCGAGCTCGAGACGGCGGCGATGGAAGCGCACCTGACCGAATCGGGGACGACGCTCGGAACCGTGGCGTACATGTCGCCGGAGCAGGCCCGCGGCGCCGCGCTCGACGCGCGCAGCGACATCTTCTCCTTCGGAGCGGTGCTGTACGAGATGGCGACGGGGCGGCAGGCCTTCGGCGGCTCCGCCACGGCGGTGGTGTTCGACGCCATCCTCAACCGCGCCCCGACCGCGCCGATCCGATTGAACCCGGAGCTGCCCGCCGAGCTCCAGCGGATCGTCGAGAAGGCGCTCGAGAAGGATCGGGATCTTCGATACCAGAGCGCCGCGGAGATGCTCGCCGATCTGAAGCGTCTTCGCCGCGACACGAGCGGTTCTCACTCTCTTTCGGGGAACCCCGCTCTCCCGGCGCCCCGCCCGGGCTTTTCCGGGAAGACGAAGGCGATTCTCGGCGCCGCCGCCGCCGGCGTGGCGCTCGTCGCGGTGGCTCTGCTCCTGCGGGGCCGGACCGACCGCCCCGGCTCGCCGGCGGCGCTGACGCTCGCCGTCCTCCCCTTCCGGAACGCGGGTCAGGCGGGAACGTCGGACTACCTCGGCATCGCCATTCCGGACGAGATCACGACCGCCCTGAGCTATGTGCCGAAGCTCGCGATCCGGCCTTTTGCGCAGACGGCCAGATACGCGACGGGCGACCCCGACCCCCAGCGAGCCGGGCGGGAGCTCCGGGTCTCCCAGGTGCTGACGGGCCATTACCTGCGAGCCGGGGAGCGTCTCGAGGTGACGATGGAGGCCGTCGACGTCGAAGAAAACCGGCTCCTGTGGCGCGGAAGCGTCTCCGCCGGCGCCGGCGATCTGATCGGTCTGCGCGAGCAGATCAAGACGAGCCTCCGGCAGGGGCTCATCCCGAAGCTCGGCGCGGGTTCCGACGGGGAAAGGCAGGGGACGAATCCGCGCAACCCGGAAGCGTACGAGCTCTTCCTGCGCAGCGCCGCGGCGTCCCGCGACCCGGAGCCCAACCGCCAGGTGATCATGATGCTCGAGAAATCGGCGCAGCTCGACTCCACCTTCGCCCCCGCCTGGCGCCTGCTCGGTCTCCGGTACTACTACGAGAGCGTGTATGGCGGCGGCGGGAGCGCGCCCTACGAGAAGGCGCGGGCGGCGTATCAACGGGCGGTCGCACTCGACCCGAACCTGACCGAGGCGGCCGCGGAGCTCGCGATCATGCGCACGGAGGCGGGAGACCTCGAGGGGGCATACGACGACGCATCGAAGATCGTCGAACGGCGGCCGGACAAGCCGGAGGCTCACCACGCGCTGGGATACGTCCTGCGGTATGCGGGCCTTCTCGAGGAGGCCGGCCGCCAGTGCGACGTCGCGATGGCGCTCGACCCCAAGAACTACCAGTGGCGATCCTGCGCGCTGAACTTCATCCTGCTCCGCCGTTTCGATCGAGCGAGAGAATTCATCGCGCTGGACGGAAAAAGCCAGTGGGCCGGAAACCTGACCATCGGCCTCCTCCTTCGCGAGGGGAAGACGAGCGAAGCTCTGCGAAGTGCGGAAAGATCTCCCAGGACGGAGACGCCGTTCAACAGCCAGTGGGAAATGCTCGTCCGTTTTCTCCACGGCGCGCCGGCGGCGGAGGTGGATGCCGCCGGGCGGCACAGCGAGGTTCTGGCGGCTTCGCTGCACGACGGCGAGCCCCGCTACTGGATGGCGGGGCTGTTCAGTTACTGCGGCCGCCGCGACCTGGCGCTGCGGCAACTCCGGCTCGCGGTCGAAAACGGCTGGGCGGGAGTGCAGGCCATGGACCTGGATTCCACCTTCGAAAACCTCCGCGCCGATCCCGGGTTTCTCGCCATACGCTCTGCGGCCGTCGAACGCCAGGCCAGATTCCTCGCGTATCGGAAAGGGAAAAAATGACCGCGTCTCGAAAGCAAAACGCCGGCTTGCGGAACTGGTCCCCGATTCTGCCCGCCTTTCTGTCCTCCCTGGCGATCC
This sequence comes from Acidobacteriota bacterium, assembly GCA_020199905.1. Taxonomy (GTDB): domain Bacteria; phylum Acidobacteriota; class Thermoanaerobaculia; order UBA5066; family Gp7-AA6; genus JALYUA01. Next base: position 67,777 of record JAIVJS010000082.1, read on the forward strand.
TCTCCGCGGGCTGCGCAGGCTCTCAGGCGGTTCGCAAACCCGCCGAGACCGTCGCACGTTGTCGCGGCACGCTCGGAATCGAGGCGGGATCGATCACGCGAGACCTCCGGAAGAGGCTGGCGCTTCCCGCAGGCGCCTCGGGCGCGGTCGTCGTCGAAGTCCTTCCCGGCGGCCCGGGAGCCGCCGCGGGGATACGGAAGGACGACCTGGTGGAAGAGATCGCGGAAACACGGATCTCCGATGAATGCGGCTTCATCGAAGCAGCGAACGGGCGCGCGTGCGATCCCGTCCGCGTCACGGTGCGGCGAGCCGGGAAACCCATCGTCGCGACCCTCGTGCCCGTCGCCGAAGAGCCCTTCTTCGAGAGCGCTTGCCGCGCCGGAATCGCGAGCGGTTGTTTCCGCCAGGCCTGGACGCTCAAGAGCCGCGGCGGATCGCGCGAGCGCGCCCTGGAGCTCTACGAGGCGGCGTGCCGGACGGGCTCCGCCGAGGCATGCGCTTACGGAGGACTGATCCTTTCGGACGTCGCGGCGCGGAGCCACGAGGCGCCCCCGATGCTCGCCAGGTCCTGCGATCTCGGGAGCGGCGCCGGCTGCGCTCACCTCGGATTTCTCCATGCGACGGGAAAAATCGTCGCGCGCGACGACCGCCGCGCGACCTCCTTCTACGTCCGCGCGTGCGACCTCGGCGACGCGAGGGGTTGCTACAACGTCGGTCTGATGGCGGAGGACGGGCGCGGCATGCACGCTGATCTTTCCCTCGCCGTCGCCCGGTATCGCGAAGCGTGCGAGTCCGGCAGCTCGACGGCGTGCACCAACCTGGGATTCCTTCATGAGAACGGGCGCGGCGTGGCGAAGGATCCGGCACGCGCCCTGACGCTATACCAGCGCGGTTGCGCGGGAACCCGCTGCCAGCCGTCCAACCTGGGAGGCTGCGTCAACGCGGGCCGCGCCTACCGGGACGGGATCGGGACGGAGAAGAAGCCCGCCCGGGCGGCCCAGATCTTCGAGGAGGCGTGTCATCGCCACGCGGAGCCGGACGACGTCGGCTTCGCGGGAAACAGCTCGCGGGCCTGCTCGCTGCTGGGAGGCCTTCATCTGGCGGGCGACGGCGTGGCGAAGGACTTCGACCGGGGACGAGAGCTCTCCGAGATGGGATGCGCGCGCGGGGACGCCTTCGGGTGCTTCAACGCCGCCGTCGTCTTCACCAGCGGTCTGGGGGTTTCGCCCGACTCCGTGAAGGCCGCGGCGTTCCTCGATCGCTCCTGCGGGGCCGGCGATGCGGAGGGCTGTCACGACCTGGGCCGCGCCTACGAGAAGGGAGCCGGGGTCCCCCGCGACCGCGCCCGGGCGGCGGCGTTGCTCCGAAAGTCCTGCGGTCTCGGCTTCCAGGCCGCCTGCCCCTCGAAGAAGAAGTGACGTCCGATCGACCGAAGGCGCGGCTCTTCACTCCCCGGGAGCGTCTGTGACCCGTTGATACGCTGCGGCGGACCGGAAGATCACCACTCGTCCCCTGCCGGACTGCCTTCGTCCCGGCTCGGAACGGATTCGTCACCGCGCCCGGCGGTCGGAGCCCGTCCTCGTGGTGCGGGGCGCTCTCAATGCGGGAGGTCGGGCGGCCCGACGCGATTCAGCCCGATCAGGGATCCTCGAAGTTCGGGCTCGGGGGCGGGCCGCGGCCTCGGCGCACCGGTGGCGAATGGTCCGCCCGCAGAACTCGACGTCCGGGCAATGGCAGTCGATCAGCCGCTCGAGGACGGTCGCCATGACGCGCAGCCTCCGGGAGGCGTCGCGCAGTTCCCCGAGCTTGCGCTCGGCCAGGGCCCGCCAGCGGTTCCGGCCGAACTCGTTGACGAGTCGCCGTATCTCGGCGAGCGAGAACCCCGCATCCCGAGCGAGCTGGACGACCGCGATGTGCTCCAGAGCGACGTCGTCGAACACCCGCCGGCCCGATCGCCGGGCGGGAGCGGGGATCAGCCGCTCCGCTTCGTAGTAGCGAATGGCCGAGGGGGCCAGGCCGGTCTTCCGGGAAAGCTCGCCGATGGTCATGAAAAGTCCCTTGACCTCAAGTCTACTTGAACTTCTATCGTGAGTGGCGAAAGGGGAACCCGATGCACATCCACCAGTTCGTCCTGCCGCTGCTTCTGCTGGCCACCGCCCTCCGGTCGCCCTCCACGCAGCCTCTCGCCTGCCGTCTCGACGCGCTCACGACGGAGGAGCGGGAGAGGCACCGCTCCCTGGGAGAAACCCTCCAGCGCGCGATCGCCGGCGCCTCGGAGCTGCCCGATGGATACGAGGTGTCCGTCGATCTCGCGCGGCTCGGCGGAGCGGGCGGCTCTGCCGGGCTGGTGCGCCTCGCGGAGTGGGTCGATCTCGAATCCCGATGCTGCCCTTTTCTCACTTTCGGGATCGATTTCCCGGGCGGGGGCAGGATCGCGCGTCTGCGGCTGACCGGAGGCGAAGGCGTCAAGGCGTTTCTGAAGACGGAGATCCCGCAGTTCTCTCGGGCGCGCTGATTCGAAGGCGTCGGTCATGGAGACGCGGCCGGCGAGACCGGGGTAGGACCGGAGGCTCGCCGGCGAGATTCTCTAGAGCGACTTCAAGAATGCGATCAGCTGACTGCGCTCGAACCCGGAGAGCTTCGCAAAGCGGTCGCGGGACTTCGCGCCCTGGCCGTCATGCGCGGCAATCGCCTGCTCGAGCGTCGTGGCCCGGCCGTCGTGAAGCAGCGTGGTCTCGACCCGGAGGCCCCAGAGGGGCGCCGTGCGCATCAGCCGGCCCGTCGCGTTGTTCTGCGTGATCCCGTCGCCCAGGGACCCCATGTCGTGAAGCAGAAAGTCCGAGTACGGATGAAAAGCGACCCGGTTCAGGGCCGCCACCGGGCTCGCGCCCGTCACGAGCGTCGAGACGTGGCAATTGGCGCACCCGATCTTGTGGAACTGGTATTCCCCCAGCACGGCCGCGGCGCCGATGGGCCCTCTCGGCGGCGGAGCGAGCTGCGTCATGAAGTCGGTGAGCTCTTCGACCCCGTCTCCGTTGTCGTTGACTCCCGAAAGCGGATTGCAGGCCAGATACGAACAATCGCCGCCGGGGCAGTTCTCGTTGGGAAACTGCGGGCTCGTGATGCCCATCTCGTTCAGGTACGCGTCGCCGGAGAACTGGTGCAGGTTCGGGTTCTGCGCCTTCCAGCCGAATTTCCCGACCGCCGGTTTTCCCGTCGTCAGATCCGGCACCATACTGACGACGCCCGCGCTCCCATCGGGATCGAGCCTCTGGAGCGCCGCGATCAGCTTGAAAGCCGCGTCGGGAACGTTGTCGACGAGACCGAGCCCGAAGAGCGGCGTCGTCCGGCGGCTCGCGACGATCGTCGCCTGCGCCGGCACGACCTCCGGGATGTACTCGCAGAGCCCCGTGGCGCCTATCCCCTGAGACTGGATGAGAGAGCCGCCGTACTCTGACATCGGATCGAACTCACCCGAGGGCTTCAACCGTCCGAACCGCGTTTCCAGAATCGCGCTGCCTCCTCCGACCGTCGGAACGGAGTGGCAGGAGGCGCAGGAGAAGTCGTTGAAGATGGGACCGACGCCCTCAGCGACGGTCTCTACGTTCAAAAACTCCGTCTTCCCGGAATTGAAGCTCGCGAGTTGCGCGGCCGTGAGATTCGGGAGAGGCGCTCCGAAATCCGGCGGCGAACCGGCGTTCAACGGAACGAGCGCCATCGTGCTGACGACCGCGAGCGACCACCCGGCAACGCGAGACCAATGCCGTTTCCGCATAGACCCTCGCCCTGGTACCGCCGCAAAAATGATGCGGACGATCTCCGCCCGCATGAACTGAGGACTGGGGCCACCGTAGGACGGCGAAACGGGCGGCACAACTGTTCAGCATGGCAAAAAAAGATCAGGCAATTTCGCGGACCAGTTTCCTGTCCCTGCGGTCAGGTCTCTCCTGCTTACCTGTCCCAATGGACAGGCGCGGAAAATTCCGTCGAAATTTTCGCGGCAGGGAGGAGGAACGGCGCTGAAACGCCCCGGCCGCCGCCACCGGCGCCGGGGTCCGCCTGTCCCTTCCTAGGTGGAGCGCCGGGCGGCGCCGGCTTTTTCGATGAACTCCCAGACTCTGCGGTCGCCGAACCGCTTCGTCTGCTCCCGGGCGGCGGGCGACCAGTTCTCACGGTCCGCCCAGGCCTTTCCGATTCCCGCGCGGACCTCCGAATCGCCGCCGGTGAAGCTCTCGATGAGCTCCTGCCAGCGCCCCAGGAGCGCCTGCGCCTCGGGGCTTCCCGGATCCCGATCGAGCGACGCCTCGACATCGTGAAAGAGATCGGCCCATGCCCGCGTGGCCGCCTCCTGGGCCTGCTGCGCCTGCGGCGCCCGGACGTCCCGCTTCGCGGCCAGCTTCGCCCACGCGGCGTCGGTGTAGTACTTCTTCCAGTCGTTCTTTTCCATTTCCATCACCTCGATGATTCGTTTGAGGACTGCCGCCGCTGCCGGTCTTCCGGGCGCGATGGACCGCTCGGCCGCCCCGATCGCCTCGATGGCGAGGTCGAGACGGCGGCGCTTTTCCTCGAGCGCGCCGCGTTGCGCCCGAAGCACCTCCGCGAGTGAGGGCGCGTCCTGCCGGAGGAGCGCCCGGATTTCCTTCAGCGAAAATCCCAGGAACTTGAGCGCGACGATCTGCTCGAGTCGTTCGAGATCCCGATCCGTGTAAATCCGGTAGCCGCTGCCGGTCCGGCGCGGGGCGAGCAGTCCGACGCGGCCGTAATGATGCAGGGCGCGGACCGTGACGCCGGCGAGCTCCGCGAATTCCCGTACCCGGTAGTCACTCTTCACACGCGGCCTCCTCTCGAGGACACGGTCGCCCCTGACGCAGGGGAAGAGTCAAGCCGGTTTCCGGATCCGAGCGCGTCCTCGCCCGGACTACCGGCGAAGGCCCCCCGGCGGCCCGCTCCCCGGGGGCGTCGAAGGTCTGTCGTTCCCGTTCTTCAGGTATTTCTCGAACCAGCGGGTCACCGCGACGGCGGACCGGATGCGGTTGGGCGTCTTGCGCCATCCGTGGCCCTCGTCCGGAAAGAGCACGTATTCGACGGGAACGCCTCGTTTCTTCAGGCTCTCGACGACCTGTTCCGCCTCGACGACCGGCACGTTGGTGTCGTTGGCGCCGTGGAGCACGATCGTGGGAGCGGTCACGCGCTCCACCCGGTGGATCGGGGACAGCCGCCGCAGCAGCTCCGACTCCTTTTCGGGGTCTCCGTACTCGATCTTCGAGATCGCCGCCATCCACGGCTCCGTGTGCCGGAAAAACGTCTCGAAGTTGACGACACCGAACAGGTCGGCGCCGGCGGCGAACAGCTGTGGATATTCGGTGAGCCCGGCCATCACCATGTATCCGCCGTAGGAGCCGCCCATGATGCCGATCCGCTTCGGGTCGGCGCCCCCCCGGACCGCGGCGGCGACACACGCCTCGATGTCCCGGACTCCGTTCCCTCGAAGCGCGCCGTTGTCCAGGTTGACGTACTTCTTTCCGAATCCGGAAGAGCCGCGGACGTTCGGCGCAAAGACTCCGATGCCTCGCGCGAGCAACGCCTGATACTGGCTGCTGAAGCTCGGCCGCTCCTGACCTTCGGGCCCGCCGTGGAACGAGAGAACCATGGGGAAGGGGGCCGTCTTCGAGGGCGGGCGGTACATCCAGCCGGAGAGCTCGAGGCCGTCGTGCGCGGGAAAGCGAATCAGCTCCGGGCGGACGAGCTGCGCCAGATCGATTCCCGCATGCGGGCTGCGGGTCACCTGCCGGAGACCGCCGGTGGCCGTGTCCATCACCCACACGTCCGCCGGGGTCGCGGCTCCGGAGCACACCAGGGCCAGGGATCTTCCGTCCCTCGAAAATCGGAGGCTTCCGGCAATTTCCGCCGGGAGCTTCGGCCGGAGGACGGACTTCCCTGTTCGCAGGTCGTACAGCTCGACCTCGCTTCGCCCGGCGGCGTTCCACGCGACGGCCGCCCATCGTCCGCTTTCATCGACGGAAAAGGTCGCGAGCTCCGCGTCCTCGCGGGCGGCGAGGATCTCGACGTCCCCCGGCGCGCCGCCGTCCCCGAGCCTGAGCCGGGCGAAGGCGCGCCGGTCGCGGCCCCTGTCCGTCGCGAGGTAGACCGCTGTTCCCTCCGGAGCGAACTCGCCGAAAAAACTGCCCGGTCCTTCGTGCGGCGTGAGGAGCGTCTCCCGCCCCGTCGCCAGATCGACCACGTAGAGGTTGTTGTCGCCACGGTTGACGAGTCGATCGAGGAGCGCGCGCTTCCCGTCGCGCGAGATGTCGGAGAAGCCGCCGATCCCCCGATTCTCGGTGACGAGGCGCGTTGTGCCCGCATCGACGTCGAACACGTACGCGTCGATGGCGGCGCCGCTTCTGCGGTTGGAGCCGAGGCTCAGGAGTCGCCCATCGTGCGACCAGCCTCCGAGGCGGTTCGTCTCCTTGCCGCCCTCCGTGAGCCGCCGGAGCCCGGATCCGTCGGGGCGGACCAGATAAACCTGCTCGTTCATTCCGCCGCCGGGCGCGAGGGTGAACGCGAGCCAGCGGCCGTCCGGGGACCACTCCACGAATCCGACCGGATCGTCGAAGGCGGTGACGAGCTGCGGGAATCCCCCTGCCGTCTCGACGGTCCAGACCTGCGGCAGCCCGCCCAGGTTCGAGACGAAGGCGATCCGCTTTCCGTCGGGTGAGAAGGAGGGCGAGCCCGCGTTGCCAATCTTCGCCATGAGCGAGACCGCCCGTTCGAGGTCGTCCATCTCGGCGCGGCCTCGCGCCGAAGCGGCGGTCGAGAGAAGAATCGCGATCAGGACCGCGCGTGCGAGACGGTTCATGACGGCTCCTGCGGTTTTGGTTTTCAAACTCGGGGAAAGTCTGACATTTTTAGCCGCTCGGTACGAGTCGTGAAACGCTCGCCCGCATGGCATCCCTCCTCGATCCGCAGACCCTCCGCGGCGTGACGCTGCTACCGGCGCGTCTCGGGACGCGGTGACCCCGGCGTCCGCGGACAGTCCTGAAAAAGCCTTCGGATGGGGGCGAGACCTTAGTAAATAATAAAGACCTGACCCCGGTTACCTGGCGGGGGCGGCGGCGGTGCGGTTGGCGGCGAGGAGCTTCGCCAGCACCTCGTCGTAGTAGGGCTTTTCCCTCAGGCCCGCGTACTTGCCCGGGAAGAGCGCGGCGGTGATGTCGGCGACCCCGCGCTTCGCGTCGTAGTTGTTCAAGACGACGGCCAGGCGCTGGTCGTGCGGCAGGCGGGTGTTGTCGATCATCGGGAAGTCGAAGTGGCCGATCCAGAACTCGGTCGAGCTCGTGTCGACGCGGTTGCTCTCGACAGTGCGAATCGTCATGCGCAGCTGGAGCTCCGCCGTCTCGGGATCGGCCTTCAGGACTTCCAGTTTCACATTGCGGCGGATGCCGTCGACGACGAGCTCCTTCGCGACGAACGGCGCGATCGATTCGCCCTCCGGAAAGGTGAGATTCCGGGTATCGATCGTGGCGTCGAACGTCTCTCCCCCATCCTCGATCACGAGCATCTGCTTCTTGATCACGGCATCCGCGACCTGATTGAGCCGCTTGACGTAGTCCGGCCGGTTGGGGTCCTTCTTCACTTCCCGCTCGATGTGGAGAAAGAGCGGCTTTAAATTCAGCGACTCGTGAAAGTTGTAAACGAGGAGCTCGAGGTTCAACATCTTCTGTTCCGGAGTGGCCGGGCCCGCGCGCAGAAACGAGCTGATGATGGAAGTGAACATGTCCTTGCGCAGCGCGCTTTCCGACTCCTCCCGCTTGCTCGTCAGCTCGGAGTAGAGCCGCGCGTTGGTGTCGCTCGTCTGCATGCGCTCGCGAAGGACGGCCTCGCGGCCTTCGCGAGCGCGCAGGTAGCTCGACGTCCAGAACCCGAGCACCGCCACGGCGAGCGCCGTGAGCAGGCCGCCGATCGGCTGGAGGACAATCCCGGCCTTGTCCCAGCCGTCCCGCCGGGGCCGCGGATTATTCGAATCGTCGCCGCCGGCCGTCATTTCCTCGCGAGAGTGAGCTTGCCCGCCTCGTCCTTGACCACGAGGTCGTAGCGGCTCGGTTTCTCGTACAGGGTCACTTTCAGAGAGGGGCTCGAGCCCTTGTGCGTCAGGGAAAGCCGGCAGTCGCCCGTCGCGGGCGTCTTCACGCTGTAGGACCCGAACTGATCCGTGACGCCGGATGCCGAGCCGCCTTCGCACTCGAGCTTCACCGCGACTCCGGCCGGAAGCGGCTTCCCATTCTCGCTGACGGTGCCGAAGACTTCCGAGGCGAGAGCCGCCGCCCCCGGGACGAGACAGAGCGCCGCGATTATCAGAAACTTTCTTTTCATGTCGACCTCCTGCCGGTGGCGCTAACGAAACACGGGGGGCCCGCCATTCCTGATGATGACACCAGCCGGGCCCTGGGGCGGAGGAGAACCCCGCCGGGCGGCGGACGGCGTATTCCCGCGTGATCCGGGCCGGGTCGGCGGGGAGACCGAATTTTTCTTCTGCGGGAACGACGCCGGAGCAAAAGAGCGCGTGAAGGAACTGCTCCGCGAGTTCGGGTGGAAGAGCATCCGCAACATCCGGATCGTCGACACGTAACGATCAGCCCCCCTCTCGGCGCGGAGAGGGGGGCCATCAGCCGTCGGGCGCTTCAGCGGATTTCGTCAGCGGATTTCCTTGTTGTCCTCGAGCTGCTTGATGACCCCCTCCACGTTCTTGCGGTTCGCCTCGTCGGGCGCGGTAGCGAGCGCGAGCGGGCCCTCCTCGGTCGCTTTCCTGCGATTGCCGAGCGCAGCATAGCCGCGGCCGTCTCGCGGCCTACCGTGGCGGGAGCGGCCCGCCGGGTCGTCCCCGGCGCCGCGGCGGCGCGACCGGCGGGCGGGCCGTCGGATCCGCGGGCTCGTCGATGACGTAAACCTCGTTGGTCCCGGTAACGCCGATCCCTTCGCGCGTCGCGCCGCCCGGCAGGTACACCGCGCGGCCGATCACCGCCGCGACGATCCCGTGACGGCCCGTCCGCATCGGCGGCAGAGGAGTCCAGGCGTCGGCGGCCGGATCGTAGGCCTCGACCTGGTGAAAGATCCCGTGGACGTCCGAGGCGTTGCCTTCGCCGCCGAACACGTAGAAGCAATTCCCGACCACGGCCCCCGCGACGCCCGAGCGCCCCGTCGGCATCGAGGCCCTGCGGGTCCACGCGTTCGCCTGCGGGTCATATTCCTCGACGCAATCCTGGCTGCCGGGCCGGCCTCCCGCGACGTAGAGCTTTCCGCCGATGACCCCGCCGGCCGTGTGATTGCGCGCGCAGGCCATCGGGGCGACGGTCGCCCAGGTGTTGCCCGCGGGATCGTAGACCTCGGCCTCGTTGCCCGCCATCCCGCCGCCGGTTCCGCCGGCGACGTAAATCCGGCCCTCGATCGCGCCGGCCGCCGGCGTGCCGCCGTGCACGTACCGCGAGGACGCGACCTCCGACCACCCCGCCGCGCCGGGAGCGGTCGTGAACACCCGGTTGCCGCTCCCCCCTCCGACGTACACGCGGCCGTCCAGGGAAACCGCCCACCCGTGGTCCGTGTCCACGGGAAAATCCGGACCGGCGGACCAGGTATCGGAAGCGATGTCGTAGTTCTCCGTCGCGTTGGAGCGGCCCTCGAGACCGCCGATCACGTAGATGCGGCCGTCCAGGCCCGCGACAGCCGACTCCTGCCGCGGGATGTTCTCCGGGGAAAGGTTGAACCAGTTTCCCGCGGCACAGGGAGCGGGCACCGCCGCGGCGGCGCCCGGAAAGAAGAGAAGAAGCAGGCAGAGGGCTCGAAGGGACCGCATGGCTGGCAGCTCGCCTCTTTCTATCGCAAGTCCCGGACCGTCCGGACGAGCGCGGCCGCTGCTCTAAGATAATCCGGTCATGAAGAGCTCTCGGAAGGTCTCGTTCGGTCTCGCGGCCGCCGGGGTTTTCGCGCTCGCCGTCCTCCTTGCCCTGACGCCGCGTCCGGACGCCCCGGCGCCTTCCGGCTCCCTGGGTGCGCCGGTTTTCGGGGACGCCTTCTGGAAACGCTGGGGAGACGGCAAGGGGGAGCTCGCCGGATACGACCTGGCCTTTCCCCGATACGGACAGGCGCGAAAAGGCGTCGCGGTCACCATCTTCGTCACTGAGACCTTTTCGAACTCGCTCCGCGTCAAGTCCGATCCCGGAAAACATCCGGCGTCCGACGAATTTCCGGTGATGAAGCTGAATCTCGTCGAGGATTTTCAGACGGGCATCTACGACTACAACCTGCTGACCAGCGCATTCGTGGCGCTCGTCCCGGTCAACGGGCGGCCCGCCGGCTCGGCGACGAAGGTCTCCTTCTCCTCCCAGGAATGGTGCGGCGGGGTCTTCGGACAGCTGCTCTTCGATGCCGCTTCGGCGCGGCTGACGACGCACAGCTACTTCGACGGCGAAGCGGATCAGAGCCGCGCCGTTCCGGCTCCGGCCGACGCCCTGGCGGGGGACGCGATCCTGCTGTGGGCCCGGGGATTCGCCGCGCCCGCGCTGAATGCGGGGGAACGCCACGAGGTCCCGTTCGTTCGGTCGATCGAAACTTCGCGTCTGACGCATCGCGCCGTCGAAACGGCCCGCGTCACCCTCTCGAGGGCGGCCGCCCCTTCCCGGGTGACGGTGCCGGCGGGGACCTTCGAGGTCGAGCGGCGGGTCGCGGAGATTGCGGGAGGCCCGACCTGGAAGATCGACGTCGAGGCGGCCGAGCCTCATCGGATCATCGCCTGGGAGACGAGCGAGGGCCGAAAGGCCTCGCTGCTCGCAAGCGACCGCCTGGAGTACTGGAAGCTCCACGGCGAGGGGCAGGAGTCGTTCCTGGCGCGAATTGGTTTGAAGCCGCGCCCGCCCCGGACGCCGTGAGCAGTCAGTTTTCAGTTATCAGTTTTGAGTTGCGCTCGAGGTCCGAGTCAGGACTGACACTGAAAACTGATGACTGACGACTGAAAACCGTTCTACCATCTCGTCGGCGTGAGGCATGTGGCCCACGCTTCGAACACCCGTCGGGAGCGACTGCCCCGGCGAGAGGAGGTCTCATGTACCCGGGATTCCTGTCTTGGCGGCGTCAGCGCGAGCATTGCGGCGAGCGGCGTGTCGGGATGGGCGTCGAGCCCGGCGGCCGAGGCGGCAGGCACGCGGCGTGGGAGTACAGCGCGGGCGGCGAGGACGATGCCGGGCAGTTCGGCGGCGGCGCTTTCGGCGTTCGCCGGCCCCTCCGGTTTCTCGCCTACAAGCTGGAGCTCTCCGAGCCTCAGGTCTCGGAGCTGGCCAGGATACTGGACGAATTGAAGACAGAGCGGGCGCAGGCGGCGGTCGATCATCGGCGCGCCCTCTCGTCGTTTGCCGACGCCGTGTCCGGCGACGCGTTTGACGGAGCCAAGGCGGCCGCGGGAGCGGCGCTGCGGCTTCAAAGCGCGGAAAGGCTCCGGACGGCCGTCGTCAACGGGCTCGGGCGAATCCACAAGCTGCTCGAACCGCCTCAGCGCGCGCGGCTGGCTTATCTGATTCGCACCGGAGTGCTTTCGCTGTAAAAGGCGATCCGGGCGTGGGGAGAATTCTCCGCGCCCGGAAGTTTCCGTTTCCGTGTCCGGCCCCGATGGGGGCGCGACTTCAGCGCTCCGCGACGGGCACCACCGTCAGCGAACGGCGGCCGTCGTTGTCCTTCGTCGTGTCGAGCCTCACCTTCGTTCCGACCGCGATCCGGGGATCGATGGAGGCGACCGTCTTCTTGTCGCCGAGGTCGTAGCTGTGCTTCTCGCCGTCGCCGGTCAGGACGACGATCGACTTGCCGGGCCCGAGGTCCGTCACGGTGCCGATCACGGTTTCGCTCTCGCTCTTGCCGCCCCGCGCGCCCCCGGCGCGCGTCTCCGTGGTGACGGCGACCGTCGAGCCGACCTGCTTCGTCTCGGTAGTCGTGGTCGAGCGGCTGCCATCGGCGTTGGTGCTCTTCGTCTCGGTCTTGGATTCCACCTTAGGCGTCTCGGCCCGATGGCAGGCGAACGTCGAAACGAGCAGACCGGCCGCGAGGAGTGACGGGTTGAGTTTCATGAGGTGCCCTCCTGTGGATCCAGGAGCATGCGCCGTGCCACACCGCTAGAATTTCGCCGAACAGGAGGCCTCATGCGTTTGACCGCGACCCACGCCACACTGACGTTTTTATCCGCCTCACGCCCGTCTCCGCGCAGGATCCGCACGCGGACCCACGCGTCCCCCGCGCCTCAGGCGACTGTCTTCCCGCACCGGCCGCCCCCGCCGCCATTCGGGACCCGAGCCTTCCTCCCTCCGAGGACCAGGCCCGAGTGGCTCTGGACAAGTCCCCCCGGCACGGCGAGTACGTGGACGTGAAGATGCCCGCGGGAGGCGCGTCGATTCGCACCTGGATCGTCTATCCCGAAAAGTACGGCGCCGTCGTCTATTACGGCTCGCCACCCGACGCCGCGCAGATGGCCCTGACCGCGGCTCCGGTCGTCGGCTTCTACGGCGGCCACGACGCCCGGATCACGTCCACCGTACCGGCCACGGAAGCGGAAATGAAGAAGAACGGGAAATTCTACGGGCCGCACGTCTACGACGGAGCGGGCCTCGGTTTTCTGCGGGCGCAGCAGGATCGCACGGAGCGAACATGAAGGCGACCGCGGATGCGTGGCCGCGGACGGTGGCATTTCTGCGGGACCGGCTGCGTCAACGGGGCTCCGGCTTCTAGATTCCCTCCGCGGCTCCCGGCATCTCGGAGCGCGGGATGGTCGTTGCCGGGAAGCCCGACGCGAGGAAGACGCTGATTGCGGCGAGGGCGAGCAGGACCGCAAACACGGGAACGAGAGAACGCTCGATCGCCTGACTGAAGACGGCGGGTGCGATCGGCGCTTCTGGGATTGTCCCCGCGGCGTGAGCGCCCGCCAGGAAGCGGCTGGCCGCCTCCATCTGGCCGCCCAGCCGCAGAGACAGGCCGGCGGCGAAGATTCCCCCGAGCGCTCCGACGCCGAGCGAGCCTCCGACCGTCCGGAAGAAGGGCACGAGGCTCGTGGCGATCCCCCGCTGCCGTTCCGCGGCGACGTGCTGGATCGCGAGGACCTGTGCGATCGACGAGGGTCCGAGGCCCGCGCCGATCACGCCGCAGGCCACACTCATCCACGCGACCGATCCGTTGACGAGCGCGCCCGTCAACAGAAGGGCAATGCCGAGGAGCGCCAGAACCGCTCCGACCCGGGCGGTGAATCGGAATCCGACGCGGACGACCATCCGCGCTCCGGCGGCGGCGGACAGCGCCCACATCAGGACGAGAGGCGTGACCACCGCGCCGGCCGCCGTCGCGGTTCCTCCCCGGGCGCCCTGGACGAAAAGGGGAACGTACGCATCCACTGCGTAGACCATCGTTCCCATCACGATCGCGGCGAGATACGGGGACGCGGTCTCCCACCGGCGGAAGAGCTCCGGCGGCACGAGCGGGTGCTCCCGGCGCATCTGCAGCCACACGAAGAGGGTCAGTGTCGCGATCCCGGCCGCGAAAAGCGCCGGGCGCAGCGCCGCCGGCTCTCCGGCGCCTCCGGGAGCGCGCATCACGCCGAAGAGGAGCAGGGCGAACCCGAGCGCCAGCGTCGACGCGCCGGCGAGGTCGATCGGATCCGGCAGGGACGCGCGCGACTCGCGCAGCCGGGAGGCAACGATCGCGAGCGCAATGAGTCCGAGCGGCACGTTGATCGTGAAGATCGACCTCCAGCCGAAGTGCACGGTGAGGAAGGCGCCCGCGAGAGGGCCCGCGAGACTCGCGAACCCCCACACTCCGGAAAAGAATCCCTGGACCTTCGCGCGTTCTTCGAGCGAGTAGATGTCCGCGGCGATGGTCAGCGTGACGGGGATCATTCCTCCGGCGCCGAGGCCCTGCAGAGCGCGAGCGACGATCAGGGCGGGCATCGTGCGCGCGAAGGCGCACGCGAGGGCGCCGGCCAGGAAGATGACGATGGCGCTCAAGAGGACCCGGCGGCGTCCGTAGACGTCGGCGAGCCTCCCGTAGACCGGCATCCCGATCGTCGACGTCAGCAGGTACATCGAAAAGACCCACGCGTAGAGGGGCAGGCCGCCGAGGTCCCCGATGATCGTCGGCATGGCAGTCGAGACGACGGTCGACTCGAAGGACGCGAGCGCGGACACCAGGAGGAGCGCGAGCGTGACGGCGCGCCGGCGGGCGGGATCGAAGCGCGGACCGAGGGTCGCCGACATGAGCGCGAGACGATACAGCAGGCGCGGAGCTGTCGGCTCTCAGCTGTTAGCTCTCAGCCTCCGAACGCTCGACGGTCAACCTCCCGCCGTCAATCCACCTTTCCTTCAAAGTGGCTCTTTAAAGCGTTCGCCTGTTGATCTAAAACCCTTTCATGACGACTCCCCTCTTCCACGTGGACGCCTTTACCGACCGCGCGTTCTCCGGAAACCCCGCCGCGGTGTGTCTCCTGCCCGACGAAGCGGCACCATCCGACGCCTGGATGCAGGGCATCGCTCGTGAGATGAACCTCTCCGAGACCGCCTTTCTCAGGAAACAGAATGGCGGATGGCAGTTGCGCTGGTTCACGCCGGCGGCCGAAGTCGATCTCTGCGGACACGCGACCCTGGCCTCCGCCCACGTGCTGTGGGAAGCCGGGTTCGCCGAGGAGGGAGCGACGCTCCATTTCGAGACCCGCAGCGGCCGGCTGTCGGCCGCGCGGGGACGGAGCGGCGCCGGGCGCGTGATCGAGCTCGACTTTCCCGGCGAGCCGGCCACGCCCGCTACCGCGCCTCCCGGCCTCCTGTCCGCTCTCGGGATCCTTTCGGCGAAGTTCACGGGCCGCAACCGGTTCGACTACCTGGTCGAGCTCGGCGGCGAGCCGGAGCTCCTCGCGCTCTCGCCGGACTTCCGCTGCCTGCGCGAGGCGTGCAGCCCGGCGCGAGGCGTGATCGTGACCGCCGAGAGCGGCGCCGCCGAGTACGACTTCGTGTCCCGCTACTTCGCGCCGGTGTACGGCATCGACGAAGATCCCGTCACAGGCTCGGCGCATTGCTGCCTCGGGCCTTTCTGGGGGGACCGCTTCTCGAAGACCGAGCTCACCGGCTTCCAGGCGTCGTCGCGCGGCGGCGTGGTCGGGGTCCGCCTGGCCGGCAACCGGGTCATCCTCGTGGGCCGCGCCGTCACGATCGCGCGCGGCGAGCTGGTCGAAGCGAAGGCTCCGATCGGTGCGTGAGCGCCGGCGCACGCCGGGAAGTCACTCCGCTTTCGCCGCCTGTCCCCGCTGAGCCTGTCGCGGCGGCTCGATTCCCAGCGCGGCGGCGATCCGCGCCGCAATAGTCGTCGACAGGATCTGCGGCACCCGTCCCCGGGCGACGCCGGGACCCGCGGCGAGAAATGTCGCGTCGAGCTCCGGGTACGCGGCCCGGTAGCCGTGACCGCCGTACTCCTCGGAGACGCCTGAGGTCTGGCCCGGCACCATCTTCATCGAGAGGTGGTAACCGGGCCGGGCCAGGAGGATGAGGTCGCCTGACTCCGGCGCGTCGAGCGCCAGGGCCCCGGCGTGTTCGCGGCGCACGATCCGATCCCAGGGGTCTTCGCCCCGGATTCGAAGCTCCGACAAGCGACGCGCGGCCTCGTCGAGCGTTCCGGCGGGCGCGGCGGGATGAACGTAGACGTGCGCGATCCCCGAGGTGGCCATGACCGCCACGCTCGAAGACGGGTCGATCGAGCCGTCGGCGGCTCGCGTGACGAGGCCGGCCTCCCGGAGGATCTCGTCGGGATAAATCTCGGTCCAGAGCGGCGTCATGCCGTGATCGGCTGTCACGAAGACGGCATCGCGAGGCGTCAGAGCGCGCTTCAATCGGGCGATGGCCGCATCCGCCTCCGCATAGGACTGATCGATCCACCGTCCGAAGAGCGCGGCGCGCTGTTCGGAAAAACCCACCTGTCTCGGATCCACCAGAAGAAAGTGGTGCTCGATGGCGTCGACTTCCGAGAAGTAGAGAAAGAGCAGGTCCCAGTCGGTCCGCTCCTCCGCCACCAACGCGGCCGCGGCCAGGAAATCGGTCAGGCGGCGCGACTGTTCCTGGTAGATCTCCGCGCGGCCCGAATCCGGCCCGAAAATGGTGTAGTCCGCGCGCCCGGGCCAGAATCCCGCCCGCGCGTCGACGTCTCTCCGAAACGGCGCCGGGTAAGCGTCTGTCTCCGAGATCCCGCCGACGTAGATCTCGACGGAGGAGAGGTCCGGTGCGAGCGACAGGAGCTTGCACCAGGCCCCGGCGCGGCCCTGGCGGCCCGAGACCTCGGCGGCGAACCACTCTCCCGGCGCCACGGACGCCGGGGGCCCCACTTCCGCCTCGACACGCAGCCGGTCGTAGTTGACGGCGCCGTCATTGGTGGAATCGACGGCGGCGAGGAGAACGCGGTGCGCCGTCGGAGGGAAAATGATCACGGCCCGTTGGACGGGAGAGAATCCGGCTTCTCCGCCGCCCGGTGGCGGGAGAGAGGCCGTCCACGCCGTCGCGGGGAGCTTCGCGATGCGAGCGCGCGAGATCGGATCGGAGACCCAGTTCATCCCGAAATCGGCGCAGCCGCTCGGCGGAGTCCCGGCGGCGTGGGGATACGCCATCACGCCGACCCGCCGGCCCTGGCGGTGCGCCGCCTCGCAGAGCGTGTCGGCGCGCAGCGGCGTCTCGAAGCCGGTGCGCTTCGTTCCGAACGGTCTGCTGCGGTCCATCAGAGAGTTCCCGACGATGCCGGTGTCGCGGGGGAGCGCGCCCGTGACGTGCGTCGCATGGGCGGCGGGAGTGAGCGAGGGAGTCGAAGGAACGGACCGGACGGCGAAGAAGCCCGTGTCCACGAGATCCTTCAGACCGCCCGCCGGCAGAGCGCCCGGTCTGGCCAGGAGCCCCTCGAGGCGCAGTCCCGACATCCCGTCGATCGAGATCAGGACGGCGCGCCGGGCGTGCGCGGGCGCAGCCGCGGCGGCGGCGGACGCGGGCGGCCGGGTGGCGCAGCTGGAAGTGGCGAGCGCCAGGCCCAGGGCGAGGAGGAATCGGGGCGGCGGTTTCAAGTCTTCAGTTTTCAGTTTTCAGTCTTCAGTCTTCCGTCGGGAGAGAGTCACCTGTCCCGGAAACGGCGGCGATCCTAGCAGCCCACTCGTCTCCCCCGGGGCGACGAAGCGAGCGGCTATATTCCGACCGCATGCCCGAAGGCAACACAATCCACCGGCTGGCCCGCGAGCACACGCGGGATTTCGTACGGCGGCTCGTGCGGGTGTCCTCTCCCCAGGGCCGCTTCGCCGGCGAGGCGCGGCGTCTCGACGGCCGCCGGTTTCGCGCCGCCGATGCCGTCGGAAAACATCTTTTCCATCTCTGGGAGGGAGGGCTCATCGTGCACGTCCACCTCGGAATGGCCGGAGAGTTCTACCGCTTCGCCGGTCCGCCGCCCGAACCGCGCCCGACTGTGAGGATGCGCCTGTCGACGCCGGCCGTCACCACCGACCTGATCGGCCCTCCCACCTGCGAGCTCATCGACGAGGCCGGACGGGCCGCGATCCTGGCGCGGCTCGGGCCCGATCCGCTTCGACGCGGAGCGAACCCGATGACGGTCTTCGAGTCCCTCTATAAGCGCCCGGATCGCCCGATCGGAGACGCCCTGCTCGATCAGCGGGTAATTTCCGGCGTCGGAAATATCTATCGCATCGAGGCGCTCTTTCTCGCCGGTATCCATCCGCTCACGCGCTCCCGCCGGATCTCGCCGGCGCAGTGGCTGGCCCTCTGGGAGCTGATCCGAGATCTCATGCGCCGAGGGGCGACGCGGCGGCGGATCTCCACCGTCGACCCGAGCGAGGTCCCGCACCCCGCCGCCGGCCGCGGCGGCCGAGACCCGTTCTACGTCTATCAGCACGAGATCTGCCGCCGCTGCGGAAGCCGCATCCGGGAGATCCCGCTGTCAGGCCGCCGGATGTTCTTCTGCGCAACGTGCCAGAGGAAGACGGGAGGCGGGAGGCGGTAGGCGGACGCAGGAAGGAGCGCGCGCACCGCGCGGCTCGGCGCGGAAGGCCGCCGGCCGACCGCGGCCGTTGAGAGTCCGCCGAATGAATCGGGAATCGGTTCCAGACGCAGCTCGTCAACCCCCGGCTCCTGCGGACCGCTCCCAACGGGGACGTCTTCCTGGCCGAGAGTTATCCGGGACGCGTGCGGGTCCTGCGGGCGCGAGAGGGGGCGAGCCGCGCGGAGCAGAACGAGATTTTCGCCAGCGGGCTCTCACGGCCTTTCGGCATTGCGTTCTACCCGCCGGGCGGGGACCCCAAATGGATCTACGTCGCGGAGACGGGACGCGTCGTCCGCTTCGCCTACGCGAGCGGCGATCTGAAGGCGCGGGCGAAGCCGGAGGTCATCGTCCCCGATCTGCCGGGCGGCGGACTCCTGCGGGGGGGCGGACACTGGACCCGCGACATCCAGTTCTCGAAAGACGGCCGCAAGTTGTACGTGTCGGTCGGATCGCACTCCAACGTCTGGGAGGACAAAGGCGGCAACGAGGAACGCCGCGCCAACATCCTCGAGTACAACCCCGACGGCACCGGAGGCCGCATTTACGCGTCGGGCATCCGAAACGCCGTCGGGATCGCGGTGCACCCGGGAACCGGGGAGCTCTGGGCTTCGGTCAACGAACGCGACGGCCTTGGGGACGATCTGGTCCCCGACTACATCAGCCGCATTCGCGAGGGGGGGTTCTACGGCTGGCCCTGGTACTACATCGGCAGTCATCCCGATCCGAGACACCAGGGCGCGCACCCCGAGCTGCGCGACAAGGTGCTCGTCCCCGACGTGCTGCTGCAGTCGCACTCCGCGTCACTGGAGATGACTTTCTACACGGGCGGGCAGTTTCCGAAGGAGTACTCGGGCGAGGCGTTCGCCGCCGAGCACGGATCCTGGAACCGGGCTCGACGCACGGGATACAAGGTCATCCGCATCCCGATCCGGAACGGCGCGCCGACGGGCGAGTACGAGGACTTCCTCACCGGCTTCGTCACCCCGGACGGGCAGGTCTGGGGCCGCCCCGTCGGCGTCACCGTCGCAAAGGACGGCTCCCTGCTCGTGTCGGACGACGGAGGGGATCTGATCTGGCGGGTGTCCTATGGGGCGGAAAGGAGCGCGCGCACCGCGCGGCTCCGGGCGGAAGGCGAGGGTCCGGTTGCGGCCGTGCCGCCCGCTTCAAAGTCCGCCAAATAGAGCCAGACGGAAAACGGGAAACGGAGCCGAGCGAGCAACGGGAGCGAGACGGCTGCGGTACTCCGCGGTCAACTGGAACGGGAAACGGGAAACGAAGAAGAATACGAATTCGCTCGGTTTCGGCTTCCCCTCCGGCTGGCCGGTCACCGTTCGCCAATCTCGTTCCCCGCCGCCACGGCGTCTGTCCTGGTTTACCCTTCCCGACGATGAAAAGGCTTCTGTTTTTTCTGGCGACGCTGCTCCTCTCGCAGTCGCTGTCCGCGCGGGTCGTCCGGGTCGAGGTTCGGTCTCGCGCCGATCTTTTCGGGGGCAGGAGCTTCGGCCTCGCCGGGGCCTACGAGAAAATCTCCGGCACTCTGCACTTTGCGGTGTCACCGAAGAATTCGCACGACAAGGCGATCGTCGACCTTTCGCTGGCGCCTCGCAACGCGCGCGGCGAGGTCGAGTTCTCCGCCGACTTTTTCATCGTCGCTCCGAAGGACCCGGCCCGGGCGAGCGGCACAGTCCTACTCGAAGTTCCCAATCGCGGCGGAAAGGCGATTCTCGCCCTGATGAACCGGGCAAAGGGGTCTACCGATCCCGCGACGGCGGAGGAAATCGGCGACGGGTTTCTGATGCGGCGAGGAGCGACAGTCGCGTGGGTCGGTTGGCAGTGGGACGTGCGGGATTATCCCGGCCGCCTGCGTCTCGAAGCCCCCGTCGCTCGCGAGGGCGGGAAGCCCATCGCGGGCCTCGTGCGCGCCGATTTCGTGGTCGACGAGAAGGCGTCCTCCCATCCGCTCGGCCACGTGATCACGGGGTCGATCGGAGGAACGGGCTACCCGGCCGCGGAAAAGGACAGCGCACAGAACGTCCTGACGGAGCGAGATGGACCGATGGTCGCACGGCGGGTGATAGCCCGGTCGCTGTGGCGATTCGCCCGCGAAGAAAATGGAAGCGCGGTCCCGGATGACAGGTCCGTCTGGCTCGACGGCGGATTCCAGCCCGGGAAAATCTACGAAATCGTGTACGTCGCGCACGATCCCGTCGTGGCGGGGCTCGGGCTGGCCGCGATCCGGGATGCCGCGTCATGGTTCAAGAACGCGCCGGACGCCCTCGTTCGCGCCGGCAGGGTGTATGGCGTCGGAATCTCCCAGTCGGGGCGGCTTCTCCGGCTGTTTCTCTCTCAGGGCTTCAACGCGGACGAAGAGGGCCGCCAGGTCTTCGACGGCGTCTTCATCCACGTCGCCGGAGCGGGCGTGGGCAGCTTCAACCATCGTTTCGCGCAACCGTCCCGCGACGCCCAGCCCGTCAGCGCGCTCTTTTATCCCACTGACCTTTTTCCATTCACCTCCCTGCCGGAAAAGGATCCCGTGAACCGGACCCAGGGCGGAGTTCTGGACCGCGCCCGGGCCGAGAAGGTCGTGCCGAAGATTTTCGCGACGAACACGTCCTATGAATACTGGTCTCGTGCCGCGTCGCTCACATCCACTTCGGCGGACGGCTCGACCGACGCCGCGATCCCGGACGACGTCCGCATCTACTTCCTCGCCGGACTGCAGCACTTCTCGGGACCGTTCCCTCCGACCGCGGCGGCGTCCCGGGGCCTGCGCGCCACGCATCCGCAGAATCCCAATCCGGTCGCCTGGCTCTGGCGCGCCCTTTTCGTCGGCATGGACGCCTGGGTCGGCGACCGCGTTCTGCCGCCGGAAAGCCGCTACCCTCGGGTCTCCGACGAAACCCTCGTCCTTCCTGACGCGTTGCGATTCCCGGCGATCCCATCGCTCCGGCCCCCCGCCCGGGCGCACCAGGCGCTCCGCATGGATCTCGGGCCGCGGTGGAAGGACGGGATCGTCTCCGTCGAGCCGCCCCGCCTCGGCGCGCCGTTCCCCTCGCTCGTCCCGCAGGCCGATCCCGACGGCAATGACGTCGGCGGCGTCCGGATTCCCGAGATGGAGGTGCCCGTCGCGACGGACACCGGCTGGAATCTCCGCGACCCGGCCACCGGCTTTTCAGGCGAGCGAGTCAGCTTCATCGGATCGCACGTTCCCTTCCCGAAGACTCGCGCGGATCGCGAACGCGCCGGAGACCCCCGCCTCTCGATCGAGGAGCGATACGGCTCACGCGATCGCTATCTCGGGCTCTATGCGCAGGCCGCGATGCGCCTCGTCCGTGAGCGCCTGCTCCTGCCGGAAGATCTGCCGGACGTGCTCGCGCGAGGAGCGGCGGAATGGGACGAGGCGATGAAGTAATCGGCCGCCGTCGCGGCGGCTTTTCCTCGATTTACCCCGCGGGGCCCACCGACTGCCGGGGCAACGCTCCTCCTCTCGATATGATCCGAGCGATGCAGGATTTCGAAAAACTCGGCGTCTTCTACCTCGGCCGCGAGAGCGGGGCCCGCGGCAAGGGGGCGGAGAAGCTCGTTCTGTACGACTCCCGAGATCTCGTCACGCACGCCGTCTGCGTCGGAATGACTGGCAGCGGCAAGACGGGACTCTGCATTTCCCTGATCGAGGAGGCCGCCCTCGACGGCATTCCCGCGATCCTGATCGACCCGAAAGGCGACCTCGGCAACCTGCTCCTGACGTTTCCCGAGCTCCGCCCGGAGGATTTCCGGCCCTGGATCAACGAGGAGGACGCCGGGCGCAAGGGGATGTCGCCCGACGCGCTCGCCAGGCAGCAGGCGGAGCTCTGGAAGTCGGGCCTCGCGGACTGGGGTGAGGACGGCGCGCGGATCGCGAAGCTCAAGGGCGCCGCGGACTTCTCGATTTACACGCCGGGGTCGACCGCGGGGCTGCCCGTCTCGATTCTCAAGTCTTTCGAAGCCCCGAAGGACGCGACCCGGTCCGACGGCGAGCTGCTGGGCGAGCGGGTCGGCACGACGGCGACCGGCCTGCTCGCGCTGCTCGGGATCGAAGCGGACCCGATCCAGAGCCGGGAGCACATCCTCCTTTCGACCATCCTGGAAGAAGCCTGGAAGAAGGGCGAAGACCTCGATCTCGCCGCGTTGATCGGCCGGATCCAGAAGCCCCCGGTCGCCCGGGTGGGCGTGCTCGCGATCGACTCGTTCTTCCCCGCCAAAGACCGGTTCGCCCTCGCGATGAAGTTGAACAATCTTCTCGCCGCGCCCGCGTTCGCCGCGTGGCTCGAGGGCGAGCCTCTGGACGTCGGCGCCCTCCTGCGCACGCCCGACGGAAAGCCGCGCATCTCGATCTTCTCGATCTCCCATCTCTCCGACGCGGAACGGATGTTCTTCGTCACGATGCTCTTAAACGAGACCGTCGGCTGGATGCGCGGCCAATCGGGCACGACGAGCCTTCGCGCGATCGTCTACATGGACGAGATCGCCGGCTACTTCCCTCCGGTCGCGACGCCTCCTTCCAAGGCGCCTCTGCTGACGCTTCTCAAGCAGGGCCGCGCGTTCGGCCTGGGAGTCGTTCTGGCGACACAGAACCCGGTCGACCTCGACTACAAGGGGCTGTCGAACGCCGGGACGTGGTTTCTGGGAAGGCTCCAGACGGAGCGCGACAAGGCGCGGGTTCTCGAAGGGCTGGAAGGCGTGGCCGCCGGCGGCGGACCGAAGTTCGACCGCGGCGCGATGGATCGGACGCTGGCGGGATTGAAGTCGCGCGTCTTCGTGATGAACGACGTCCATGAGGACGGCCCGGTCGTCTTCGAGTCGCGCTGGGCGATGTCCTACCTGCGCGGTCCGCTGACGCGCGGCCAGATCAAGACCCTGATGAATCCGAGAAAATCGGCCGCGCCGGCGGCACGCGCTGCCGCCGCGGCGAAGGCCCCTGCGCGCGGCGGGATGACATCCGCGGGACGCGCCCCTTCCGAGCGGCCCCTCCTTCCGCCGTCGATTCCGCAGTACTTCCTGCCTGCCCGTGGCGCCGCGGAATCGGGGGTCGTGTACCGCGCGATGGCGCTCGGCGCCGCGGAGGTCCATTACTCCGACCCGAAGTCGCGCGCGGAGTCGCGCGAAGACCTCGTGCTGCTCGCGCCCATTTCCGACGGGCCGGACCCGGTCCGGTGGGAGGACGCCGAGCCGGCGTCCGTCGCGCTCGCCGACCTCGAGCGCGAGCCGGTCGCCGGCGCGAGGTTCGAGCCTCCCGCGCCGGCGGCGGCGGCCCCGAAAAGCTGGGAGGCCTGGTCCCGCGACTTCGCGGCGTCTCTGTTCCGGACGCGGCGGCTGGATGTCTTCCGCAGCGCGTCGGCGGGAGAGGTCTCGACGGCGGGGGAAAGCGAGCGAGACTTTCGCGGGCGTCTCCAGCAGAAGGCGCGCGAGGAACGCGACGCCGTGGCGGAGGCCCTTAGAGAGCGGTATGCCGCTCGTGTCGCCGCGCTCCAGGAAAAAAAGCGCCGTGGAGAACAGGCCGTCGCCCGCGAAAAAGAAGAGGCGACTTCCTCGGGGATTCAGACCGCGATCTCCGTCGGGGCGACGGTGCTGGGCGCCCTCCTCGGCCGCAAGGCCGTCAGCGCGACCAACATCGGCCGCGCGACCACCGCCGCCCGCGGCGCCGGTCGGACGATGAAGCAGGCCGGGGACATCGGACGCGCGAAGGAAAACGTCGCGGCGATCGACGCGCAGATCGCCGAGCTCGCGGGCGAGCTGCAGGCGGAACTCGATCTGCGGGCGGCGGCCACGGACCCCCTCACCGAAAAGCTCGAGCCCCTCGCCCTCCGGCCGAAAAAGTCCGACATCGCGGTGAAGCTCGTCGCGCTCGCGTGGGCGCCGTCAAATGAATCAGGAGGGCAGTCCACCCCGGCCTGGAAGTGATCCGACCCTCGGCCTTCGGCTCTTGGCATTCCCCTACCCCATACGGTGCGGCACGAACCGGCTCCGGTTGTCCGTGATGGGGCCCTCCGACTCGCGGATGCCGATGCCGGCCGCCTCCTGTCCGATGATCCAGCTGCCGATGACCGGGTGCTGCCCGTCGAACTCCGGCAGCGGGGCGAGCGCCTGGTACACCGACTCTCCCTTTCCATAGTCTCCGCCGGTCTCCGCGAAGATGCCGCGCTCGTCGTACAGGGTGACGTTCGACCCTTCGCGCGAGAAGAGCGGCTTCTGCACGTATCGCGTGAGTTTGCCCTTCGAGAACGATGCTTCGAGAAGGTTGGGGTCTCCGGGATTCAACTCCCAGAGGATCGGCAGGATCCCCTTGCTCGAGAGGATCACCTTCCACGCGGGCTCGATCCACTGCGTCTTGCGATCCCCGAGCAGCATGTCGCCGAAATCTTCTTCGAGCATCCATTCCCACGGGTAGAGCTTGAAGACGGCTTCCATCGGCTTGAGGGCCTCGTCGACGAAGAGCCGGTTTCCCCGGTCCCATCCGATCTTCGAAACAAGAATCTGATCGGTCGCGATCCCGGCCGATTTCGCCGTGTCCCGCAGATAGGTGACGGTGACGATGTCTTCGGCGTCGTCGAGCGACGCGAAGTAGAGAGGCTCGCCGCGGAGATAGCCCTTGAGCTCCTTCCACGTCGCGACGAGACGCTCATGAATGCTGTTGAACTGGTCCTTGCCTTCAAAGACCTCTTCCAGCCATTTCCACTGGATGACGGCGGCCTCGTAGAGCGCCGTTGGCGTGTCGGCGTTGTACTCGAGAAGCTTCGGAGGCGAGCTCCCGTCGTAAGAGAAGTCGAAGCGCCCGTAGATCGACGGCGTATCGTCCTCCCACGAGCGCTCTATGAGCTCGCGAACGTCGCCCGGGATTCCCAGCTCCGAATAGCGGCGCTTCTCGATCACGTGGCCGGCGGCGGCGAGGCACATCTGGTGCAGGCGGTTCGTCGCCTTCTCGAGAACATCCACCTCGCGCGCGGAGAGGACGTAGTGCGCCGATTCGTACCAGTAGGGTTGCTCGGGCGTGTGAAAAGAGAGGCCGAGCTCCTCGACCTTCGACTGCCAGTTCCTGCGAGGCTCGGAAGCGACGCGCCTCACGTCTCAGGAGCCCGAACCGCCGGACGCGTGGCCGCCCGAAGAGGCATGCGCCCCGGACGATCCTTCTCCGTGGGCGCCGAAACCTCCTCGCGAGACTCCACTCTCGGACCCGGAGGTGCCGCCGCGGACGCCCGAGCCCGTGCGCGACGTCATGCCCGCGCGCCCGCCGTAGATCCAGTGATATCCCGGGATGATGGCCGGACCCCGGCACATCGAGTCGGGCACGATCTGTCCCGCCGGGTCGGCGCAGCGCCGGCTCTGGCCGCACGAGACGAGGGCCATCGACGCCATCAGCGTGAGTGTGATCGAGGAGCTTTTCTTCACGAAAGTGCGGGAATTTTACAGGATCCCGCGACGAAAGGCGGCACCATCCGCGATACCGCTTCCGGCGCGTGTCTTGCTTCATTTCGGGCACCCATGCGAACGCGGATCCCCGGAGCCTTTTTCGGTCTGCTGCTCCTCTCGGCTTCGGTCTTCGGGTCCGGGCCGGCACGCGAAGAGCCGGCCCTCGCCGCCGCTCAGGCGGCCGACAATGCCGTGCTCGTCTGGGACGAGGCGGTCCTGCACGGCATCCGCATCACGAAACCGGGTCCGACGATCGTCGCGCGCGCGCTGGCGGTGGCGCACAGCGCGATGTTCGACGCCTGGTCCGCGTACGACGGGCGTGCGGTCCCAACGGTTCCACGCGGGGGATGGCGGCGGCCGCCCGGCGAGTGGACGGAGACGAACAAGGCCGAAGCGGTCAGCTACGCGGGTTACCGCGCGGTGCTCGATCTGTTCCCCTCCGAGGCGGAGTACTACAGGACTCTCATGGTTCAGCAGGGATACGCGCCCGATGATCAGTCTATGGATCCCGCGACGGCCCGCGGGGTCGGGAACTCGGCGGCGGCGGGGGTCCTCGACGTGAGGCATCGCGACGGTTCGAACCAGCTGGGCGACCGCGCCCCGGGCGCCTACGCGGACTACACCGGGTACCTTCCCATCAACACCTCGGTCGTGGTGAACGACCCGAATCGGTGGCAGCCGCTGGCGCTCGTGGTGAACGGCGCCATCGTCACTCAGACCTTCACGACCCCGCACTGGGGCCTCGTCACCCCCTTCGCCCTCCCGAGCGGTTCGGCGTTGAGGCCTCCCCCTCCGCCCCGGTATCCGGATCCACAGTACAAAGTCGAGGCCGACGAGGTGCTCGCGACCAACGCCTCTCTGACCGACGCGCAGAAAGTCCTGGCGGAATATTTCGCGGACGGCCCGAGCTCGGAGTTCCCTCCGGGGCACTGGGCGCTCTTCGCTCAGTTCGTGTCACGCCGCGACGGCCATTCGATCGACGACGACGCGAAGATGTTTTTCGCGCTCGGCAACGGGCTTCTCGATGCGAGCATCGCCGCCTGGGACGCCAAACGCGCCTACGACTCCGGCCGCCCCTATACGGCGATCCACTTCCTCTACCGCGGGCAGCTTGTGCAGGGCTGGGGGGGTCCCGGCCTCGGGACCATCACGATGCTCGGCGAGACCTGGCGCCCCTACCAGGTTCCGAACGTGGTCACGCCTCCGTTCCCGGAGTTCTTTTCGGGCCACTCCGTTTTCAGCGCGACCGGCGCGCAGATCCTCGCTTCGTTCACCGGCAGCGACGCCTTCGCCTATTCGGTTCGGATTCCGGCGGGGGGCTCGGCGGGCGAGCCCGGGCTCGTTCCTGCCGCAGACATGACCCTTTCGTGGAACACGTTCTCAGAAGCCGCCGATGCGGCGGGGATGTCGCGCCGCTATGGAGGCATCCATTTCCGAACGGGCGATCTGACGGGCCGCGCCGTGGGACGCGTGGTCGGAGCTCTCGCCTGGAGCCGGGCGACGGAGTTCTTCGAGGGGCGCGCCTACCCCGCCGAAGTGCTCCCCGTGCGCCGTGCCCGGACGCCCCGGCTGGTCACCCGCTGAGCCGGCGGTGTCCGTGGGCAGAGGCGTTGCAGGGGGCCGTTCCATGATCCTGACCTGTCCGTCCTGCGGAAAGAAGAACCGGTCTCCCGCCGGGCGTCTGACCGATTCCGGGCGCTGTGGCGCGTGCAAGACGGAGATCTCTCCCGTGGCGCGCCCGATCGACGCGGACCCGGAGAGCTTCCGCGAGATCACTGGAGGCGCCAACGTGCCGGTCCTCGTGGATTTCTGGGCGGCGTGGTGCGGTCCCTGCCGCACCGCTGCTCCCGAGGTCGCGCGCACGGCGGCCGACATGAGGGGACGCGCGCTCGTCCTCAAGGTCGATACGGACAAGTACCCGGAGCTCGCGTCGCAGTTCGGCGTCCAGGGCATCCCGAACTTCGCGGTCCTGAAGAACGGAGCCCTGGTTCATCAACAGGCGGGCGTGGTCCCCAGCGCCCGGATGAACCAATGGTTGATGACCGCGGGAGCCAGGCCGGAAAACGGGAAACGGGAAACGGGAAACGACTGAGAGAGAGGGATTTCGCCGGCTGGAAAACGCCCCCGCGTCAGGCGTGCGCGCTCCAGCGCTCCTGCTCCTCGGCGAGGAGGGCATCGACTTTTTCGACCGGCAGCGGGTGGGAAAACCAGTAACCCTGAAGCGCGTCGCAACCGCTCTCCCGCAGGTACGAAAACTGTTCCTTGGTCTCGACGCCTTCGGCGATGACGTTCAGGTTGAGACCGTGGGCCATGGCGACGACGGCCCGAACGATGCCGCGGTCGGCCGAGTTGGTCACCACGTCCGTGACGAAGGAACGGTCGATCTTCAGGGTCGTGACCGGGAATCGCTTCAGGTAGGACAGCGACGAGTAGCCCGTCCCGAAGTCGTCGATCGAGACGCCAACTTTCAATTCGCGCAGGGCGAGCAGGTTCGCGACTGTGATCTCCGCGTCTTCCATCGCGACGCCTTCGGTGATCTCGATCTCGAGGGTCTCCGGCTTTAGAGCCGCGTCCGACAACGCGGCGCGCACGCTCGAGATGAGATTGCGCTCGTGAAACTGGCTCGGCGACAGATTGATGGCCATTCGGAGGTCGGTGAATCCGCGGTCGTGCCACGTCCGCGCCTGCCGCGACGCTCGGGAGAGCACCCACTCGCCGAGCGGCACCATCATCCCGGCCTTCTCGGCCACATCGATGAACGCGCCCGGCATGATGAGTCCCCGCTCCGGGTGCTGCCAGCGGACCAGTGCCTCCATCTCGACAATGCGGCCGGTCGTGAGAGACAGGACCGGCTGGTAGTGCAGCACGAGCTCGTCCTTCTCGATCGCCTGCCGCAGTCCCGCCTGGAGCGCCAGGCGCTGCACCGCTTCCTCGGTGAGCTCGGGAATGCTCACCTGATAGTTGTTGCGGCCCTTGACCTTCGCGCGCTCCATGGCGTTGTCGGCGCTGCGGAGAAGCGCCTCCGAATCCTGTCCGTCGTCCGGATAGACGGACACGCCGATGCTCGTCGTCAGATCGATGCGCCGGCCGCCGCACGAGAAGGGCTGGGCCACGGCCTCGAGGAGCTTGCGGGCGACCACGACGGCGTCTTCGGCCCGCGTGATCTCGGGAAGCAGCACGATGAACTCGTCGCCCCCGATGCGCGCGACCATGTCATCCCCTCGGACGCTCTGCGAGAGCCGGAGCGCGACTTCCTGAAAGATCACGTCTCCGGCGCGCTGGCCGAAGCCGTCGTTGATCGCCTTGAAGAGATCGAGATCGAGAAACAGCACCGCGAGAAGCCGGCCCGTTCTGCGCGCTTTGGCGAGGGAGTCGTTCAGGCGCTCCATGAGCAGCGCGCGATTGGGGAGCCCGGTGAGCGGATCGTGCACCGACTGGAAGACGATCTGCTCTTCGGCTCGCTTGCGGTCGCTGATGTCGCGCGTGATCGAGGCGACGCCCGTGAGCTCTCCGAGCTCGTCCCGAATCGGAGAGACGGAGACGGCGACTTCGACCACGGACCCGTCCTTGCGGACCCGCTCGGTCTCGTAGCGAACGACCGTGTCCCCTTTTTCGATCCGCGCGAGGATGGTCGAGATCTCCCCTTCTCGACCCGGGGGCTCCAGGACCGAGATCGGCTTCCCGTCCATCTCCGCCGAGGTGTATCCGTACATCGAGACCGCGCCCGCGTTCCAGCTCACAACGCACCCGTCCGGCGTCGTCGAGATGACCGCGTCGTGCGAGGACTCCATGATGGCCGCCATCCGGGACAGTGTCGTCTCGCGCCGGCGGCGTTCCGTGACGTCGACCGCCACGGCTCCGACCAGCGGGCAGCCCGATTCGCTGCGCAGCGGAAACTTCAACACGAGCCAGTGGCGGCTGCCGTTCGGGCTGGGCAGCATTTCCTCGACCTCGAGCACGGCGCCCGTGGCGAGAACCGTCTGGTCGTGCATGCGGACCCGTTCGGCGGCGGCGGGAGGGAGCCACGCCGCGTTGCCCTTTCCGAGCAGCGACGGGCCCGTCTCGAAGATGTTCGCGAACGCGCGGTTGTAATAGATCAGCCGGCCGGACTCGTCCTTCAGAAACTCGAGCGCCGGGCTGTGGTCGTGCAGCAGATCGACCTCGAGCTCGGCGACCGCACCCACCGCCTCCGGAAAGGGGGCCCGAACCGAGAACTCGACGTTCTCGGCCGTCGCGCGCAATGGTGCCTTTCCTGCAGGTCGGTTTCCAGCCACCGAGCCTCCTGATGTCGACAGACTGAGAGCTTTTCCCGGCTCCCTTCCAATGTTCGCGCCAGAACTTCCGGCTCCGTGCCATCAGACACTTAGGTGCCGCCGGGAAGCCTGCGGGACCAACGGCTGGCACCCCCTCGAACGGTCCTCTGACACAAATCGGCCGGTCGCCCGCGAGGGATATTCTCGCGGCATGAGCCTTTCCGGCGTGATTTCGCGAGGCCCGGACATCGACACCGTCCGTTCGCGGTTTCCGGCGTTGTCCCGCATCCAGGGCGGTCTTCCGGTGGCGTACTTCGACGGCCCGGGCGGAACGCAGGTCCCGCGCGCCGTGGTCGCGGCCATGGACGAGTACCTCCTGGGACACAACGCCAATACGCACTGGGCGTATCCCACGAGCGCGGAAACGGACGCGGCGATCGCCGAGGCGCGGCAAGCCCTCGCGGATTTCGTCCACGGGGCGCCGGAAGAGATTGCGTTCGGCGCCAACATGACGACGCTGACTTTTCATCTCGCGCGGGCGCTCGGGACCCGCTGGGGTGCGGGCGACGAGATCGTCGTGACGGAACTCGACCATCACGCCAACGTCGACACGTGGAGGCGCCTCGAGCGGGAGCGGGGGCTGACCGTTCGAATCGCCTCCATGGATCCCGGCACCGGACAGATCGATCGAGACGCATTCGACCGCGCGGTCACGCCGAGGACGAAGCTGATCGCGATCGGAGGCGCTTCGAACGCGCTCGGAACGATCAACGACCTCGGGTTCGCGGCCGACATCGCCCGCGGCCGAGGCGCTCTTCTGTTCGTCGACGCCGTGCATTCCGCACCGCACCGCCTGACGGACGTTCAGGCGATCGGCTGCGATTTTCTCGCGCTGTCCGCGTACAAGTTCTACGGCCCGCACATCGGGGTTCTGTGGACGCGCCGCGAGATTCTGGAACAGCTGGAAATCTCGAAGATCGTCCCCGCGCCCGACACCGGCCCGGAGAGGCTCGAAACGGGAACCCAGAACCACGAGGGCATCGTGGGAGCGGCGGCGGCCGTCGACTTTCTCGCTTCGCTCGCGCCGGACCCGGCGACGTCCCGCCCAGAGGCTCTCCGGGAAGCGTTCGAGTTTCTCGAGACCCGCGGACGAAAGCTCTTCACGAGGTTGTGGGAAGGACTGGGCGCTCTCCCCGGGGTCACTCTTTACGGACCGCCTCCCGACGAGCCTCGGACTCCGACCCTTTCGTTTACGGTGGCCGGGCGGGCCTCCCGCGACGTTGCCCTCGCGCTCGCCCGCGACGGGCTCTTCCTCTCACACGGAGACTTCTATGCCACGACGGTCATCGCGCGCCTCGGCTTGGCGGCAGAAGGCGTGGTCCGAGCGGGCTGCGCCTGCTACACCTCGGACGAAGAAGTCGAGCGGCTGATCGAGGGGGTGCGCGCGCTCGGGAGGTGACGAGGTTTTCGCCTCTTGCCTCCAGCGCCTAGCGCCTCCCGCTCCCCGCCTTCCCCTGCGCCAACCCGGATTCGATTGCCCGATCCAGGAGCCGCCACAGTTGAGCCTCGGCCTTTTTCTCGATCTCGTCCTCACGCCGGTCGAGAGAGGTCTCGGCGCCGTCGAGATCCCGCTCCTGCTCCTCGAGCGAGCGGCGGCGGGTTTCGAGCTCCTGCCGGCGCCGTTCGAGCGAAGCCCGCGATTCGGATCCGGCGGCCGGTCTTTCGTCGTCCTGGAGGCGGTCGGCGTCGCGATCGAGCCGCTTCTCCTCGCGATCGAGCGTGCTCTCTTCCTGCTCGAACCGCGCGCGGCGGAGTTCGAAAGCGGCGCGGTCGGGATCGAGAGATTTGAGCGGCGCGAACAGCGTGGCCGCCTCGTCGATGAGGCGCGCGTCGCGGACGACGTACTCGCGGCCAGCGCGCCGGATCCACAGAAAGGCACCCGAAAACCGGCGGCGCGCCTCCCGAACGTCGTCGAGCCCCCCTCCGGTCATCATGGTGTGGTCGCCTCGCGAGAGGATGTACGCGTCCTCCCGCGTGTTGCCATGGAGGGTGACTTTCCCCGGCCCGCTCGCCTGCACGCTCACGGGACAGAAACCCGCCAACAGAATCGCGACCGAAACGGCGGTGCCTCGACGGCTCATGGCGCCCCTCCTGCCGGGGATACGCCGGTGCAGGGCCGAAGTTACGAGCCACCTCCCGCCTCCCGCCTCCCGCCCCGTATCAGGCATAGGGCGACCGGTTCCATCGGCCGGTGAAGCGCGGGCGGAACCGGGCGGGGTCGTAGTCCTTCTCGACGTCGACCGTGCGCGCGCCCGCGCCGGCCTCCGGCAGGTCCGCGTGGTCGTAGACGCCCTGGCGCAAACAGACCATGCGCCCGCTCTTTCCGGCCGCTATCAGCTCGACGGCCAGTGCTCCGAATGTGTTCGCCACGATCTTGTCGAAATGGTCGGGTTCGCCGCTCCGCAGGTCGTAAGTGAGGTCCTGCGTGCGCGATGGAAGGCGGGTGATCTCCGCCACCTCGGCCGCCAGCGCCTCTCCGACGTTCTGCTTGTGGCGGTGGCCGAAGCCGTCGGGAGCGCCGACCTCCTCGAGCGTTCCGCCCTTCCAGATCGCCCCTTCGGAGCAGAGCGCCATCGCATAGCGGCTCGGATGAGACTTGTAGTCCGCGGCCAGAGTGCGGCAGAGCTCCTGGAGATCGAATCGGTGCTCCGGGATCAGACAGCGAATGTCGGAGATTGCCATGGCCGCCGCGAGGGCCGTGAATCCCGCGTCGCGGCCGAAGATGCGAAAGACACCGATCGTCTCGTGCGAGCCGAGGTGTGTGCGCTGTCGATTGAGAAACGAGACGGCGCGATGCACCGCGGTCGAGAACCCGAGGCAGTAGTCCGTGCCTCGGACGTCATTGTCCATCGTCTTGGGAATCGCGACGACGGGAAACCCGCGACGATGGAGCGTGCGGGCATAACCCAGTGTGTCGTCTCCCCCGATCGCGACGAGACAGTCGATTCCGAGGTCCGTGAGGTTGCGGATGACGACGTCGGTCAGGTCGAAATGGTCCGGCCCCACCGGCTGGACGCCGCCGCCTCCCGAGCGCAGGGGCTCCGGAACGCTCTCGAGACGCATCCGGTCCGGCCGGGTTCGCGACGTATGAAGAAAGGTCCCTCCGAACCGGTCGACGGTGCGCACCGTATCGCCGGTCAGCGGGAGCGTCTCGGAGAACCTTCCGGAGCCGGAGTCGCGCCTCATTTCCACGGTCCCTTTCCAGCCCCGCAGAATCCCGGTCACGTTCGCGTCGATCGACCCCGCCCGCAGCCAGCCCTGATCCCGCGCCGCGGTGTAAACGGACTTGATGGCGGCGTTCAATCCGGGGACGTCCCCGCCCCCCGTCAGAACCCCGATATGCTTGCCCGCCATGGATCCTTCCTCCCCGCCGCGCAGACGGCTCCCGAGCCCCGCGGCGGAGTGACGTTTTCAGCGCGCTGTGCGGATGTCAAGCGCGAAGGAGCTCGGCGCCGAGGCGCATCCCCGGGCGGTCTTCACCCTCGACCGTGTCATGTCCGCCACGCCGCCGGCGGCCGAGCCGGGAGCGCCGGTCGAGCTCACGGCCGCGGGGACCTTCGAGATCAACGGCGTGAAGAAGCCCGTGGAGGTGCGGGCGAAGGTCGCCTACATCCCGAAGCGGCCCGTTCTCGAAGATGAGGCCGGGAAACTTCGTCCGGGTGACGTCGGCCTCCGACATCACGCTCTCCGACTATCAGATCGAGCGCCGTGGCCCCGTTCTCCCTCTGCAGGTCGGCGCGACGGCGCACATCTCGGTCAGCCTTCTCGCCAGCGACGCCACGGCCGAGGAGCCGGAGCAATGCCGCCAGTCCGCGATCAAGTACATGGGCAAATCAGCGCACTAGAGAGGCGAGCCTGCCTCATTGATTCCGTTTCCGTTGCTGAAGTGAACGACGATGTATCCGTAGAAGAGGTTTCCGACGGAATCAAACGCGAGGGTCGGGTCCGAGCCGAAGTCGATTCCGTTGGTCCCGATCGGGGAGAAAGCGGGAGATCGAACCCGCCCCAGGTGCTCCCCCCATCCGTCGAGTAGTAGCCGCGCATCGGAAGCCGGAAGATCTCGTTGGACCCGCCGGCGAGGGTCTGCGGGGAAGTGGTCTCCAGGGTGATGTCGGTCCCGCTCTGACGACCGCACTCGTTCGAGACATCCACGTTCGTCCCGTCGGCCACGGAAGTCGTGGTCCCGGCGCGCGGGTCGGGGCCGTTCTGAGAGATGTCCTGGTACTTGTTCCACCAGGCAGGAGAATCAGTCTTCTTCGTCTGGGGCGGCGAGCGGGAGGCTCACCAGAATGGAAACGAACGTCAGGTCCATAATCGTCGGTTCATCCGACCTCCTGAGACAGGTTGGAAGGAGGCTTTGCGGGATTCTACAGCCGGGCGCGTGCCCCGATCAGCACCCGCCGATTCCGGACCGGGACTGCGTCGATCAGCGCCGAGTGACGAGGTCGATCTCGGTCGCGTACTTCGGGACGGTGACGCGGGTCTTCACGCCGCACCGGCAGAGCACGGGGAAGAGCTCGCCGACGCTTCCGCCGATACTCTCGAAGGCCGGCACTCCGCAGCCCTCGCACGTCCACTCGATCCGCCGGATCTGGAGGCCCATGAACCCGGACCAGAAACCGAGACAGCCCGGCAGATTCGACCAGGTCTCGAAAATCGTCGTGTGACCGCTTTCGAGCAGAAGGGCCCGCCGGATTGCGGCGATCTCGTTGGCCGAGTGCGCATCAAAATGAGCGAGGCGGCCGCGCAGAGCCGCATCCGTCAGCAGACCGATTTTCTTCGGCGCCGTCCCCGTCGATTCGCCCACCGTCAGCAGGATGAGTCCGGGAGACTCGTCGACTTTCGCGAGGCGAGTCAGGCCGATTGCGAAGCTCCGTGGCTCTGCGCGCGCCCTCCGCGGAATCGAGCGAGGAGCCGTCCCGGGACGCCCCTTCAACGACTCGGAGTAGCGGGAACTTATGGGAACTTTCATGGCAGATACTTCGCCGGAATCGGAAAAAACGTCATGAGCCATCCCTTCGCCGAAGGCCGGCGACGGGAGTCACGGAGTGGACGGTCCGTCGGAGGGGGTCGGACGGCCACTCTATCACCAGAGACCGAAGCGCTGAGGGTACTGCACCCTGACTCTCCGACTCTGAACTCTCCGATTTCCTGAACTCTCGACTCTGAACTCTCAACTCCCAAACTCTCAACGTCCTATGTCCTTCACGCCACTCGAAGTCGCCGCCGTTCTCTTCGGGATCCTGAGCGTCTTCCTGTCGGTCCGGGAGAACATCTGGAGCTGGCCCACCGCCATTGTCAACGTGACCCTCTATGTCTTCGTGTTCCATCAGGCGCGCCTGTACGCCGACATGGCCCTCCAGGTCATCTACATCGCGATCTCGATCTACGGCTGGTACTCCTGGCTGCACGGGGGCCGGGAACGCGGTGAGCTTCCCGTCTCGCGCGCCACGCCGCGGCTCTGGGGTGCGGTCGCCGCGGTCGGCGTTCTCGCGGGAGCCGGAATCGGGATTGCCCTCGCGCGATGGACGGATGCCTCGCTGCCCTACGTGGATGCGTCGACGAGCGCCACGAGTCTCCTCGCCCAGTGGATGATGGCCCGAAAGATCCTGGAGAACTGGGCCGTCTGGGTCGCGGTCGACGTCGTCTACATCGGAATGTTCCTGTACAAATCGCTTTACCTGACGGCCTTTCTCTACGCCGTGTTTCTGGTCCTCTCGGCGACAGGCTATGTCCAGTGGAAGAGATCGCTTCTGGCGCGGAGAGCCGGCCCGTGATCGCTCCGCCGCCTTTCCGCGCGCGCTCGCATCAACGGCCGCGCCGGGTTGTCCGTAGACAGGGGTGAACCGAAAGGAGGCTCTCATGATGCTCGGCGCCCCGGCCGCGATCGTCGCGGCGATCCTGCTTCTTCCCCGCGTTTCGGCCGGCGCCGAAACCATCCCCGAGGCTCCGCCGGAACGCGCTCAACGCCCGAGCCACCTGCTCACGGTCGGACGCGCCTTCACCGTCGAGGCGAAGGGGTGCGAGTCTCGAGGCAAGCGTTTCGTGGTGACCGCGATCCAGCCGATCGATCGTTCCAAGACCGGCAAGGACCAGATCCTGAGCGGGGTGTTCCTGCGCAAGCG
Source organism: Acidobacteriota bacterium (assembly GCA_020199905.1). Classification (GTDB taxonomy): domain Bacteria; phylum Acidobacteriota; class Thermoanaerobaculia; order UBA5066; family Gp7-AA6; genus JALYUA01. The sequence continues at coordinate 103,748 of JAIVJS010000082.1, forward strand.
GGAACTGACCGGCCGTTCCGGATGGCGCAACGTCGGCTATTCACCGGACGGACGGTCGATCGAATTCGAGCTGTTTGCCGAGGGAGCCGGAGAAGCGATTCCGGCGTCCGGCGGAACGCCCTCCCGCTGCGAGTCCCCCTCGCTGTCCCGCGCCGTCGTGGACGTCGAAGCCTGGGTGTTCGACTAGATCGCGATCTCCACCCGACTGGAGTGAACGGCGTGTACGACGATTCTCCAGCAGTACCCTGAAAAGAAATTTTCCCGCGGATTCATCACGATTTCTTTTCGCGCGGCGACAACAAGGATGCAAGGAGGATTCATCGTGCGAAAGATTTTCGTCACCACGCTTCTACTCGCCCCACTCGCCGCCGCAGCGCAGGACACTCCCGACACATTCGCTGTCACGGCTGAACTCAGCACAAGCGGCAGCAGTCTCAGCTCGATCGGGACCGCTCAGTTTCAGCAGGGAACGCACAACTTCACCCCGGCTTCGGTCACCATGGAAGTCCTCCAGTTGATCTACGACGCGGAAAACGCCTCGCCCATAGCGGACAGCCGAATCACACAAAACGTGAGCAGCAACTCCTGGTACTCCAAAATCCTGTACGGACGCGGGAACACGGGACGCTGCTACCGTGGATCGATCAGCGCCGACGGAATCAGTTTTTCCGGAAACAAGGTTGCGCACAACGACGCGAATTCAGGAAAGTTCTGTATTTACGCTACTCCGCCGCCACCCCCCGAGGGGGGCGACGATGACCCCCGCGACTGCGTGGTCAGCTACGGGAAATACGTCGAACCGGGCGCCCAGATCGAAACGCGGGTGAAGCGACTCTCCGGAGACCGATGCGATCCGGCCTCCCCCATTCTGATCGACATCAAGGGCAAGGAGCCCGAAATGAGCGGTGGTAAGGACCCGGTGACGTTCGACATCCTGAGAAGGGGGACGCCTATACCGATCAGCTGGACGAAACGCAACTCGGACACGGGGTTTCTCGTCCTGGATCGGAATCGCAACGGACAGATCGACGACGGGGGAGAGCTCTTCGGAAACCACACCGACAGTCCGTACGGCGAGCCGCCGGTTCCAAACGGCCATGGGTTCAGCGCCCTCTCCGAATACGACAACACCGATCTCGGAGGAAACATGAACGGTCGGATCGACGAGGGGGATGCCATCTGGTCCCGGCTGCGAATCTGGGTCGACCGCAACCACGACGGCCTGACCACGCCGGAGGAGCTTTACACGATGAGTGCCGCCGGAATTACGGGGATCGACCGCGACTACGACGGCGACCACCAGAAGTGGGACAAGCACGGCAACCTGTTGCAGTATCGCGGAACGGCTTACCGCCAGCGTCGCAATGGTCGCGAAGAAGCCTTTGCGATCTACGACGTAGTCTTCAAGAAACTCAACTGATCGCCTCCTCCCGGCCTCTCTCTGCTGCGCGGTGCGGCGGGGAGCGGCCGGAGCCTTATTGTGCGTTCCAGAGCGTCGGACCGAGTTTCTGGACCTCCCTCGGTCGTCAACTCGCGTCGGAGACAGATCGGTCGAGGACCAGGGCTTGACGCCTCGATGCGGCCCGTTGGCCCTCCTTTCGGTTCCCCGGAAGTCGTAAATCGCGCCGTCAGGATCGAGGCCTTCGCACGCCAAACGCGGCGTTGTCGGGGTTATCGGCGTTCCGGTATCCATCCGTAGCTGCAGCAGACTTCCTCGCTCGAGCCAGCTCTCAGGGAGCGAAAAGACCCTCGAAGCGCCGCCGTCCCGCGCGGTTTCCGAATCGCCGGCGGCCGCACGACGTATCTCTTCCAAGAGGTTAAAATCGGTTTCTCCCTAAAATGAGCTTCCGGATCTGGAAAAAGGGTGAGGGCGAGGCGGGCCCGCCGGCTCGCGACGTGTCGCGGGCGCTCTCGGGTGCCGCCATCCTGCCGCCCGATCTGGTCGCGGCGTCGGCGAGCCGCATCACGACGATGGCGCTGGTCGCCGCGGCGACCCTGTCCCTCTTCGCGCTTCTGGATCGCGTGTTCTCGGGGCCACATCCGGGCTCCTCGGGAGTCCTCTGGCTGATCGGCGTCGCCGGGGCGATCGGGGCTTCCCTCGTCATGGCCTGGATCGCGGGACGCGAAATGCTCGACTCGGAGAAGCTGCTGGACGCGGCGCTGGTGTACGAGGTCGTGATGGGCTTCTTCCTCGCCGTGAACATCCACTCGACTCCCATGGCTGCCGGGATACCGCGCGGCTGGTCCGCGGTGGCGGTCTGGGCTCTCGCCTACCCGCTCATCGTTCCCGCGACGCGCGGCAAGGTCATTCTGGCGACCGTGGCGACGGCGGCCATGGACCCCGTCGGGCTTCTCGCGCAGGTCGCCGCGGGAAATCCGCCGCCGCACGGGCCGGCGGTCTGGTTCATGTTCCTGCCGACGGCGGTCGCGGCGACGGTCGCCATCGTGGTGTCCGGCATCGTCTACAAGATGAACGTCGAGGCGGAAAGGGGCCACGAGATGGGCAGCTATCACCTGGAAGAGCTGCTCGGCAGCGGCGGCATGGGCGAGGTGTGGAAGGCGAGCCATCGCCTTCTCGCCCGCTCGGCCGCGATCAAGCTGATCCGGCCGGACTCGTCAGGGAGCGACGGGCGGGAGTCGATCAAGCGGTTCGAGCGCGAGGTCCAGGCCGCGGCGGGTCTTCAGTCGCCGCACACCGTCGACATCTACGACTTCGGCACGACCGAAGACGGCACCTTCTACTACGTCATGGAGCTCCTGGAGGGGTTCGACGTCGAGACACTGGTGGAGCGTTTCGGTCCTGTGCCCGCCGAGCGCGCGGTGCACATCCTCATCCAGGCATGCCACTCGCTCGCCGAAGCCCACCAGGGCGGGCTCATCCACCGGGACGTCAAGCCGGCCAACATCTACGTCTGCCGCTACGGCCTCGAATGGGATTTCGTCAAGATCCTCGATTTCGGCCTCGTCAAGAACACCGGCTCGGAGATCAACGAACGGCAGTTGACGCTCGCCGGGGTGCTCGCCGGAACGCCCGGGTACATGGCGCCCGAAATGGGATTGGAAACGACGGATCTCGACTGGCGCGCCGACATCTACGCCCTGGGAGCGGTCGGCTACTGGCTCGTCACCGGCCAGACCGTGTTCGATCCCAAACGGCCGCCCATGCAGATCATCATGGACCACGTCCAGAAGGCGCCCGTTCCTCCCTCCCGGCGGACCTCCAACGCCATTCCGCCGCGGCTCGAGGAGATCCTGATGGCGTGCCTCCAGAAGGATCCCAACAACAGGCCTCAGACTATGCAGGAGCTGTCGGCGGCGCTCCGCATCGTTCCTCTCGATCGCGAGTGGACGGAAGAGCGCGCCAGGCGCTGGTGGCTCGCCCACGCGCGGGAGGCGCAGGGGGAAGGAGTCGCGGCGAAACCGACGGAGGACAAGGCGTCAGCGCCGACCGCGGCGGTCGCGGGTTGAGAAACAGGTTCAGCGTTGAGCGTTCGGCGTCGAGCGAGCGTTCAAGCCGGACCCGAAAAGCTGAGAGCTAACAGCTGAGAGCTCACTACATTCCCGCCCAGGCCTTCCAGCGCGTGACGAGCTCGGCCGACGTCACCGAAACCTCACGTCTCAAGGCCTCATCGAGAGAGGTTCCGTCGGAGAGGGCGCGAAGGAGGCAGACGACCGCGCCCTCTCCCCGTGTGAAGGCGAGGTATTCGACGAGACCGAGCGCCTCGATGTAGTTCGCGCGCGCGGCCGCCCGGTCGCCCCGGCGGCCGAGATTGCCCTCCATCTCGGAAAGAGAGAACGCCGGGACGCGGGCGAACACGGCGTGAAAGTCCTTCCTCGGGAATCGCCGCCCCTCGCACCACTGCGCCAGTCCTTCGTGAAGCCAACCCGGCGCATGGTCTCGCGAGAGAAATCGGATCCAGGCATGGGCGAGCTCGTGAGAGAGGACAGACCGAAGCTCCGGCGTGAAGCCCGTGGACGGATCGAACGAAATCCGGATCTTGCCGTCGAAAACGCCCGACACCCAGTCCGGGACCGCCACGAGCGAGAAGAAGCGGCGGCCCGCGTACAGAATGACGATCTGCGGACCGGGCAGGTCCTCGGCTCCGAAGAACTCCCGCTGCCGGGTGTACTCGGTCTCGAGGTGCGCTTCGGCCGCCGCCACCACCGATTCGGCGACGGCGGCGTCCGAATAGACGGCGAACTTTTCGCTCTGCACGAGTCGCTGGCCTGATGTGACGGACAGCTCCCGGCGCGCGCGTTCGAGCCGGGCTCGAACGGCAGGATCTTCGGCGCCGGATTTCTCGGCGAGCTCCCACGCGGCGACCGCGTCCTCGAGCCGGTTGGCCGCCGAGAACCCTTCCCCGATCGCGGCATAGAGATCGGGAGCGGCCAGCCGGAGCTCCGTGCGTTCGAGCGAGGCGTCGAGCGCGGCGCTCGCGAACTCGTAGTCGCCGTTCTGCAGATAGAGGCGGGCGAGCTCGGCGAGAATTTCGCCGCTCTCCGGGTCCCGGCCCGACGCCTCCGAAAGTATTTCGATGGCGCGGGATCTCTCGCCCGTTCCGGCGAAGCCGCGCGCGATCTCCGCCAGACGCGCGGCAGCATCTCTGGCCGTCAGGGGATGCCGGCCGCGCTCCTCCTCGCGAAACCTCTGGAGCCGCCGGGCAGGAGAGTCTCCATGCTCAGGAGGCCGCGGGCTCGGAAGGGACGAGACGCTCGCCGTGAGCAGCAGACCGGCGAGCGAGAGCGCCGCAACCACGGGACGGGTCACGAGACGTGGAATCGCGCCTCGCTCTCGCTCTGCAGGCGTTCGTCGCGGGCGTCGCGGAAAATGACGCGCAGCGAGTAATCCCCGGTCGGCAGATCGGTCGCCGAGAAATCGAGCAGCAGCTTGACGAGCCCCTCGGCGTCGGGATCCGAACGCCCGATCAGGGAGAGACGGGCGGGACGGCGCGCACGGCCGTCGGCGTCCACCACCTCGGCTTGGATTTCGAAGGGAGAAATGGCCTTGCCGGCGGTCTTTCGATACAGCATCAGACACACCCTCGAGGTGCCGCCCGCGACGACCGTTGGAACGATCCGCGGCACGAAGGCGGTGTCCCCGACGCGGAAGGGTTCGGCCTCCCCCGCCACGGGCGCGCCGGCCGGATGGTCCCTCAACCGAATGCCGTCCTCGGCATCGACGAACAGGGGCGGGAGCGCTCGCATGCCGGCGGACGACGTATCGGGCACCTCGAGCGCCGAGACGCGGAAACCGAAACGTCCGTCCCGGCCGTCGCGCGCGTACGCCCGGACGCGGTATCGGCCGGGAAGCAGCCGGCACGTTCCGTAGAAGACGAGGCCGGAGCGGCGCAGCCGCTCGCCGCTGGCCACCGTGTCGATCGACACGACGCGGGTGAAGAAGTCGGCCACCCGGCCGTCCTCCCCCGTGATGTAGACGTAGAGCTCCAGAGGAAACTGTCCGGGGCGGGCGGACGCGAAGGCCGAGGCGTGTATCTGGAGAAGCACGGGAACGCGGCTGATCTTTTCCCCGCCGAAGGAGAGCGCGAGGAGCTCGAGCGGAAGAGTTCCCTCCTGCTTGTCCCGGGTGATCACGTCCGCCGCGGACAGCATTCTCTGCAGGGGCGTCATCGACTGGAAGGACTTCGACTCGTAGTAGCCCGCGCGAGCGGAGACGCGCATTCCTTTGCGTTTGACTCGCACCTTGAGCGAATGAAAGCGTCCGTCCGCCCCGGTCCGGGGCGCCTGGAACGCAAGAACGTAGGTCAGGCTCGTTCTCTCCGAGACCCTCTTCAGCTGTTCGAACAGGTCGTTGGTGTTCTTGAGAACTTCTCCGCCCGTCCCGTGCGCGAGCGCAAAGAGGGATTCTTCGCCGCGGCCCGCGGCGGACCCGAGAGACGTGTCGCCTTCACCCTTCAACCCGGAGATGTCGATCGCGTACACGACGCAGTCGGATCGGCGCAGGAGGTCGACCGTGCCCGAGAGATCCCGGTGCAGGGGGCCGTCGGCCCATCGCCGGTCGACGTCGAACGTCCAGAACTGTCCCGAGAGCATGGCGTCATTCTCCGACCGGCTGTTCTCCTTCGACTTCGACCGCACGACGCTGCCGAACAACAGGCGTCCATCGAACCCCTCGGAAAAGTAGACGATGGTCTTCCGCCCCTGGACGGCGTCGAGAGCGGCGGCGAGCGAACTCATCGCGTTCAAATGACTCCCGACGCGCGTCACCGCGTAGTCGTCCGCGTCCTTCTGCGCCATCGCGGCATAGAGGCGGGTCGACGAGGTCGGATCGATGATGGAGCTCGTTCCGTGCGTCTGCTCCTGGACGGATGAGTTGGACGTGGGATCGCCAGGAAGGCTGAAAACGAAGGCCAGAGGATCGTAGGCGTGTTCCTCGGCCTGGCTTGGCAGCCCCACCGAAGAGATCGCCCGGACCAGCTGCCTCCGGTCCGCGGTGAAGGTCATCCGGAGACGCGCTCCCTGCTCCACCGAGGTCGTCGCCACCGCCGCCAGATCGTCCGGGTCGAGCCCGCTGACGATGAATCGCGTCGCCGCGTTTCGCGCGCGGACGATTTCCCCCGGAGTCGCGTACGTGAGATCGAAGAGGAACAGAAGATGCCGGCGCGGTGAAGACGCTTCGCGACGCCGAGCGCCGCGGCCCTCTCGACGAGCGGTTGAAGAGCCGTCTCGGGCTGCTGCTCTCGGGTCTCGGCCGGGGCAGGGAGGCGCTTGCGGTT
>JAIVJS010000083.1 GCA_020199905.1 Acidobacteriota bacterium
CGCGAAGGCGGTGCCCTTCGGCGACGAGACGGCGGCGCAGATCTCCGGCGACTCCGAGCAGCATCTGAAATTCGTACGCCTCGCGCGAAAGAGCGAGCCGCCGGATCGTCGCGAGCGCGCGCTCGACGAGGACCTCGTCGTGCGTCGCGATGCCGACGTAGCAGCCCGCGCCCAGGAGATCCTCGACCATCGCCGCGTAGTTGTCGCGGATCTCTTCCCGGCCCTGATACGCGATCTCGGGCGGCTCGACGTAAATGCCCTTGCAGACGCGCACGTTGCCGCCGACGCGCACGACGCGCGCGAGATCCTCGCGGCTCCGATGGAGGTACGCCTGCAGAACGATGCCGACCTTTTCAGTTCGCTGGTGCGCCTCCAGATAGATGCGGATCGTTTCCTCGGTGACGGCGGAATCTTCCATGTCGATGCGAACGAACGTTCCATGCCTTGCGGCGGCGTCGAGAAGGCGAGCGAACTGGCCGCGGCACTCCGCGGGGTCGACCTTCAGGCCGAGAGCCGTCAGCTTGACCGAGATGTTCGAGTCGAGCCGCCGCGCGGCGAGAGCGTCTAGCGCCCGGCAGTATTCGAGGACGGTCTCGTCCGTCTCGTCCAGCCGCGTGACGTCCTCGCCGAGAACGTCGAGAGTCGCCATGCATCCCTCGGCGTTTAGTTTTTCGACGACCTGGAGCGCGTCCTCCAGGGTCTCGCCCGCGACGTATCGGGAGGAGAAGACCCGAACCAGACGCCTGGGCACCAGAGGCAGCGTGCGAACGATGATCGAGTTGAGCGCCTTCACGCCTTCTCTCCCGCGGTCCCCCGCCAGGAAAGGGGCGCGATGGCGTCCTCCCGCGTCGCGCGCGCGAAGCACCAGACGTCGACGTCGCGCGCTCCCGCGGCGATCAGCGCCCGCGCGCACTCCCGGGCCGTCGCGCCGGAGGTGGCGACGTCGTCCACGAGAAGGATGCGCGGAGGCACGGGGCCGCGAGCGGCGAATGCGCCTCGAACGTTTGGCGCGCGCTGCTGCGCCGAAAGACCGCTCTGTCTTGACGTAGCGCGCACCTTGGTGAGCCGGCGCGCCCGGAGCGGGGCGCCGATGAGGGTGGCGACCGAGTGGGCGAGAAGCTCGGCCGGGTGATCGCGACGGAGCCGCGAAAGACCGGTCGCGGGTACGGGCACCACCTCGTCGAAGCGCTCTTCCCCGTGCCGAGGCCGCATGCGGCGTGCGAGGTGGGGCGCCAGAAACGCCGCGCCCCGGAATTTGAACGCAATGAGCACCTCTCGCGCCACGCCCCGATACGGCGCGGCGGCGCGAAGGCGGCGGAAGGCGGGAGGATCGATCGTGCATCGGCCGCACACCTCCGCGTCGAGCGCCGGGAGAGGGTCGCCGCAACGAAGACATCCCGGCTCCGGTTCCGGGAGCGCCTTCCAGCAGGTGTCGCAGACTCCGCCCGTCCGGATCTCCTCCACCGGGTGGACACCGCAGGAGAGGCAGAGAGAGGGGAAGAGGAGAGCGGCGGCGGCGCGGAGGAGCTCTCCGTTTTTCGCGGTCCGCGAATTCGGCTCCGCCTCCGTAGACATGGAAGGCGGATTGTAGACCGGCCGCTCGCCGAAACCGGAGTCCGTCTCGAGCCGAAAGATCGAAGGCCGCAGCGCTCCGACGCCGCCGGGGCCCGGAAGTCTGCGGCTACACTCCCCGTTGGAGGTGCCGATGATCAAGAGAGTCCGGATTCTGGTGCTTGCGGCGGGTGCGCTGTTGTGGGGGCTTCCCGCGTTCGCGCAGACCTGGGCGCTCGGCGCTTCGCTCGGAACCGTCAACGACGTGTCTCACAAGTTCTCCTTCGAGGAATTCCGCTCACGGGATCTCTCGGTGTGGGGAGAATTCTCTCTCGACGAGAGAGTCCAGCTCCGCGGCACCTACGGTTCCCTTCGCACGACGGGGGCGAACTCCAATCGCGTCGTGACCGACGGCGCGGGCGTGAACTTCCTGGCGCCGGAGCTTCGCAGCCGCGTCGACTACGGGACGATCGGGGTCTCGTACGAATTCTGGGAAGGCGACTACACGTCCGGCCTCTTCGGCGGTCTCGGCGGCTACCGCATCAAGCCCGATCGAGCGCCGGCGGGGTTCGAGTCCTTCGCGGACCCGAAGGAGACGGTTCTCGGATTTCACGTCGGCATCGACGGCAGCCTTCGCGTCTGGCGCCATCTCTCCGTCGTCGGGCGTCTCACCGTTCACGCGTTCAAGTCGGGGGAGTCGCGCGCGATCCTGACGGCGGATGGAGGGTTGACGTATCGATTTTAGGAAATCGAGAGTTGAGAGTCGGGAGAAGTTGACCGGGGTAAGCGGCCTGTCGACCGCCTGCCGATTTCCGCCTGCCGCTCGTTCCTCATCGGTTGGCACTCTTGTTGCTTTGGCCGGGGACAAGCTTATGTGGAACAACTGGATTCCTCCCGCCGCCAAAGCCTCCCTACTACCTGGCCGTTCGCTGCGCGTGACGGTCCGGCCCCGTTTCGCCCCCAGCTCTTAGGCATCCCACCTTTAAAGGCCAACCGGCCGATCCGTCCGGCGAAAGCCGGGCGGACGCCCGCCATTTCCGAGCTATCAGCTATAGCTGTCAGCCAAAAGGGCTAAGCGCTCTAGCGCCGTTTTTGGCCGTTTCGGACCGGCCCGGAAAACAAGACTGGTTACGGGGGTTCCGCTGAGAGCCGGAGAGCTGAGAGCTGACGGCTGTCTTACTTCTTCTCCGGTTCCGCCTCGATGATGAGCGGAAGGAGGGTCGACTCCTTCTTCGAGGAAAGCGAGATCTCGGTGCGCGTCCGGATCACTCCCTTGATGGAGAGCAGCCGCCGCTGGAGGAAATCAGCGAGCGCGGCGGTGTCCGCAGCCTTCACCTTGAGGCGGTAAGCGTACTCGCCGGCGAGGTAATGGCATTCCTGGACGCCCAGGAGCTTCTCGAGATCGTCGACGAAGCCCTTTTCGAAGCGGGGATGCTCGAGCGCGACGTCCACGTAGGCCGTCAGAGGAAATCCCATCTTCTCGTGGTCGAGCAGCGCCACGAAGCCCTTGATCATCCCGTGGCGCTCCATCTTCTTGATGCGCTCGTTCACGGAGGGGGTCGTGAGACCCACGGCACCCGCAATCTTGGCTTGCGAAAGCTTGCCGTTGCGCTGGAGCATGTCCAGGATCCGGAGATCAATGTCGTCGATCGTCATGTCGCCCTCACGGTGCCGCACCTTATAAGATTAGAGGCAAATCCAGTTGCTGCCTAATAATATTAGACCAGGAGACGCTGTCAATAGGAGAATTCTGGCGTCGTTATAATTCCGCAAACGTATGAAAAAACGCGACTATTACGAGGTTCTCGGGGTTTCGAGGGACGCTCCGGAGGCCGACATCAAGAAGGCCTACCGCCGTCTCGCGCGCAAGCTGCACCCCGACGTGAACCCCGGCGACAAGAACGCCCAGAAGAAGTTCCAGGAGGTCCAGGAGGCCTACGACGTCCTCCGGGAACAGGACAAGCGCCGGGCCTACGACCGCTTCGGCCACGCGGGCCCGTCCATGGGGTTCGACCCGGGCGGGGGCGGCCGGCAGGAGCGGCGCGGACCCTCTCCTCCCCCGGGCGGCGGCGCCCCGTTCGAAGGCTTTCAGTTCGACCCCGCCGATCTCGGGGACATCTTCGGCAACCTCTTCGGCGGCGGAGGCGCCCGCGGGCGCGCGCGCGAGCAGGGCGAGGACTCGTCGGGAAGCATCGAGGTCCCGTTCCGCGACGCGATCCTCGGGGGCTTCGCCTCCCTTTCCCTGCGCCGTGAGAAGGAGTGCGCACGATGCGATGGCAAGGGCCGCATCGGCCGGGAGCTCTGCCCCGTCTGCCGCGGGTCGGGCCGCATCGCGGAGGCGGAGACGGTCAAGATCCGGATCCCCGAAGGGACGGAGAACGGCGGAACCATCCGGATTCCCGGAAAGGGCTCGGAGGGCTCTCGCGGGGGCGCGCCGGGGGACCTCTACGTCACCGTCCGGGTCGCGCCGCACCCTTACTTCGAGCGGCTCGGCGACGACATTCACGGGATCGTTCCGGTCACCGTCAAGGAGGCGTACGCGGGCGCCGAGATCGATGTGCCCACCGTCCACGGCCTCCGGCGCGCGAGGATCCCGCCCGGATCCCAGGGACGTCAGAAGTTCCGGCTCCGGGGGCAGGGCGTGAAGAACCCACGCACCGGCCAGACCGGAGACCACATCTACACGATCCGGATCATGCTCCCGAAGACGGAGACGCCGGCCGGCATCGACGCCGCGACGCTGCTCGATTCGCTCTACGAGAAGCCGGTGAGGTCGGACCTGCCGAAGGGGCTGTAGTCAGTTTTCAGTTTCAGTCCTCATTTCGGACGTTCGAAAAGGGACTCGGGAGGTCGGAGCCGGGTCGGACGGTGCCCCGCTTTGGAATTCTCAAGGGCGGGCTCGGAGTGGCGGAACCGAAACTGATATCTGAACTAGTTCTTCGTCGCCATCTCCTGGACCAGCTGCATCGCTTTGTTTTCCGACATCTCATCCGTCAGGGCGATTGCGCGGGGAGCGGACCACTTGGCGGCCGCGGCGTCGTAGCGGATGAACCGGACCGCACCGACCTCCGACCAGATGAGCGTCGGGTTGTAGGTCGGGCCGACGATCGTGACGATCGGGCTCGAGAGCTCGGACGGGAGATTCGTCGCGACGGGACCCTGCATCGTGATCCCGACGACGGGGATCCGGCGGCGCAGCGTCGACTTCGAGTTCGGCCCGGAGGTCCCGAGATCCGTCGGGAACGCGATCCGGACCACATATTGCTTCTTGGAAGCGAGATCGGCGAAGCTCGCGAGGATCGCGCCGCCCGGCCCTTCGAGCTGAAGGCTGGGATACAGGTACGCGCCCGGAGGAAGGTCGTCGTAGCTCGTCGGCGCTCCGCCGCCGCCCACCGTCGAGGGCAGGTCATAGACGGGAACGTCGTTGGCGCTCGTGTCCTCGTCCAGGAAGATCGGCGCATAGCGCGCCTGCGCGTACTGCGACTCTTCCCACCAGATGACGGAGAGAAGCGAGCGGGTCTTCCACGCGTCCTTGCCGTTTTCATCGATCCAGTGGACGACCTGGTGGGACAGGAGCATCCGCGGGTTGTAGGCGTGCGCGAATCCCAGGTTCGGAAGGAGGTCGAGCTGCTTCCACGCGCCCTGGCGGAAGACGCCGAGGTGCAGCACGTTCAAGACCGAGAGCTCTTCCTTCCAGAGGAGGACCAGGGAGCTGCTCTGCTCGTCGAACGCGAGGTCGAGGTTCAACTTCGAGTTGTGCGACGTCGTGTTCGGGATGATTCCGAGCGCGCGCTTTCCGTCCTGCGCGAGCGACGTCCACTCGATGAGGTTGTCGTCGGGCCGGATTCCGGAGCCCGTCACGCCGAGGTCGGCGGCGATGCCGGAGCGAACGGTGTAGACGGTGCCGTCGGGCGCCAGGAGCGATTTCTCCTCCGCTCTCGCGCTCCCCGAGGCGAGCAGAAGCGCCGCCAGGGCGAGAAGAGACGCGGCGAGGACGCGCGGGCTCTTCATCTCAGGCTCTCAGGTTGATGACTTCCATCAGGCTGATCTGACGGAGGTAGTGCTTCAGGGCGGGGAAGCCGGGGTAATAGCTCGCGAGAGCCTCGTAATGCTCGTCGGCCTGCGACTCGCGCCCCATCTCCGAGTACGTCTCGGCCAGCAGGTAGTGAGAGTTCTTCACCACGTCGTCGCGGCCGAATTCCTTGCCGAGGCCGAGCGCGCGGATGCCCCAGCTCTCCGCGTCGTCGAGCCGGTTTCGCTTCACGTGCGCGAAACAGAGATCGAGCGAGGGGTAGTCCATCGCCTGCCGCGCTCCGAGCCGGTCGAGAACCGACAGCGATTGCTCGACGAGCGGGACGCCGACGTCCATCCGATCGAGGGCGATGTGGCAGTACCCGAGGTTGTCCGCCGCGACCGCCGCCTGCCGGGAGAGGCTTTCGCCTTCCGACTCCAGCCGTTCGAGCGCTTCCTCGAAAAGCCCGCGCGCCGCCTCGAAGCGGCTCTCATGGAGCTCCAGGCTCGCCAGGAGATTGAGCGACGTCCCCGTCAGCTCCTCCTCGCCCAGATCGCGGGCCTTGGCGAGCGCGGTCTGCGCGTAGAAGCGCGCCTTCGAGTACTCGCCGCGTGCCTCGTGCGCGTTGGCCGAAACGTAAGCCGCGAGCACGCCGTTGTAGCTCGACGGGTTTCGCAGGAGGACCTCCTTCAGGCGGGAGAGGTCGAAGTCCTGGCGATCCATCTCGATCAGCGTGGTCGCGCGGTTGCAGGTGAAGAGGTCCTCGAGATCCCTGTCCTTCCACGAACGCGCGAGGAAGAGCGCGTCGTCATACAGGGTCAGCGCGCGCTCGTAGGCACCGGCCCAGATCGCCTCGCGGGCGGTCTTCCGGAGAAACTCGAGATGTTTTCGGCGCTCGCTCATGGCTTATCCGGGCTCGCTTGTCCAGGCTGCCGTTCGTGCGGAGATGGGTCCGATCATTGTCCGGGACGGGTCACCGAAACTCAAGACCTATCTTCCGGATCGACTGCGGGCGCCTCCCCCTGAGCGGCTCCTTCCCTGTCCTGCTGCTGCAGCATCTTCTTGAAGCGGACGAAGTCTCTCACTTCGCGCTGCGCGTCGCTCGAAAGGGCCTCGAAGTCGGCCACGAGCTCGCGAGCCTCGGCCTCGGCGGCCGCCTCGGTCTCGCCGAAGAATTCGCCCATCTTGAGGTCGAAAACCTGGAGGATCTTGAAAAGGGTGTCGAGCCCGACCTTGTACTCGCCCTGCTCCATCCGCGAGAGATCCGATTGCGCGACGCCGATCTTCTCCGAGAGCTCCGTCTGCGTGAGGCGACGCCCCTTGCGCAGCTCGCGGATTCGCGAGCCGACCAGGTGAATCTTGCGGGGCGACAGCGGGGACGACATGGAGGAACCTTTTCCGTTGGGGCTGGCTGCTGAAAGCGTTCTGTTGTGTTCTTGTTCCGTTCCTGAACAGCGGGAAGCGTGGTGGAGTCGCCCCGGGGAATTGGATGCTATTGCACCATAAGGTCAGGTCACTATAATCCCCCTCCCTCTCCGCATGTCAAGCGACAAACCTCTTTCCGCCCGCCTTTTCCTGCTGAAAGAGATGGTCGTCCGCGACCTCAGGTCCCGGTATGCCGGCTCCGGCCTGGGGGTGCTCTGGGCCTTTGCCCTCCCTGTTTTGTGGATGTTCCTCTATACGGCGGTCTTCGCGGTGATCCTCCGGGCTCCCGTCGAGAAGGGGTACGCCAGCTTTCCCGAGTTCCTGATGGCCGGCCTGCTGCCCTGGATGGCCATTTCCGAAGGGATCTCCCGGTCCGCCTCCGCCCTGACCGACAACGCCGCGATGGTCAAGAAGACGGTCTTTCCTGTCGAGACGCTGGTCCTCTCCGTCATCCTGGCCGCGGTCGTCAACCAGGTCATCGGGTTTCTCGTCTACGGGATCTACGTCGCCATGGTCGGTCACTTTTCGCCCGGCTGGGCGCTGCTTGCGCTTCCGGCGCTCTTTCTCCAGGTGCTTCTGACCTTCGGCATCGGCTGCCTCGCGGCGACGGTGACGACCTTCCTGCGGGATGCGGTCCAGGCGATCTCGATTGGCCTGACCGTCGTCTTCTGGGCGACCCCGATCGTCTATCCGGCCGCGCTCGTTCCGGCCCGCTTCCGTCCGATCCTCTCCGCCAACCCGATCACGCACCTGACGGAGTGGTACCGGCGCGCCTTCACGCTGCACATGCTCCCCGACGCCGGCTCGGCGCTGTACCTGACCGTCTGCGCCGTCGCGGCGGCGGCGGTCGGGACGGCCCTCTTTTTTCGCGCGCGCCCGCATTTCGCCGATCTGATTTGAGAATCCGCCTGGAAGAGCCGGGGACCGCTCCACGTTGGACGGTCCGAACCGGCCTGCAAATCCCCGTCTCAGAGGAGGTTTCGTGAACAGGACTCCGTCGAATCTGACCAATCTGTCCGCGCTCGGGATGGCGGCCGCCGTCGCCCTCGGAATCTGGGCCTGCACGAGCTCGTCGCCGTCCAAGGCGGCGCCGTCCGCGTCGTCTTCCGCCGCCCCGGGGGGGTCCCTGACGCCCACTCCGAGCGCGCGGCGCCGGGTCAACCCGGACGTCATCGAGGAAGACGAGACGCACTTCGTCGAGCGGTTCCGGAAGAAGGACTACATCCGGGTGGACGAGCGGCACATGCGGAGCCCGATCGTCCCGCTGCCCGTCGAGTTCTTCAAGGAAGACGAAACCTACTACTACGTGTGGACGCCCAAGATCCTGCCCGAGCAGGCGGAGGCGCAGGAGAACGCCCGACCCAGGGTGAGCCCGACGGCGCCGGCCCCGGCACGAACTCCCGTGGCCCCGGTGGCCGACTTCGACGATCTCGCGCCCCAGCGCGGGACGGTTACGGTCCGCTTCGAAGAGCTTGCCGGCACGGGACTGCCGGCCGAGGGTCTGTGGCGCGCGAGCTTCGTCATGGCCGACATGAATGGAGACGGAATCCTCGACGTCGTCGCGCCGCCCGCCCGCCTCGGCGGCGACGGAAAGCCTCACGTCTGGCTGGGCGACGGAAAAGGTCATTACACCGCCTGGCCTCTTTCCTTCGTCGAGGACGGGAGAAAGCGGCCCGACTTCGCAGTCGACTACGGCGGCATCGCCGCGGGGGACATCGACGGCGACGGGAACATGGACATCGCCACCGCTTCTCACAACGGCGGCCTCGTCGCCCTCTTCGGCGACGGCAAGGGCGGCTTCACGGTGTCGCGGCGCGGCCTGCCGGCGCGGGACTTCTCGAGCCAGGGGATCGCCTTGATCGACGTCAACGGCGACGGAAGGTTCGACATCGTCGCCTCGCGGGACATCCTGGACAACTCGGGCGACGCCGTCGACCTGAACCAGGTCCGGACGTACCTCTACAAGTCGCCGCGCGCATGGGAGTTCCGCAGCAACAGCCTGCCGGGAGCGGCGTACTCCTACTCGATGAACGTCTGGGACTACGACCGCGACGGAAAAATCGACCTGCTGACGGGAAGCCACGTCTTCGGGGCTCAGACGCTGCTCTGGAAGAACGGCGGGAAGGGAGAGTTCCTCCCGATCGCGTTTCCGGAGCTCGAGTCCTACGCGTTTCACTTCTCGGCACGGCCCGGGACGTTCGGCGCCGGCAAGCAGCCCGCGTTCGTCGATGCCTACAGCAAGTTCATGCAGGAGCCGCTGAACAACGCGATCGGGCTGAATGTCTATTCGCTGAAGGACGGGGCGTGGACCGTCCACCGCGTGTTCCGGAAAAAGGGGGGCAATGCCTTTCTCTATGCGGTCGGGATGGGGGACGTCAACGGCGACGGCCTCGACGACGTCGTGTTTCCCGACAGCGAGATGAAGAAGGTCCGGATTTTCCTCCAGAGTCCCGACGGCCAGTTCCGGGAGATCCCGGCCGCGCAGGAGCCGCCGATCAATTCGCAGGCGCAGTGCCTGCGGCTCGTGGACGTGAATGGCGACGGGCGGCTCGACATCGTGATCGCGAAGACGATTCCCTCGTCCTCGCCGACCGATCCGGGCGGCTTCAGCGTGTATCTCAACCGCCCGTGAGAGTAAACGGAAGGAAACGCTCCGGTTAACCCGGGTTTAATGACCCGGAAGCATAATTTCCGATCTTTTCCCTTGACTCCCCCCGGAGCAGAGCCGAAGATGTCCTAAACCTCATGGGAGTCGATGCTTTCTTTCACTCTGCACCCCTAAAGAACCCTTTGAAGAAGGATTTCCGAGAGAAAAAAATAAACGGGAGGTGATGGGATCGAGACGATGAAGTCTCAAGCGTGTGTTCATTTCTCAGCAGTTAACCGTAACGAGGAGATCTCAATAATGAAGAAGACTTTTGTGACGTGCATGGTGCTCGTTGCTCTGTTCGCGGTTGCGAACAGCGCGAGTGCCGTCACGTGTACCGTCGACCAGCGGCCGGCGGCGACGTTGCTCGTCCCCTGGTTCCAGGTGACGTTCAACCCGGATGGCTCGCCCCAGACCGCGACGAGCGCTTCGCTTCAGCCCGCCCTCGACACCATCGTGACGATCGGAAACGCCTCCTCGGCGCCGACGATCGCCCACGTCTCGGTGTTCAACGAGCGGTCCACGCTGGTTCTCGACTTCAACGTCGCCCTGACTGGATTTGACATCCAGGCGATGCGGATGTCGGAGATCCTGCGCGGCAACCTCCCGTCCACCCCGATCACGACCAGCCACGTTTCCGCGGTCAACGACGTGTGTCAGCGCAACTCGGCGGCGGCGGTCTATCCGACCGGCTTCCTGCGCGTGCGTCCGAACTCGCCGACGACCCCGGAAGACAACACCCTGGCGACGGCGCTCTATCCGACGCCGGCGTTTACGCAGGGCGGATCCTTCCAGCTGAACACCCTGGACTCTCTCGACAGATCGACGCCTGCCGACTCGCTCGGCTGCACCGTGACGCCGGACCAGGTCATCAGCGGGTTGATTCACGGCTACATGACGATCGACATGGTCAACTACTGCAACCTGTCGAACCCGTCCGATCCTCTCTACTACGCCAACGATGCCATCGGTAACGAGAACAACCTGTGGGGCGAGGTGATCTTCACGTCCTCCACCGGTATCCCGACCTTCGGCTCGTCGACGGTCAACATCGAGTCTGATCGCTCGTTCGGAGCCCTCGCGAACAACGCGAACAACCCCGGCCAGTTCGATCAGACGACGACGGCCCGCACCCGCACGTTCTACGGCCGTTACTGGTCCCCGGCGACGGAGAACTTCTGCACGAACTGCGGCAGCGGCGTTTCCCCGACCGACCTCGCGGTCATCGCTCCCTGGGATCGTGGATTCGGCGACGAGCGTGAGCCCCTCGGCCTGAAGTACGCGGCTCGCTACTTCGAGGGCGCGGGCATCACCTCCAACTGGATCGTGTGGCGCGCTGGCGCCACGGTCGCGGCTGCGGGCGCGCAGGCGGCCACGTTCCTGCGCGACCTGACGACGTCGCAGTCCGGCACGGCCGGCGCCTGCTCGTCCCAGGAAGCGGTTCCGTCGATCGTGTTCTTCGACGAAGACGAAAACACCACGACGGTCACGAGCGTTCCCCTGCCTTCGCCTCTCCCGCCGCCCTCCGCGGCGATCAACATCCCCCTCGAAACTCAGCGGATCTCTCCGTCGACGTTCCCCCGTCCTACGGGCGCGATCGCCGGCTGGGCCTCGCTCGAGTTCCGCAACCTGACGACGGCTCCCAACGGAACCGTTCTGGATCAGGCGTGGGTCGCTTACGACTTCCAGGGTTCTGCGGCATTCCTGACCGCGGCCGCTCCGGCGACGCAGCTCGATCCTTCGACCTGCAACCCGCTGGGTGTTCCGTTCGGCGCAGGCTTCCCGTTCCCGCTGGGCGTCAATGGTCCGGTCATCCCGGTCATCCCTGGAACTGTCACGGGCAACGGCCCGAGCGGTCCCGCGGGCACTGGTCCGAGCCAGAACACCCCGCTGTAATCGTCGTTTCCCTGGTGGGCGGGACGAAAGTCCCGCCCACTTTTTTCTGTTTCGCGTCAACGGTCCGGTCGCGGAGATTTCAACACTCAGAGTTCGATCCGCTTTCACATGCTCTTCGGGATCACTGGAGAGAATCTGAAAACGGTTCACGAACGAAAATCCGATACTGGTCGTCCGCCCTTTCCCGGAGGTCTGCTCTTGTCCACTCCGATGCTCCGCCGGACTTTCGTTCCCGCCGCCCTTCTCGGTCTCGCCGTCGCGCTGTTTGTACTGCCGTCGTACGCCTCGGCGCAGTGCGCGACGCTGCAGTCCCAGGACCGGCAGAACCATCCCGTCTACAGCGGCACTCTTCCCAACCTTCTGTCGACGGCGGGTAACGACAAGTACCTGTACGAAGCAACGCAGTACGGTTTCGCTCGCGCGAGCCTCGCCAACCCCGCGAGCCCCGGACAGCTGCAGCTCCTCCAGATCGGCCAGAAATACGTCCCCGGGGACAACGGGGGACTGATCTATCTCGGCTGCGACTGCTATCAGGGCGCCAGCACGATGGAAGCGGCGGAGGCGCCGGACGGGACGTCCCGGATGGTCTCGGACTTCCGGCCGGTCTACGGAGGCATCCTGCGCGGAATGCTCGGGCTGACCATCGGTCCGAACGGCCCTCAGTTCGGCAATCAATTGAACATCGCCGAGGTCGCCCTCGGCTCGACGGTGGCGGCGGTTTACATGCCGTCGACCGGGAAATTCTTCGGCTATTTCCCGTCGAGCGGCGTCCAGGTCGTCGATCTGACCAACCCGAGCGGCACCGTCGCGGCCTCCGCCGCCCTGAATCCGAGCGGCTCGTTCAATTGGACGGGCGTCGGGATCCTGAAGTCCGGCTCGGTTTCGATCGGCGGTATCCAGCACGTCGTGCTCGTGGGCTTCGTCGGCAGCCAGTTGCGCGTCGCGGAGCCCGATCCTTCGACCGGCGCGCTGACGGAAAAGGCGAGCACGGTCGCGGCCGGCGCTCCCAACTCGCTCTACGCCGCCAACGTCAACGGACGGGCGTACATTTTCTCGGCCGACAACTCGGCGGGACTGAACGTGTACGAGTACACGGGCAACGCCTTGAACTTCGCCGGGAACCTCCCCGGCTACTTCAATCAGGTCGTGGTCAAAGGGACGGCCGGCTCCCCGTACCCCGCGATCTTTCTGCACCGCTCGATCCGTTCCGCGCAGTTCCCGGGCGACCCGCAGGACGGCGTGGACATCTGGGACTCGAAATGGCTCTCAGGCGGCGCTCCGGTCCGCGCGGCCACTCTCGGCCATCAGGGAACCACCCCTCCGACCGGCCGCGGCAACGCCATCGAGGCCGTCGTCACGGGAGGCGGCTCTCAGATCATCGCCCACGTCTACCGGCTCGCGAGCACGACGAACCCTCAGACGAACCCGGAACATCTTCTGATCACGGACAACGTCGACATCTCCTGCATCGCGGCGGACACGACAAGCCCACCTCGAACGGCCGCGACGTTCACGAACGTCTCCGCCGCGCTGAGAAGCGGCGCGGAAAGAACCGTCAACTACTACGGAGATCGCGTCACGCTGTCCGACAACTCGTCGACGGGAGTCCCCATTACCCGCGTCGACTGGGACCTGAACAACCCGGGCTCCGGGTTCGCCCCTGATATCAGCGGCACTGCCACGTCCCTTCCGAACATCTTCTTCCCTTGCGATCCGGCCGCGGGCGGCAACCAGGCGACCGGCGCGGACTGCGCGGCGAGCCTCGGGCTCTCGAGCAATCCGGGCCCGCAGAGCTTCATCTTCGCCGAGCAGAGCGCCAACCAGAACGGGACGAGCCCGACGCCTTTCTACACGGCGCCCCTTCCGTTCGTGATGCCGTCGATCGGCATCAGCGGCTTCTCCGCCGGCGTGCTCCGTGTCTTAACCGGCGGCAGCGCCGACGCGACGCCGACGACCGGCAACACCGCCGACGCCACGTTCCAGTGGAGCTTCTCGGGCGGGGCGGGCGGCGCGCCGACGGGGATCACGGTCCCGGTTCCGGCCGGCGCCACGGGGTTCTCGCTGACGGTCACGTGGAGAGGCGGGTACTCCAAGTCGGTTACCGGCACGGTCGTGCAGACCGACCTCGTCCCGGCGTTTACGATTCTGCCCAACTCCATCGCCGTTCCGGCCACGGAAGGCAGCTATTGCGTCACGCTGCGCTACAACTACACCCCCGCCGGCCAGTCGCCCACCAACCAGACCGTGTCCAGCCCGCTCACGGTCATCATTCAGACGACTCCGCTCTCCGCTTCGGTCGGGGGGCCGGCGTCCGGCACGGTTGGCACCGCAATGACGTTCACGGCGACGCCCGCGGGGGGCACCGGAACGGGGTACACGTTCGCCTGGGACTGCAACTACTCCCAGTTCTCCGGCGGCAATTTCGCGGCGGGGACGAACACCACGAGCTGCACGTACAACCAGAACGGGAGCTACACGCCCGCGGTTCGCGTGACCGACTCGGCCAGCAACGTCGCGACGGCGTTCGGTTTCGTGACCGTGACCGGCGGTCCGACGGGGGGCGGCGGCAATCTCGCGGCGACCATCTTCGGCGCGACGACGGGCTCGACCGGTAGCCCCATCACCTTCTCGGCCACGGCCACGGGCGGATCTGGCAGCTACAGCTACGCGTGGGCCTGCGACTACACGATCCTCGGCGGATCCGGCCAGTTCTCTCCGGGCTCGAACCAGACCTCCTGCACCTTCAATTCGAACGGCACGAAGAACGTCGCCGTGCGCGTTTCCGACGGGACCAACCAGCTCGTCGTGCAATACGCCGTGACGATCGGCGGGGGAGGCGGCCCCGGGCCGAACGGGCTCTCCGTTTCCATCGCGGGGCCCACCACGGGATCCGGCGGCGCGACGCTGACGTACACGGCAACCGCCACCGGCGGGACCGCGCCGTACGGCTACGCGTGGGCCTGTGACTCGTTCTCAGCGGCGGAGACCGCGGCCAACGCCAGCGTCTATGGCTGGACGTTCGGCGACGGAACCATCGCGGCGGGCTCATCCTCGCGCACCGTCACCAAGACGTACTCCTCGAAGGGCACTTACCAGGCGGTGCTCGACGTCACGGGCAACGGCACGACGACCGCGGGCACCAACACCTCGCGGTTCACCATCCAGGTCGTCACTCCGGCCCCGTCGGGCCAGTTCACTCTCGCGGGAGCGCAGGGGAACTCTGACGGCACCGTCTTTACGGCGACCGCCGGAGAGCAGATCACGATGACCGCGGCCGAGAACAACGCCCTGAGCTGGGGCTGGATCTTCGGCGACGACACGAGCGGGGCCGCGCAGAGCGTCAAGAAGACGTACTCGAAGCCCGGAAGTTACATCGCCAAGCTGCTCGTCACCGGCAACGAGCGCGAGACGACCGGTCTGACCATCTCCACTTTCACGATCAACGTCGTCTCCTGCGCACCGAACGCCGCCACCCTCTGTCTGAACGACAATCGTTTCAAGGCGACGGTCGAGTGGAGCGTTCCGCCGCAGCAGAAAACGGGCAGCGGCGCCGGCGTCTCGCTCACGGGAGACACCGGGTACTACTGGTTCTTCAGTCCTTCGAACATCGAGCTCGTCCTGAAGGTCGTGGACGGCCGGACCTTCAACGGCAAGTTCTGGGTGTTCTACGGTGCGCTGTCGAACGTCGAATACACGATCACCGTCAAGGACACGAAGACGGGCGCCGTCAAGACGTACCACAACGCCTACGGGACGACGGCCAGCCTGGCGGACGTGAACGCGTTCGACGGAGGAGCGGCGGCCTCGACCGAAGGAAAGCACGCCCAGGCCGTTTCCGCGATCTCCGTCTCCTGCACGCCCTCTCCCGTCGGAGTCGGACAGCAGGTCACCTGCACGGCATCGCCGGACGGAACCTATTCCTGGCTGTGGGGAGACGAGACGAAGTTCCCGTCGCCTTACGCGCCGGGACCCAACCCCAACAGCCACACGTACACGAGCGCCGGGCCCAAGCAGGTGACGGTGACGACGGACAACGGCATCACCATCGGATCCGTCGGTCTCGCCGTCGTGGCCACGGTGCCGGGCGGCCTCGCGGCGGTCATCACCGGGCCGGCGACGGGCTCGGCGGCATCGGCGCTTTCATTCACGGGCTCCGCAACGGGAGGCACCGGGCCGTACACCTACGCGTGGGCCTGCGATTACAACGCGGCGAGCCCGACTTTCACGACAGGCACCGCGCAGAACGTCTGCACGTTCGCGACGGCCGGCAGCCACGTGGTCGGCCTCCGCGTCACCGACTCGGCGACACCCGCCGGGACGGCCATCACCACGTCCACGGTCTCCGTGAGTCCGCCGGCGGGCCCGGGCCTTCCGTCCGCCCTGTACACGGTGGGCGGCGCGCGCCTCAATTCCTCGAGCGGGAAATACGAGGCCGAGCTCGGCGCGGAGATCACCTTCACGGCGAACGAAGCCAACGCGTCCAAGTGGGCGTGGAACTTCGGCGACGGCTCGGCGGGCAAGGAAGGCCAGTCGGTCAACTACACCTACCTCCAGCGCGGCAACTACGACGCCCAGCTGATCGTCACCGGCGACGGCACGAAGACAGTCGGCCTCTCGATGGGCACGATCCCGGTCTCGGTCCTACCGTGCGCGGGAGACTCGAAGACTCTGTGCCTCAACGGAGGACGTTTCAAGGTCCGGGTCGACTGGAAGTCCGAGTCCGGTGAGGGGTTCGGCACGGCGGTTCCCGTCACGGGCGATACCGGCGAATTCTGGTTTCTGTCCGCCAACAACATCGAGCTCGTGCTCAAGGTCGTCGACGGGACGAGCTTCAACGGGCACTTCTGGGTGTTCTACGGAGCCCTGTCGGATCTCGAGTACACGATCACCGTGACCGACACCACGACGGGGACCGTCAAGACTTACCACAATCCCCTCCACACGACGGCGAGCGTCGCGGACGTGAACGCCTTCTGAAGCGATGAGACGATGACGATCGAAGAGGCCCTGGGTCGCCCAGGGCCTCTTTTTTTGCGCGATTCCGGGTGCCCGGGCAACGGGGCCTTCGGGGGAGCCGTATGACAATCGAGCCGGCGGCGCCTGAGACTAGAATGGCTCGGATGTTGCGGAGTTTGATCAGCCCACGATGACCACGTCGCCCGGATTCGAGCGCAGCCAACGCACCGCGGTTCTGGATGCCGAGATGGAGTCGCCGTTCCTCCACGACCGGGGGACCGTCCTCTACAACCCGCTGACCGGAGCGTCCCTGCCGAAAGATGGCGACGCCTTTCGCGCGCTCGCTCGATTGCGGCAGGGCCTCCCCCCCGGCGTGGATCCCGGCGTGCTCGAGCACTTGAGGGTGGCCCGGTTCCTGATCGACGACGTCGACCGGGAGGCGCGACGGTCGCATTTGCTCTTCCTCTCCCTCGAGACGTGCACCGTCTGCAACCACCGCTGCCCGTTCTGCCCGGTGTCCGTCGACCCGCGGGAGCGGGAGGTGATGTCGACGGAGCTGTTCGAGTCGATCGTCAACCAGGCCGCGGCCATCGGAGGCGACGACCTCGTCGTCTTCCTTTCGAACTACAACGAGCCGACGGTCGATCCTCTCTTCGAAGAGCGCTGCCGCGCGCTCTTCGAGCGAAAGCTTCCCGTTTCTATTCTCACCAACGCCTCTCAGTTCACACCCGACCGCGCGGCGCGGCTGGAAGCGCTCGGCCGCTTCCGGTACATCGGCATCAACCTGCCGACCCTGGACCCGGAGCGTTATCGGCAGCTTCACGGGACACGAGACCTCGCGCGGGTCCTCGCGAACGTCGACGCGCTGCATGCCCGCGCGATCTCCGAGGAGACGGCGATCGTGGTTCTCGGCGAAGAGGACGATGCCCATCGCGCCGACGTCGAGCAGATCCGAGCGCGGTTCGAGCCGCTCGGCTGGGAAGTCAAACCCTTTCGGATCCGCAGCCGGCCGGCGAGCGGCACGTTCGTGCCGGAGCCTCCCTTGAAGAAGAAGCTGCGCGGGTGCGAGCTCATGGGGTCCCGCCCCTTCGAGCACCTGCACGTAACGGCGACCGGGAAGGCCGTTCTCTGCTGCCAGGACTACTACGAGCGTCTCAAGGTCGGCGATCTGAAGACCGAGACCGTCGCCGGGATTCTCGGGGGCGACACCATGGCGCGGCTGCGCCGGTGGACCTACGGAGTCGAGGACGCGCCCGCCGACTTTCTCTGCCGGCGCTGCGAGTTCGCCATCGGCGAGTGAGAGGGAAACCGAAGCCGTCGGGCGCCGGCGGCGGCCCCGTTTCCGAGACCCCGCTGGCCGTCCAGGCTCGCGACCTCTCGAAGGTCTACCGGCTGTATGCCAACCCGAGCGACCGCCTCCGGGAAGTGCTCCTTCGGACGCCGCGCCATCGCGATTTCCAGGCTCTGTCGGGCGTTTCGTTCGACCTTCCCGCGGGCAAGGCGCTCGGGCTGATCGGAGAGAACGGCGCCGGCAAATCCACGCTCCTGAAGATCGTCGCCGGGACGACGTCGGCGACCTCCGGAACGGTCGAGCGGCGCGGCGTCGTCGCGTCCATCCTCGAGCTCGGAATGGGATTTCATCCGGAATTCACCGGACGCGAAAACGCGAGGATGAACGCGGCTCTCCTCGGCCTGACGGGGCCGGAGATCCGCAAGCGGCTGCCGGAGATCCGCGACTTCGCGGAGCTCGGCGAGTTCTTCGACCGTCCGGTACGCACGTATTCGTCCGGGATGGGGCTGCGGCTCGCGTTCGCCGTCGCCACCCATGCCAATGCCGACGTGCTGATCGTGGACGAGGCTCTGGCGGTCGGCGACGGCTACTTTCAGAAGAAATCGATCGACCGCATCACGGAGTTCCAGCAGCGGGGAGGAACGCTTCTCTTCTGTTCTCACGCGCTCTACTACATCGCGCTGCTTTGCGACGAGGCGATCTGGCTGAAGAACGGCGCCGTCGCGGCCCAGGGGCCGTCTTCAGAGGTCGTGCGGCAGTACGAGCGTTTCCTGCAGGAGAAAGAACGGCGTCTGGATACCGCGCCGGCCATGTCGGAGCCCGCCACCACGAACGGCCGGCGGCCGGCCCGCCTGACGGACGTTCGCGTCCACGATGGATCCGGCTACCCACGCGCGGAGTTCGCGGCGGGGGAGACCGTCGCCGTCGACGTCGAGTTCGAGACCGCCGATCCGTCGCTCGCCTTTCACGTGCGCGTGGGCGCCGACCGCGAGGACGGCGTGCAGGCGTTTGCCGTCGACACACGCGGCGAGCCGTGGGCGCCGCTGACGGGCCGCTCGCGGTACAGCCTGAGGCTTCTCCTTCCCGAGCTCCCCATCGCCCAGGGGGAGTTCCGGCTGTACGTCTTCCTCGGCGACGAGACGGCGCTCCACCTGCACGACCTGAAGATCCTCCGCCCGGGGTTCTCCGTCGTGGCCCCCGAGTACTCCGTGGGGATCCTGCGCCCCCCGTACGTCTGGTCGATCGAGCAGGAGGGCGCTGCCGACCGGCGTCCAGCCGGGCTGTCGGCGGCCGTCGGGCGGGGCGCCGCCCGGCGTTGAGGACCGGACTCGCGTTCGTCGGGACGCCGGAGCCGCTCGACTACGGCCGTCTCTTTTCCCGTCTCCGGTGGCGGCGCGCCGTCGCCGCGGAGACTGAAGCCGATCTCGACCCGTCCGCGTCGGCAGATGGCGCGTTCGCCGCGGCGGAGATCTGGGCCGTGGTGCTCCTTTCTGCCGCCGTGCCGTGGGGAAAGCTCGCGTTGTCCTCGCTTCCGTCCGGCGCGCCCGCGCTGGCAGGCCGCCTGGCGCCCGCCTCCGGAGCGTCAGCCGTGCACACGCTGCGCGAGCTGGAATCGGGAGCTCACGATCTCCCCGCGTCTGCCGGGCCGCCCCCTCTCCTCGCGTTCCGCATCGCGGACTTCCTTCCCCGTCCGGGAGAGACGGTGACCGCCTTCCTCGGCCGGGTCGCCGCCGCCCACCCCGCCGCTCTCCCCGGCGGCCTCGCCGCTCTGGTGGCCGGCGATCCCTCGGAGCGAGAGCGGCCGGAATTGATCGAGCGTCTGCCTCCCGGCGGCCGCCGCCTGGCGGACGTCGGCTGCGGTTCGGGCGCGACGGGGGCCGCTCTCAAGAGAAGGGACCCGCTCCTCGACGTCACCGGGATAGAGATCGACGCCGCGGCCGCGTCGCGCGCGGCGGCGAGGCTCGACCGTGTCGTCTGCGGGGACGCCGCGAGCGCGTTGTCCGCGCTGGCCCTCGAGGGGCATCGGTTCGACTCGTTTCTCCTGGGCGACGTGCTCGAGCACACAGCCGACCCCGTCGCCCTGCTCACGGCCGCGCGGAGCGCCGCGGAGCCGGGCGCGCGTCTCGTGGCGAGCGTTCCGAACGCGGGGCATCTCTCGGTCGTGCGGGACCTGACTCTCGGCCGGTTCGATCCGGCGCCCGCGGGTCTCCTCGACGCGGGCCACCTCCGCTGGTTCACCCGCCCGTTCCTGGCCGAGGCTCTCGAGGAGGGCGGCTGGAGCGTCTACTCCATCGACGGAATCGGGAGCGAGCCTCCTCCGGGAGAGCAGGAGTTCCTCGACTCCCTGGCCGGCTGGCCCGGGCTCGATCCGGCGCTGTTGTCCGTCTACCAGTGGATTGCGGTAGCAACCGCCTGAGGGGAGGGCCGCTGCGCATCGCCTACCTGCTCGAGTCGACGGAGCTTTCAGGCGGGGTCCGGGTCGCTTTGCTTCAGGCGGAGACGCTGGCCCGGCGGGGGCACCGCGTGTCGGTGGTTTCTCCGGCTCCGGAGCCGCGCTGGTTTTCGCTGGCCCGCGCCCGCTTCGAGCGCCGCTCCTTCTCGGAGTCGCGGGAGCTCCTCGCCGCCGACGTGCGCGTGGCGACCTTCTGGACGACGGCCGCGCCGGCCGTCGCCGGCGCGGCCGGCCCCGTCTTCCACCTCTCGCAGGGTTACGAGGCGTCGTTTTCCTTCTACGCCGAGCGGCGCGAGGAGATCGAGGCCGCCTATCGGCTTCCGACGCGCAAGCTCGCCGTTTCGTCTTCCCTCGCCGCGCGCCTCGAGACGGCCGGGTACGGCCCCGTCGAGAACGTGGGGCAGGCCTTCGATGCGACCGGTTTCTTTCCGACCGACGCGGAGAGACCCGCGCGAGAGCCCGTCGTGCTGATGGTCGGGCCTCACGGCGCGGACGTGAAGGGAATCGCGGTCGGCCTCGCGGGCCTCGCGCTCTTCCGCGAGCGCGGCGGGACGTTTCGGCTCCGCCGGATCGCCGTGGAGCCGCCCACGCCGGAGGAGTCCGCCTCCACGGTGATCGACGACTACCATCGGGCGCTTCCGCCGGACCGCATGCCGTTCGCCTACCGGGCGTCGGACCTGTTCCTGGGGCCGACGCGGGCGGAGGAGGGGTTCGGCCTCCCGGCTCTCGAGGCGCTCGCCTGCGGCGTCTCCTGCCTGCTCTCGGACACTCCCGGAAACCGCGAGATCGCCGGCGAAGCGGCGACCTATTTCGCGGACGGCGATCCGGAGGCACTGGCGGCGGCGCTCCCCGGCGCGCTCGGTTCCGAGGCCCGGGCGCGGGCGCGCCGCGAAGGCCCCGAAGTCGCGAAGCGGTTTGACCCCTCGCGCGTGGCGGAGCGGCTCGAGAACGCCTTCCTCCGGGCCCTCGAAGCCGGCGAGAGGCGCTCCTGAGCCCGGACGTCTCCGCGATCGTCGTCAATTACCGGCAGGCCGCGCTGGCCGCCGCGTGCGCGAACACTCTTCGCGACGGCTTCGCCCGCGAAGGGATCGGCGGGGAGATCGTGCTCGTCGATTGCGGCTCGGGAGACGCCGAGGCGGAAGCGCTTCGCGGCATCGATGCGGACCGGCTGATACGGCTTCCCGACAATCGCGGGTACGCCGGCGGTGTCAACGCCGGCCTCGCTCGCGCGCGCGGCTCCCGCCTGGTCCTCTCGAACGCGGATGTACTCTTCCGGCCGGGCGCGCTCACCGCGCTGCTCGCGGCGATCGCGCGGCCCGGCGCGGGCGCGGCGGCGCCAATCTGCGAGTGGGATCCCGACGGCCGCGTCCTGCTCCCGCCCGGATTCGACCCCGGCTTCTTCGGGGAGTTCGGCCTCTTCCGGACCGGCATCTCTCCGGCGCGCGACGACCGGCGCTTCGCGAGGTTTGCTCGCGAAGCCGTTTCTCTGTGGACGCGCGGCGGGACCGCGCGGCATCTGTCGGGAGCCGTGCTGGTTTCCCGCCGGGACGTTTTTGACCGCGTAGGACGTTTCGACGAGCGTTTTCCGTTCGAGTACGAGGAGACGGAGTGGGAGAGCCGGGTGCGTCGCGCGGGCCTCGATCTCGCCGTCGTCGCCGGCGCCCGCGTTCGTCACCTGTGGGGCGGCAGCATCGCCGGGGACCCCGAGACATCGCGGCGGCGCGCCGCCTCCCGCCGCCTCTTTCGGCAACGCCGCTACGGCCGCCTGGGGCGTGCCCTGCTCGAGCGGGCCGAGCGGCGGCGCAGGCGCCCGCATCGCGCTCCGACGGGGCGCCTGGACGAGATTCCCGCGCGGCCCGGGGATTGGGTCGCTCTCTCGCCGCACGCCTCGCGGGTTCCCTTTGCGGGCGCCGACCTCTCGAGGCCCTTTCGGCCCTCCGAGCTCGCCTCCTCGCTTCCCGCGGGCGAGTGGTTCTGCACGACGTTCTCCGGCGCCGACGGCCGGCCTCGCGAGACGTTCGTGGTCCAGCGGTCGTGACGGCGCGAATCCGGGAGGCGGCCTCCGCCGACGCTCCGGGTATCCGGCGGCTCTTCGCACGGACGTTCGGCGCCGAGCTTTCGGCGCCCGAGTGGATCTGGAAGTTCGAGCAGAACCCGGACGGCTGGTACGGCGTGGTCGCCGAGGAGGACGGCGAGATCGTCGGGAACTATGCCGGGTGGGGCATGCGATTCCGGCTCGACGGGCAGGAGACGCTTCTCTATTCGGTCGGAGACGTGGCGACCGACCGCCGCGCGAGAGGCCTCGGCCGCGCGGTCTACCGCGCGATGGCGGGCGCCTTCTACGAGACGGTCGGCGCGCGGGGCGTGCCGTTCTGCTTCGGTTTTCCGAACGCGCGGGCGCTCGCGATCAGCCACCGCCTGGTCGGGTCGCGCACACTGCTTCCGATCCGGGAGGTGCGTGTGCCCGTCGGCGCTTTCCCCCCGCGGCCGGCGGGAACCGGGGCCGGGGACTCTGCCGGGGCGGCGTTCGACGAGCTCTGGGAGGCGGCGCGCGCCGCCATTCCCAGCGGGGCGGTGCGGGATCGAGCCCGCGCGAACTGGAGGTATCACGCGCGCCCGACGCGCTACTACCGGATGGTGTGGACCGGGTCGGCCCCGTTGACGTCGTGGGCGGCGCTCTCGATCGTCGGCGAGCGGGCGCTGGTCGCCGACTGGCTGTGCGTATCCGGCGGAGCGGGCCTGCCGGAGCTGCTCGCCGCCGCCGCCTCAGAGGCGTCGGCGCTCGGAGCGACCGAGCTGGTCCTCTGGGAGACGCCCGGCGGTCCCGGGCGAGACGCGATCTCCCGGCTTCCCGGGCAGCGTGCGGACGCGGGATTCCCCTTGATCGTGCGCGCGTTCGACGACGATGCGGCGCGCCGCTTCTCCGAAACCGGCCATCTGGTTCCGGCGCTCTACGACCTCATCTGAGCGCCCCGTCGTAACGAGTAAACTGCGGGAAAGAGCGATGGGAAAACCGTTGGACGAAGCGTCCCTGATTCCGTATCAGGCGAGCGAGCTCGTGGCCGGGCGCCTTCTGGTGCTCGGCGCGCATCCCGACGACGACGCGTTCGGAGCGGGCGGGACCCTCGCGTTGAACGCGTCGGCGAAGGCTCTCCGCGTCTGGATCGCGACGGACGGAACGCGGCAGCAGGGCGTGGCGCCGGACGCCGCGGAATCGTACGGACGGCTCCGCCGGGAAGAGGCCCGCCGCGCGGCGTACGCCCTCGGAATTCCGGCGCCCGTCTTCGCCGGCCTGCCGGACCGGGGACTGGCGGACCGGCGGGGGGATCTCGACGCGGCCCTGGCCGCGCAGATCGCGGAGGTCCAGCCGGAGCTCGTTCTGTGCCCCTCGCCCGTGGAGATCCATCCCGACCATCGCGCGCTCGCGGAAGCCCTCATCGAAAGAGTCGCGGCCTCGCGCCCCGAGGACCCGGACCATGACCTCTACCGCTTCCTGCAGATCGCGTTCTACGAGATCTCCCACCCGATCCTGCCGAACGTCCTCGTCGACATCTCGGCGGCGGAGGAGCGCAAGCGCGAGGCCCTCGCCGCATTCGTTTCGCAGCAGGAGGTCCGGGACTACGCGAGCGCCGTCACCGGGCTGAACGCCTATCGCCGGCTCACCCTGTCGGGGTCGGGCCCCGTGGAAGCGTTCCGTCTCATCCCCTACGCGCTGCTCTCGACGCTCTCTCTCGAGTCGTTCCGGAGATCCATCGGCCCGAGCGCGAACACGGAGGGATCGCGGCCGCAGGTTCCCGTCTCGGTCGTCGTGCGGACGCGCAATCGCCCGGCGCTCCTCCGCGAAGCCCTGGAGAGCCTGAAGGCGCAGACCGCGCGGCCGCGACAGGTCATGGTCGTCAACGACGGGGGAGCGCCTCTCGGGAATCTGGACGAATACCGGCAGGCGTGGGACCTCGTCGTCGAGGAGTTCCCGGAACGCCGGGGCCGCTCCGCCGCCGCCAACCGCGGCGTGGCGCTCGCGACTTCCGAGCTCATCGGTTTTCTCGACGACGACGATCTGCTCGCGCCGGACCACTTCGAGAGGCTTTCGCGCGCCTGGGCGTCGGGCCCGGAGCCCGTGGTGTATTCGGACGCGGTGACCGCGGTCTACACGGCGGGGGACGAGGGCTGGACGCCGGGACACCGCGGCGTTCAATACTCCCTCGATTACGATCCGGACTACCTTCTGCTCGCGAACTACATCCCGCTCCACACGCTGCTTCTGCCTCGCTCGCTTTTCCTCCAGGCCGGCGGTTTCGACGAGACGATAAATTACTCCGAGGACTGGGATTTCCTGATCCGGCTGTCGGCGCTCACGGGATTCCGCCACGTGCGGGCGATCACCTGCGAATACCGCCAGTTCCAGGACGAGAACGGCGAATCGGGCCACGTCCCCGCCGGAGCGGCGGCGTTCCAGGAGGCGCGCCAGCGGATCTATGCTCGGTACGCGCGGCGGCGCACGGAGGCCGGGCTGGCCCGCGTATTCGACCGGATGCGCGCGCAGATGGTGTTCTGGTACGAGCGGGATTTCGGGTCCCAGGGAGAGCTGGCCTATCAACGGGAGAGCCACCGCCGTCTTTCGGAACGCGCGGCCGCCGGCGACGCGGCCCGCCTCGATCTTCGCGAGGAGAAACGGCGCGTGTCCGAGCTCCAGACCGAACGGGCCCGCCTGATGGCGGAGAACGAGCTCGTTCACGCGCGCCTCGCCGACGTCTTCGACGCGAACGAGCGCTACGACCGGGAGCTCTCGAAGATGCGGACGGAAGTCGAGCGTCTGGGGGGAATTCTCGAGCAGATCTACGCCTCGCGCATGTGGCACCTTCACCTGCTCGTGGACCGCCTCCGCGGCCGCCGTTGAGCCGCCGAGTCGTTGTCCTGGCGCCGGAGCCCATCCGGCCCCGGATGGCCGGCATGGGGATCCGGGCTCTCGAGCTCGCGCGCGCGCTCCAGGCCGAGTACGACGTCTGCCTGCTGGTCTCAAACGACCCGGAAGAGGCGCGAGCGGTCGCGGGCGGCGTCCCCGTCCAGACGGCGCCCGCGGGCGCGCTCGCCGCCGCGGCGAAAGGGGCTCACGCGGCCGTCGTGTCCGGGCACGCGGCGAACTGGTGGTTTCACCAGGCGCCGGGAGTCCCCGTCGCCGTCGACCTCTACGATCCATTTTTCGTCGAGAACCTGCACTACGCGCCCGTTCTCGGGGAACAGACCGCGCGCCACGATCGCGCGACGCTCGCGCTCGCGCTGGCGCGCGGTGACTTCTACCTCTGCGCCTCTCCCGAGCAGCGGCTCTTCTATGCCGGCGCGCTCTATGCCGCGGGCCGGGTGGGCGCGCGCAATTTTCCGGGAGACCCGCAGCTCGCGAGCCTGATCGCGGAAGTTCCGTTCGGGGCCCCGGCGGAGCCCGCCTCCGGCGACCCCGGGCGGGGCCGGAGCGCCGCCGGCCTTCCGGCCGGCGGACCGGTCGTGCTCTTCGGCGGCGTCTACGACTGGTACGACCCGGAGATCCTCCTCGCGGCGTGGCCGGCGGTGCTCGAGAAACACTCCGACGCGAAGCTGCTCTTCTTCGAGAATCCCAATCCCGAGAGCACGCCGCAGAAGGTTTACGCGCGTCTGCTCGAGAGAGCGCGCGCGATCGACCCCGGCGGCAGGTCGGTTTTCTTTTCGCCGTGGCTTCCGTACGCCTCGCGCGCCGACCTGTACGCCGCGGCCGACCTCGTGGTCTCGATCTCCTCGCCCGGCCTCGAAACCGATCTCGCGTTCCGGACGCGCCTGCTCGACGCCGCCTGGGGAGGCGTGCCGAGCGTCTCGGTCAACGGCGGTGCGATCGCGCGCGCTCTCGAGGAGGCCGGCGCCGGGCTCCGCGCCGGGCCGGCAGCCGCTTCGATCGCCGCCAGTGTCTCCGCGTTTCTGTCGGACGGAGCGCGGCGGCGAAGCGCCGGCGAGGCGGCGCGCCGGTTCGCGGCGGAACGCGCATGGGGCCGCGTGGCGGCCCCTCTCGTGTCGTGGTGCCGGGTGGCGAGGGTCGATCCCGGCCGTCTGCCCTTCCCCGCCGCCCCGGGCCGTTCGGTCTGGCGCCGCCTGACGGGAAGATAGGCCTCGGGCGGTCGTCGGTCTCAGTCCCCTGCGGAGAGGCGGCGGGGCGACTGTAAACTCCCTGCGCCATGCCGTCCACTCCGGATCTTTCCGCGGTCGTCGTCCACTATCGGGGCGAAGAACATCTCCGCGAGTGCCTGCAGGCGCTGCGCGCGGCAGGCGGGGGCGGCCGGGTGGAGACGATCCTCGTCGACAACGGGGGAAGCCCGGAGATAGCCCGGGTGCTCCGCGATCACCCGGAGGTTCGCCACGTGCCCGCGGGGGGGAACGTCGGGTTCGCCCGCGGGTGCCGGCTCGGCGCCGAAGCGGCCCGCGCTCCGGCGGTTGCCTTCGTCAACGACGACGCCGCCGTGGAGCCGGACGCCCTGGAGCGCCTCGCCACGGCTCTTTCGTCCGCCCCCGCGGACGTGTCGGCGGTGGCGGGAAGGCTCGTCGACCGCACCGGGAAGAAAAACGACTTCTCCGACGGCTTCCTGACGTTCGACGGGCACGCCTTTCAGCGGGACTCCGGCAGGCCGCTCGCGCAGGTCCCGGAATCCCCGCCGGGCGAGGAGCGCCTCTTCGCCTGCGGAGGCCTCATGGCGGTGCGCCGGGAGGAGTTCTTCGCCTCCGGCGGCTTCGACGACGACTACTTCGCGTACCTCGAGGACGTCGACTTCGGCTGGCGCCAGTGGATCGGCGGCCGCCGGATCGTCTCCGAGCCGCGCGCGGTCGCCCGGCACCGGGGAGGCGCCACCGGCGAGGCGCTGGGCCGGTACTCGCGCGGATTCCTCTTCGAGAAAAACGCCTACGCGACCGCGTTCAAGAATTTCGACGAGGAGCATTTCCGCGCGCTGATGCCGGCGATCCTCGGCGCCTTCATGGCGCGGATCGCCGAGATGCTCGAGACCCGCAACGCGGGGGCCGGTGAGCTGCGCCGGGACCCGTATCGGGAGCCCGAAGCCGCCCCGGCCGACAATCCCTGGCGCCGCCTGTTCGGGATCGGGCGGGCCGGAGAAAAACAGCCCGGGGAGAACGTCTCGCTCGACGATCCGCTGACGGTCGCGCACCTGAGGGCGCTCCTCTGGATTCACCGCAGCTCCGAGACCCTCGCGGCGAAGAGGCGCGATGTTCAGGCGTCGCGGCGGCGGAGCGACGCGGAGATCTTCGCGCGGTTCCCCCTCCGAATCGTGCCGACGTATCCGGGGGACGAGCATTTCGACGGCGCGTACTTCCGCGAGCTGCTCGGCCGTTCGCCCGCGCTCGTGCGGTCGAGCCTTTCGGAGATCTTCGCGTGACGCCGCTTTTCTCCGTCGTCGTCCCCACCTTCGAACGCCCGGAGACTCTCTTCCTCGTCCTCGATTCGCTCGGAGAGCAGATCTCGCCTCCCCTTTACGAAGTCGTGGTCGTCGACGACGGGTCTCGGGACGAGACTTCCCGGCGGCTCGCGTCCCACCGGCCGAAGTACCCCTTCCGTTTTTTTTCTCAGACGAATGGGGGACCCGCCTCGGCGCGCAATCGGGGAGTCTCGGAGTCGCGCGGCCGGTTCGTGCTCTTTTTAGGCGACGACACGGTGCCCGAGCCGGAGCTCCTCTCGATCCACGCCGCGGCGCATGCCGAGCCCCGCACGCATCCGGCGGCCGTGCTCGGGTATACGACCTGGCCGCGGGGGAGGCGCGTCTCCCCGTTTCTGCACCACATCAACGAGTACGGCCTGCAGTTCGGGTATGCGCTGATCGCCGACCCCGAGTCCGTCCCCTTCAACTTCTTCTACACGTCCAACATCTCGCTGCCGAGGCATCTGCTGCTCGAGGAAGGTCTTTTCGACACGTCTTTTCCCCACGCAGCCTGGGAGGACATCGAGATCGCCTACCGCCTCGTCCGCCGCGGAATGAAGATCGTCTACCGGCCGGGCGCCATCGCCCGGCACCATCACGACATCACGTTCACGTCGTTCCGGACGAGGCAGGAGAAGGCGGGGGAGTCCGCCGCCATCTTCTACGCGAAGCATCCCGAGCTCGGCGATTTTCTGGCTGTGCCGCAGGCACTCGCCTTTCGCGATTCCTCGCCCGTCACCGGGCGGTTGCTGGTCGCCTGGGCGGCGCTCGCGGAGCGCTGGGACGCCCCGGGGGCGCGGAAGGCGGTCGATCGCGTGTTGCGGGAGGACTATCTGCGGGGGCTCGCCCGGCGGCTCTCCGCGCGCCGTCCGTCTCCGGTTTCCGGGCCGGTGTCTCTTTCCGGGACACGAGTGACCTGAGCAGAGGTCAGGGAGGGAAAGGCTCCGAAAACCCGCGCCCGCCAAGCCCTGCAGCACAAGGACTTTAGGATCGCTGCACTCGACTACTGAACTGGCCCCCGGCTTGCTCTACTCAGAGTCCGGGAGAAGTGAACATGAAAAAGAAACTGCTTGGGATCGCCGCGCTTCTGGTCCTCGCGCTGCCCGCGGCTTCGGCGCTCGCCGCCCCGCGTGGAACTTTCCACGGCGGCGGGGGATTTCGCGGCGGCAGGCACGGCGGCGGTCGAGTGATCATTTACGGCGGCGGCTTCATCAACCCCTACTGGGGGTGGTACGGGTATCCGGGGTATTACTCCGGCTACTACGGTTACGGCCGTCCCTACGGATACGGATACGGATACGGCTACGGATCGGGCTATGGAGCGGACTCCAACTGGGGAGCGGTCAAGACCGACGTCTCGCCCGAGGAGGCCCGCGTCTTTCTGGATGGGAAGTACATCGGCACGGCCGATGACTTCGACGGATGGCCGGACAAGCTCTACCTGCGGCCGGGGCACTACCGCCTCGAGTTCCGCCTGAATGGATACCTTCCGCTGTCGATCGACGTGGACGCGCAGCCCGGACGGGAGCTGAAGGTCGACAACAAGCTCGCCCGCGGCAACGGGATGAGCGGTCAGGCCGATCCTCCCAAAATCGATGGCGACGTCCAGCGCTATTTCGGCAAGCGCCGCGATCGGGACCGCGACCGGGACCGGGACCGGGACCGGAATGACCTGCGTCCCTATCGCCGCGACAGCAC
The DNA here is from genome assembly GCA_020199905.1 of Acidobacteriota bacterium. GTDB lineage: Bacteria > Acidobacteriota > Thermoanaerobaculia > UBA5066 > Gp7-AA6 > JALYUA01. Next base: position 29,374 of record JAIVJS010000083.1, read on the forward strand.
CCCGGGCACGGACGGCTACGGCCGCGACCGGGTGAGCACCGACGACGACGCAGACGAGGACGTTTCGGTTTACACGGACGGCGGCGCCGATCGTGAGGGTGACACCGACGGTCAGGCGGTTCGCGATCGCAACGTCGCGCCTCCGTCAGCGGCCTGGCGCAACAACCCCAGCAGCGCGAGGCCGGACGCCACGGTCTCGGCGCGTCCGGTTCGGGGCGACCGCAGCCGCCTGAAGATCAAGGCGGAGCCGGTGGACGCCGCCGTCTATCTCGACGACCGGTTCGTGGGCTCCGCGGATGAGCTCGCGTCGATGGACGCAGGCATCGTGGTCTCGCCCGGAAAGCACACGGTCACGATCTCGCGGCCCGGGTACCGGGACCGGAGCGTCGAGGTGCGAGTGGGCAATGGCGCCACGGAGAGCGTGGACCTCTCGCTGACGCGCTGACCCATCTCCGGCCGAGGCCAGTAAAGCAGTTCCCAGACGGGCAGCTTCGGCTGCCCGTTTTCTTCAGTGCGCCGCCGGGGTGAGGCCTCCGACCAGGAGATCCAGGAGAAGCGCCTCGAAATGAAGGCGGCGATTGCCGCGCCGGGAGTCGGGCGGGGAATCGGCGGCGGAGACGGCGGCCTTCGACAGCGCTTCCCCGGATCGCCGCGACGCCAGCGCCCCCACGGCGCCGGCCGCGGTTCGATGGCGGATGTGTTCGGCCGAGGCGCTCGAGGCGACGGCCGCGTCCGCCAGCAGCTCGGCCACGAGCGCCGGGTATCTGGGCTCGGCGCGCCCGAGATCCTCGGCGAGCATCAGGAGCGGCGCCGGTCGATTGCCGGAGAGAGCGGTGTCCAGAGCCAGGAGAGCGCGCTCGCGGAACTCGCGGTAGTCTGCCAGGAGCTCGGCGGGCGCGGCTTCCGTCTCCGGCGCAAAGAGGGCGAGATCGGCGGCCTCGTCGTCCTCGAATCCGCGCGATTTCCACAGAGCCGTCCGTTCCGCCCGCGTCAGCGCGGGAACGATGGCGACCGCGCACCGGGACCGGATCGTCGAGAGAAGCGATTCCGGCCGCGCGGCCGTCAGGATCCAGTGCAGGTGGCTTCCCGGCTCCTCGAGAGACTTCAGGAGCGCGTTGCCGCCCTCGACCCCGAGCCGCTCCGCGCCGAGCACCAGGGCGACGCGCCGCGACCCTTCGTAGGGCCGGCCGGCGGCGAACTCGAGCGCCTGCCGCACGCGCTCCACCCTGATCTGCACTCCCTCGGCCTCCGCGACGAAGAGGTCGGGGTGGGCGCCGGACGCCGCGCGGCGGCAGGAGTCGCACGAATCCGACGGATGCTCGGAGCAGAGGAGCAGGGCGGCGAGCCGGCGGGCCTCGGCTTCGAGGCGGCTCTCGGAGGGCCCCGTCAAGAGCAGCGCACCGGGAAAGGAGCCCTGCGGGCCGCCCGCGAGGCGCTCGAGGAGGGCGGGCGTCGTCACAGCGGAAACGCGCGCGTGAGAGCCGCCCAGGTCGACCGGAAGACCTCGTCGGGGGTGCCGGCCGCCGGGAGGACGCGGACGCGCTCCGGCCTTCGGCGGGCGATCTCGAGATACGCGAGGCGGACTCTCTCGTGGAACGCGGCGTCGGCCGCTTCGAAGCGGCCGGTCCCGCCGTCGCGGGAACGCGCGCGCGCCAGCCCCTCCCCGGGCATCACGTCGTAGAGGAGCGTCAGGTCCGGCGCGAGGCCGTCCCGCGCGATCGCGTCCACGAACTCGACTCCCTCCGCGTCGAGGCCCCGGCCCGCCGCCTGGTAGGCCGTCGTCGAGTCCGAATACCGGTCGCAGAGGACGAAGACCCCGCGGGCGAGGGCGGGCCGGATCGCCTCGACGACGTGCTGCCGGCGGTCCGCCTCGAGCAGCAGCCATTCGGCGGCCGGGTCGAGATGCGCGTGCGAGACGTCCATCAGGATCTCCCGGATCTTCCGGCCGATCGCGGTCCCCCCGGGCTCCCGCGTGTCGAAGACCTCCCTTCCGGTCTCCCGCAGTTTGACCGCGGCCCGCGCGAGCTGCGTCGATTTGCCGGAGCCTTCGACTCCCTCGAATGTGATGAAGGGCATGCAGGGGGAAGCTATCAGCTGTCACCTCTCAGCTCTCACGGGTGCCGTGGCAGGCGAACGACGAACGCCGAACGGCGAGCGCGAAAAGCGAGAGGCGAACGGCTGAGGGCGGGCGGCGGAGCACGATGAGGGGCGAATTGATCGGTTGCGATAGAAGCCGCATCGGTGCCTGCTGACAGCTGACGACGGATAGCCGCGCGTCCACGTCGCCGGACTTTTCCGGCTAACATGCACGTTTCCCGGACGTAAGCAATAGACATGGAAGGCGTAAGCGGGCCCTCGCGGCCGACGGACACTCAGGAAGGGGGTTCTTCCCTCCGGGGCTGGTTCTACGTCGTCGGTTTCCTGGGGCTCGCCATCGCGGTGGCCTCCATCGCGGACATGTTCTCGCCCCGTCCCTACGACGGGATCGTCCCGATGCCCTACAGCCGCACCGGAATCGAAGTCCGCGCGGCGACGCCCCGCGGGCCCGCCGCCCGGGCGGGGATCCCCGCAGGCGATTGCGTGCTCGGAATCGGGAACCACCTCGTCAACTCGATCTCGGACGCCTCGACGGAGCTGCGCAAGCACAAGGTAGGCGACACCGTCCCGTATCTGGTGCGCCGCGGACCGTGCCCGCAGACCGGTCGCATCGGCGAGCCCGGAGGCGAGGTTCGGATCGTGCCGGTGCAGCTTTCCTCCGAGCGCCTCGGCGGAACGACCTATCTCTATGCCGCGATCCTCGGCTTCCTCTTCTTCTTCATCGGGCTCTTCGTCTTCCGCAAACGGCCCGAAGACCGATCCGCGCGGATCTTCTTTCTTCTGTGCGTGCTCTTCCTGCTTTTCTTCGTCTGCCGCCTCCGGCCCGCCTCGTACTGGTGGATCGACGTCTTCGTCCAGAACACGGGGACCGTCAGCCTGTTTCTGCTTCCCGCGGTCTTCCTGCACTTCTTCCTGATCTTTCCCCGCCCGAAGGAGTTCCATTTCGCGCACCGGGACGAGTGGAGCGGCGAGGAGCCGCCGCGATGGAAGACACGGCTTCAGACTTTCCTCTCGGCCAGCCCGTCCCTGCTCTATCTGCTCTACGCCATCCCGCCGGTGGTCTTCCTCTACGACGTCATGCGCCAGTTGCGGGGAGATCGGGTGTCTATCCTGTCCGGGGCGCCCCTCTCGTCCTGGGCGCTCCTCGGCGACTACCTGATCCTGGGCCTCGCGTCGCTTGCCCACTCGGCGTTCACGCTGCCGGACGCGCGCGAGCGGCGTCAGGCCTTCCACGTCTTCGTCGGCACGATCCTGGGGACCATCCCTTACCTCTTCCTCGGGATCATCCTGCCGTCCGCGTTCAATACCGACGAGTACGTGTTCTACGGCATCGTCCCGATGATCCTCATTCCGCTGACGTTCGCGTACGCGATCGTCCGGTTCCAGATGCTGAACATCCAGTTCGTCGTCCGGCGGACGTTCCTCTACGCGATCACGACGGCGATCCTCTTCGGTTTCTATGCGATCGCGATCGCCGCCGCGAACGCCCTGTTCAAGCGCTCCCGCCCCGGCTCGTCGGCCCTCTTCAACTTCGGCTTCTTCCTGGTCGTGCTGCCCCTGTTCGAATTTCTGAGGCGCCGGCTGCAGACGCCGCTCGACAAGCTTTTCTTCCGCGACAAGTTCGACTACCAGACGGCTCTGCTCGAGATGAGCGAGGCGATCACGGGAGAGCTCGACCTCGGAAAGATCGCCGACTACCTGACGGCCAGCATCGCCGGGACGCTGCGGATCGAGAAGGCGTCCATCTGGCTGCGCGAGCGGGACGGCTGGCTCGAGCGCCGCGGGAAGCGGGAGGACCGGGTCCCGCCGCACGCCGTCGTCCGGCGCATCCTCCGTCAGGAGGGCAAGCCCGTTCGGGTCGAAGACCTTTCCGTCTATTTCGCCGACCCGGAAAGCGAGGGCTTCCGCGCCCGGCTTCTCGAGGAGGGATTCCGGCTGGTCGTCCCCCTGGCCTACCGGGACCGCCTCATGGGAATCCTCGCGCTGAAGGAGAAGCTGTCCGGCGAGCGATTCGACCGCGACGACGAGGCTCTGCTTTCAACGCTCGCCAACCAGTCCGCGCTGGCGATCGAGACGGCGCTTCTTCACGACGAGATGACCCGTCAGGCGGAGTTGAAGCGCGACCTCGAGATCGCCCGCGACATCCAGACGAGCCTGCTGCCGAGGTCCCTGCCCGTGGTGCCCGGGTTCTCTTTCTTCGGCGGAAGCCTGCCGGCCAGGGTGGTCGGGGGCGACTTCTACGACTTCATCCCTTTCGACGACGATCCCAGGCTCGGGATCGTCATCGGGGACGTCTCGGGCAAGTCGGTGCCGGCTTCGCTCCTCATGGTCGCGTCGAAGGAGATCGTGTACTCCCGGGCCCTGACCACCCGGGACCCCGGCCTGCTGTTTCAGGAATCCAACCGGCGCATCTACTCGATCAAGAGGCGGATGTTCGTGTCGCTGGGCTATTTCCTGCTCGACCCGGACTCGATGAGCCTCCGGTATTCGATCGGGGGGCAGCCTCTCCCGATCCTCCTCCGCCCGGGCGACGGGGGGCCGACCTTCCTGGAGCCCCCGGAAAACCGGCTCCCGCTGGGGGCTTTCCGGGAGGTCGCCTACGACACGAAGGAGATGTTCCTGCGCCGGGGAGACCTGATCTTCTTCTACACGGATGGCTTTTCGGAGGCGATGGACCCCGCCATGAACCCGTTCGGGGAAGATCGCCTGATGACGTCGCTCTCGACCCGGCAGGGCGCGCCGCTCGAGGACATCGCCCAGGGGATACTGGCCGACATCCGCGGACACGTGTCCGGGGCCGAGCAATACGACGATATGACCTTTCTTTTCTTAAGAGTGGAGTGACTGAAACCCCGGGATACCCCGGACGTATCAGGAGATGGACATGAGATTTCCGCGCGCGGTCCGGTGGGCCGGGGTCGTCCTGCTGCTTCTGGCAGCCGGCGTCGCCGTCGCCGTCGTTTACACCAAGAACAACCGCGAGGTCACCACCTCCTCGGACGAGGCGTACCAGGCCTGGCGCCAGGGTCTCGAGAACGAGCGCCGCTTCTACTTCAAGGAGGCGCGCGTCGACTTCGCGCGCGCGCTTCAGCTCGATCCCCAGTTCGCGATGGCGATGATCGGGCTCGCCCGCAACTCCGAGAAGCCGCAGCAAATCGCTCTGACCCGGCGCGCCAGCCGGGAGCGGAACCGGCTGTCGGAGCACGAACGTCTCCACGTCGACATGCAGCAGGCGATGCTCGACATGGACCAGAAGCGGTACGTCGAGACTGCCCGGAAGATCCACGAGAAATACCCGAACGACATCCGCGCGGCGATGGTCCTCGCGCGCCAGCAGATCGACACCGGCAAGATGGACGACGCGTTCCAGATCTTCGGCGAGCTTCTGGCGGTGGAGCCCAACAACGCCGACGCGTATAACCAGATCGGCTACTACTACGGGTACCGCGGCGACTACGACCGCGCGATCGAGAACCTGAAGAAATACCAGTTCATGGCGCCGGATCAGGCGAACCCCTACGACAGCCTCGGAGAGATTCAGGCCTACAGCGGGCGGTACGACGAAGCCATCGCCAACTGCCGCAAGGCGCTCGCGTTGAAGTCCGACTTCTTCGAGTCCTTCAACCACATGGGAGTCGCCTACGAGGGCAAGGGCGAGCCCGCCGCGGCGATCGAGAACTACGTGCGCGCGTCACAGGAATCCGCGATGTACGACGGAGGGCGGATCGAGTCTCTGATGCGCGCGTTTCGGGTCGCCGTCTCGGCAGACGATGCCGCGCTGGCGCGTCAGCTCATGTCCAAAATGGGCGCGATGCCGCACGACAAGAGCTTCGACGAGCAGTACGAGATCGGCAAGGCGTTCACGGCGGCCATGATCGCGGGCGCGGAAGGCCGGCTGGACGAAGCGGAAAAGGGCCTCCTCGCCGTGAGGCCCAAATGGGAGGCCGTGGCGTCGAAGCAGCTGAAGGGGACGACGCGGAAGCCCTACTGGGCGACGTGGAACTTCTCGCTCGCCCGGATTCGGATGAAGGCCGGGAAAGTTGAGGAGGCGATTCCGCTGCTGGAAGAAATGGCCAACCCGCCCAACCGTTGGGCGGATTTCGAATCGAGACGGTGGGTTTATGAGGGGCGCGCCATGCTGGCCGAGGTCCTCGCGCGAAAGGGAGATCTCGACAGAGCCGACAAGCTCCTCGCGGAGAACCACAAATGGAATCCGAGCTGGGCTCCGAGCCGCACGGCGGAACTGGCGGTCGCGCAGATGCATCGCGAGAAGGTACAAGCCGCTTCCAGGTGACCGAACGTTCGGCGGAGTTCGAGACTCATCACAAGCTCCTCTTACTCGAGACCCTGTACGACGCCGGGCTCTCGCTCGGCTCCCTCCCGGATGAAGAAGCGCTGGTCGAGGACGTGCTGGGCCGGGCCGTCGGCGTGCTCGATGCGTCTCGCGGTTACCTCGCGACGTTCGGGGAAGGCGGCGCGCGCCGCGCGGAGGCCCGCGTCGGTTTCCCGCGCCGCCCGACGGAGACGATCCTCGCCGAAGACGACTTCGTCGCGGAGATCCTCCGTTCGGAGGGGGCGCTCCGGCGGGACGCCTTTCGCCTGCTCCGGAGCCTGGTCTCGGCGGCGGTGGGAGTTCCGATCCGCGCGGGCGGGCGCACCGTCGGCGTGCTCGTGCTCGCCGACAAGGAGCTCCGTCGGGGCGGGAAGGCCGGTTTCGACGAAGACGACGCCCGATTCCTCGTGTCACTCGCGGGCCTCTGCGGGATGGCGATCGAGAACCGGCGCCACCTGGAGCGGCTGACCCGCGACCGGGAGCGCCTCGAGGAGGAGAATCGCCGGCTGCTGGACGAGACGGGGCGGTCCGCCGCGGGACGCCTCTTCGTGGGCGATTCGCCCGCGGCGCGCCGCGTGCTCGACCTCGTGGGCCGCGTCGCCCCTTCCCGAACGTCCGTCCTGATCACCGGCGAGAGCGGCACCGGGAAGGAGCTGGTCGCGCGGATGATCCACGCGCGGAGCGACCGGGGCGAAAAGCTCTTCTCCGCGATCAACTGCGCGGCGCTCCCGGAGAGCCTGCTCGAGTCGGAGCTCTTCGGAATCGAGAGGGGAGTCGCGACCGGCGTCGAGGCGCGGTCCGGCCGATTCGAGTCCGCCGACGGCGGTACGCTTTTCTTGGACGAGGTCGGAGACATGCCTCTGGCGCTTCAGGCCAAGCTGCTGCGGGTCCTGCAGGAACGGGAGATCGAGCGCGTCGGCGGGCGGAAGCGCATTCCGATCGACGTCCGGGTCCTGGCCGCCACCAACGCGCGCCTGTCCGAACGGATCGCCCGGGGCGAGTTCCGGGAGGACCTGTATTACCGGCTGCGCGTCGTCGAGATCAACCTGCCGCCTCTCCGCGAGCGGCGGGAGGGAGCGGCGGCGCTCTCTCGCGGCGGCGTGATCCGCCTGGAAGACCTCCAGTGGCTGCCGAGCCGCGCGCCCGGATCTCTCTCCGAGGTCGAACCCGCGGCGGACGGAGAGATCCCGAACCTGCGGGCGCTCGAGGACAAGCACATCCGCCGCGTGCTGAAAATGGCGGGTGGAAACAAGAGCCGCGCGGCCCGGATGCTGGGGATCAGCAGGCGGACGCTGTACCGCAAGAAATCACTGGGACATTGAGGCACTGTATCCTTAAGTCCCAATTTCACGGCTAACACTCTCTCCGCAATGGGTTTATAAGCTACCAGGATGACGTTCCAGGGACATATGTGTCATAATGTCATCCTGTGGTTCCTTCCGGTTCACCGGGCCGGGCGTCCTTAACTCTTCCAAACGCGGTGCTTATGACTCATCCGGCGTGTCTCTCGGACATGGCCGCGACTTTGCTTTTGTATCGCTCGAACTTCGATGAGAAAAGCCCTCTCTCTGCCGCGCCTCGTCTCGGAGCCTTCCGGTCTCCTGTGGGCGATTCTGTGGGGAGAGGTGGGAATGAGCCTGCTGCTGGTGGCCGGCGGGGGTATCGCCCCCGTCGCGCTGCGGGCGCTGCAGCTCTTTCTGCGCTTTTAAGACCCCGGGCATGACCGCTCCCGTCGGCCGCGTCCGCGGAGAAGTCTTCTCTCGCGCCCGGCCTCCCGCCGGGATCCCGGCGCCGCTTTCGCGCCACACGGCGGCCGCCTCTGGGGTGGCGGACCGACTGCGGTTTCCTTTGGCGTTATTCTCTGCGGCAGGCTCCGCCGAGAGGGCGGACTCCTGTCGCGGAGGCCTCGAAAGAAACTGATGGCACAGCGGGAATCAGTCCGCCCGGGCCTCGAGCGAGCCGGCGCTCGCGAAGTGTCGCTCACGATTCCCGTCGCCTCCGACATGGAGATCGTCGCGACCGCGCAGGTGGCGGCGATGGGCGAGTACATCGACATGCCCCACGATAAGATCGACGAGATCAAGCTGGCGCTGGTCGAGGCGTGCATCAACGCGTTCGAGCACGCCCACACGCGGGACGATCGCGTGCACCTGACCTTCCGGGTCGGACGGGACGACGACGAAGGGCCGGAGTATCTGGAGGTGGAGGTCTTCGACCAGGGGACGGGCTTCGACCACGAGATCGTCGAGGTCCCGACGCCCGAGAAGACGTTTGGGGGAAAGAAGAAGCGGGGGTGGGGGTTGCAGATCATCCGCAGCCTGATGGACTCCGTCGCGATCACGTCGGGAGAATGGGGAACGCGAATCCTCATGAGGAAGTACAAGTGAGTGAATCCTGCAAAATCCAGTTGGAGCGGCGCGGCGACGTGGCGATTTTTCTGACGGACGGATACATCAACAACCAGGGGGGAGAGGAGATCGCCCGTCAGGCCTATGCGCAGCTCGACGCCGGCGCGCGCGCGCTGATCTTGAACCTCGAGAAGACCCGAATCGTCAACTCGATCGGCATCTCGATCCTGATCGAGGTGCTCGAGAAGGTCATGGACCGCAAGGGCGTGCTGGCTTTCTGCAGCCTGACGCCGACGATCGACAAGACGTTCCGGATCATGGGGCTCGCCCAGTACGCGGCGATCTACCCGTCCCAGGACGAAGCTCTCCGGGCCGTCGCCACCGCCGGCTGATCCGCAGGACCATGGTTCCGTCCGGCTCTCTGGTGCGGATTGAGGTGCCGGGTTCCGCGGCGGTTCGCCGCCGGCACGGAGCGGGCGGCTCCGGGTGGAAGGCCGCCCGGCCGGTGGCGGCCGATCCACCCGCTTCGAAGCCCGCCGGGTGATCGCGATGTCATCCGCCTCCCAGGCATCCTCCCGGCCCCTGGCCTCCTTCTGGAAAGAGCTCCACGCCGCTTCGAAGGCGGGGGAGGATCGTCCCCTGCCCGTCCGCCTCGCGGAAGCCGCGCAGCAGTGGAGCGGAGCGCGCGCCGCCGCCCTCCACCTGCGCGACAAAGACGCCTGGATCGGCAGCGGGCAGTCCGGCGACGAGGCCGGCACGCTGCTTCCGCCGGAGCCCTCCCCGGAGGCCGCCGGCTTCGTCGGCGAGACCCTGTGGATTCCGCTCGCGGCGGAGGGCGAGGTGCACGGTCAGCTCGGGCTGCTCGGGGTCCCGGCCGAGGAGGCGCCGGAAGTCGCGGCGTTCCTCGGGTTCGTCCTCGGCGCCCAGGTCGCGGCGCACCGGCTGTCGCGCCAGGTCAAGGGAGCCGAATTCGAGATAAAGACGCGCCTTCTCGAGCTCGAGTCGCTCTACGATCTCGGGCTTTCGTTAGGCGGGCAGCTCGATCTCGGAGCGCTCGCGGACGAGGTCCTCTTTCGCTCCATCTCGCTCACCGACGCCGGCAAGGGGACGCTCGTCCTGCTCGACGATGGCGGACGCATGCTCTACGAGCGCAACCTCGGAGGGGATTTCGTGCCGCGCGACCGGTTCGCTTCATGGCGCATCCCCGACGGCGAGGCGGTCATCAACAACTTCGCCGCCTCGCTGCCCACGGCCGGTGAGCGGCTTTCCGGCTGCGAGAAGTGCCTCGCGGTGTCGATCGCCGTTCCGGGCCGGCGGCTCGGCTTCCTCGCGGTTGCCGACAAGGAGTCCCGGGACGGCAGGGTCCTCGACTTCACGGCCACCGACGCGCGCCTGCTCTCGCTCTTTGCCAATCAGGCGGCGGCGGCCATCGAAACGGCGCGGCTGCACCAGGACGCCATCGAGAAGGAGCGCATCGAGCGGGAGCTCGAGCTGGCCGCCGCGATCCAGCGCGAGATTCTCCCCCGTTCGCTTCCGGCCATTCCCGGCGTGGAGCTGGCGGCGGTCAACATTCCCGCCCGCCACATCGGCGGCGACTATTACGACGTCTTCCCGCTCTCGGAGGGACGCGTCGCGTTCCTGGTCGCGGACGTCTCGGGAAAGGGAGTTCCCGCGGCGCTTCTCGTATCGACGGTGCACGCGGCCGTCCACCTTCAGATCGACGAAGCGAAGACGATCGCCGACCTGGTCTCCAGGATCGACCGCCACCTGCGCCGCTTCGCCGCCACGCGGAAATTCCTGACGCTTTTCTTCGGGCTGCTCGAGCCCGGCACCGGGGTTCTCCGCTACGTTTCCGCGGGGCACAACCCGGCGCTCCTCATGCGCGAGTCCGGCCAGAGGGAACAGCTCGATTCCACGGGCGTCCCGGTGGGAATGCTCCCGAACTCTTCCTGGCGCGAGGAGATCCGCGACTTGAAGCCGGGCGATCTCCTCTGCGTGTATTCGGACGGCCTGACGGAGGCGGTCAATGCCGCCGACGAAGAGTTCGGGCTCGACCGGCTGGGCTCCGATCTCTCCTCCCGGCGCGCGCTGCCGCTGCGCCAGATCTGCGACGAGGTCCTCGGGAAGGTTGCGGATTTCGCGCAGGGAATGCCCCAGTACGATGACCAGACGGTTCTGCTCGTCCGGCGGACGTGAGACCGGACCGCCGCCGCCGCGGAGGCGATCCGCGATGTCTTCCGGGCTAAGATCGCGCGGATGCCGTTGCTGCCGGAGATTCTTTCTCTCGTGATGGCTGCGACGTCGAACGCGAGTCCTCCGGATCTCCTTCTCCAGGGCGGAACGGTCTACGAATCCGCGCAGTCCCCCGGCCGCCCCGCCTCCGTGGTGATCCGGGCGGGCCGCATTCTGTTCGTCGGGGAGCCCGGGCGCGCCCGGGAGCTCTCTCCCTCCGCGACGGTCGTGCCGGTGGCGGGGGCCGCCGTCTTTCCCGGCTGGACGGATGCGCACGGGCACCTGCTGGGGCTCGGAAAGTCGCTCGAGACCGCGGATCTGAAGGGAGCCGCGACGGCGTCCGAGGCGGCGGCGCGGATCGCCGCCATCGCCTCGAAGCTGCCTCGCGAGGCGTGGGCCGAAGGCCGGGGCTGGGACCAGAATCACTGGCCCGGGGGAAGTTATCCGGACGCCCGCGATCTCGACGTGGTCGCCGACCGGCCCGCGGTCGCGCGCCGCGTCGACGGACACGCGATCTGGGTCAACGGAGCGGCGCTTCGAAAAGCGGCTGTGGGCGCCTCCACTCCGGACCCGGCGGGCGGACGCATCCTGCGGAGACCGGACGGCTCCCCCACGGGCGTGCTGGTCGACAACGCCATGGATCTGGTCACGCGGGCGATGCCGCCGTCCTCGACCGCAGACTTCGAGCGCCAGATCGTCGCCGCGGCCCGCGCGTGCGCGCGGCTCGGCTTGACGTCCGTGCAGGACGCCTCCGGGTACGGCCCGGCGGAGATCGACTCTCTTCGCCGGCTCGCGGGCCGGGGCGAGCTCCCGCTGCGGATCTATGCGACGGTCTCGCCCGAGGCCGCCAACCTCGCGGCCGCGCTCGCGAAAGGCGCGCGGATCGGGCGCGGGAGCGATCTCCTGACCATCCGCGCGATCAAGGCGTACGCGGACGGCGCGCTCGGCAGTCGCGGCGCGGCCCTTCTCGCCGATTACTCCGATGAGCCCGGCAACCGCGGCCTGCTCGTGACGCCGCCCGAGCGTCTGGCGGAGATCGCTCGCCAGGCGCGCCACACCGGGTGGCAGCTCTGGATCCACGCGATCGGCGACCGCGGCAACCGCGTGGCCCTCGACGCATTTTCCTCCGCGCGGCAGGCCGAGCCGAAAGCGCCCGCCGGCGGCGATCGTCCGCGGATCGAGCACGCGCAGGTGATCGCACTGGACGACATCGCCCGATTTCCCCGCGACGGGGTGATCGCCTCCGTCCAGCCCACGCACGCCACGTCCGACATGGACTGGGCGGAGAGACGCGTCGGTCCCGACCGGATCCGGGGCGCGTACGCGTGGCGGCGGCTCGTGAACGCCGGCGCGCGTCTGGCGGGCGGAAGCGATTTTCCCGTCGAATCCGAAAACCCGCTGCTCGGGTTCTACGCCGCGATCACGCGCCAGGATCCGTCCGGAAAGCCTCCCGCCGGATGGCGTCCCGAGGAACGTCTCTCGAGGGCCGAGGCGCTCGCGCTGTTCACGTCCGACGCCGCGTTCGCCGCCTTCGAAGAGGACCGGCGCGGCCGGATCGCACCCGGCTATGAGGCCGACCTGACGGTCTTCGCCTCCGACCCGATGCGCGCTCCCGCCGGCGAGATCCCCTCGATCCGGACGCTCCTGACGGTGGTCGGCGGGCGTGTCGTGCACGGACCCGATTCGGTGCGATCCAGCTCTCCGGGCGCCGGCGCCGTCCCTGCCGAAGGCACCGTCCCCGCCGGAGCGGGGCGTTGAGGGCGCGCCGTGCGAAGGGATCCGGGGTTCTCTTCGCCTGCGCCGTTCTTCTCCTGGCGGCTGCGTGCGGCCCGGCCGGGGACGCGAAAGCCGGCGTGACTCCGGCGGCGCAGGATGACACCGCCCGAAAACGGGCGCAGATGGTCGAGACGCAGATCGTCGCCCGCGGCGTCCGCGACCCCAACGTCCTGGCGGCCATGAGGGACGTGCCCCGCCACGAGTTCGTCGATGCTTCGCAGAGGGATCATGCGCACGACGACGGGCCGGTGCCGATCGGCGGGAGCCGCCAGACGGTCTCGCAGCCGTACATCGTCGCCCTGATGACGGAGCTGCTCGAGCTCGGGCCGGAGGAGAAAGTCCTCGAGATCGGAACGGGATCGGGATACCAGAGCGCCGTGCTCGGAAGGGTGGCGGGCCACGTGTACTCGATCGAGATCATTCCGGAGCTCGCGCGCGCGTCCGAAGAACGCCTCCGGCGGCTCGGATTCAAGAACGTCACCGTGCGCGAGGGGGACGGCTACCGCGGCTGGCCCGAGCACGCGCCGTTCGACGGCATCATCGTGACGGCCGCTCCGGAGAGGATTCCCCAGCCGCTGCTGGATCAGCTGGCGCCGAACGGACGGATGGTCATTCCCGTCGGCGGATTCTTCCAGGAGCTGAAGGTCTTCAAGAAGGACGCGAACGGGAAGGTGACCGAGAAGGACATCATCCCGGTGCGTTTCGTCCCGATGACCGGCGAGATCGAGAAGACTCCTCCCGTCCCGCCGCAGAATTGAGCAAGACCGAAGAAGCGCCGCTTCCGATGGCGGCCCCGTTCCTGGCTTTGAACCGGACGTTCAAGGCGTTCACCTACCGGGACTATCGGCTCCTCTGGGCCGGCGCCTTCACCTCGAGCATCGGGACCTGGATGCAGCAGGTGGCGCAGGCCTGGTTGATCTTCACGATGACCGGGTCCGCGTCGCTCCTCGCCCTCGACGCGTTTCTCGGAGCCGCCCCGTTCCTGGTGTTCTCCCTGTTCGGGGGCGTCTTCGCGGACCGGTTCGACCGGCGAAAGATCCTGCTCTCCTCGCAGCTCGTCCAGCTCACATCGGCGTTTCTTCTGGCCGGCCTCATCGCGACGAATCACGTCGCCGTGTGGATGATCCTGACGCTCTCCTTCGTCGTCGGCTTTGCGCAATCCTTCGGCGGCCCCGCTTACCAGGCCCTCGTGCCGACGCTCGTGGACCGCGAAGACCTTTCGAATGCCGTGGCGCTGAACTCCATTCAGTTCAACCTCGCGCGGGTGATCGGGCCCGTGCTGGCCGGCATCGCGTTCTACAAGCTCGGCGCGGCGGCATGCTTCGGCCTGAACGGAATCTCCTTCATCGCGGTGATCGCCGCGATCCTGCTCTTGAAGCGCGGCGCCCCGATCGCCCCCGCGGCGGAGCGGGTGTGGCGGAGCCTGAAGACGGGAGTGAAGGCGGTGCGGGACGGCGGCCCGCTCCTGGGGCT
>JAIVJS010000084.1 GCA_020199905.1 Acidobacteriota bacterium
CCACTATTGACATTTAGATGTTCCACTACTAAATTCCGGGCGACTGGTTGTCGATCGCCCGGAATTTAGTAGTGGAACATCTAAATGTCAATAGTGGTGCTACCATTCCTGAACTTCGGCCATTTCCAAGGCGGCGGTCCCGGCGTGCCGATCGATTTCGACCGGACGCAGTCGTCAAGTTTTCCGTCCGCCGGCCGCCGGAAAACCCCGTTTGTCCGCCCCGGCCGCGATCAGGCGTCGGTAGCGCACACGCTCAGCCCGGACCGCCTCGGCTTGTCGCGGCCCCGGGCGAAGAAGTCCAGAAACCCATCCCGGCTTGCGCGCCGGCGTCGCGCCGCGACACGCCGTCCCGGGGGATAAGGACGCCTCGAGAACGGAGAACCGGCCGCCGGTTCAGATATCCTTCCCTTCCCGCGAAGGAGGTTCGGAAATGGCCAGCACCGCGCTCTCGGAAGGCACGACCCGCGGCACGCATCACGACGTGCCCGTTCTCCCAAACTTCATCGGCGGCCGCTGGGTCGAGTCGTCCGCCCGGGAGTTTCAGGAAGTCACCAATCCAGCGAGGGGAGAGGTCATCGCCCGCGCTCCCCTGTCGTCCGCCGCGGAAGTCGACCAGGCGGCCGCCGCCGCCAGAAAAGCCTTTCCGGCGTGGAGGGACACGCCCGTCGTGGCGCGGGCCCAGGTCCTCTTCCGTTTCAAAGTCCTCCTGGAGGAGCATTTCGAGGAGCTCGCCCGGACCGTGACGACCGAGCACGGAAAGACCCTCGACGAGGCGCGCGGCAGCGTCCGGCGCGGAATCGAATGCGTCGAGGTCGCCTGCGGGGCCCCGTCGCTCTCGATGGGGTACTCGCTCGAGAACATCTCCTCCGGTGTCGATTGCCAGGCGTACCGCCAGCCGGTGGGCGTCTGCGCCGCAATCGCGCCTTTCAACTTCCCGGCCATGGTGCCCCTCTGGTTTCTTCCGTTCGCGATCGCCACCGGCAATACGATGGTCGTCAAGCCTTCCGAGCAGGTGCCGCTGTCCCAGAAGAGGATGATCGAGCTTCTCGAGCAGTGCGGCCTTCCGCCCGGCGTCGTGAACCTGGTCAACGGCGGGCGGGAAGTCGTGGAAGCGATCTGCGACCATCCGGAGATCTCCGCGGTGTCGTTCGTCGGCTCCACTCCGGTCGCCCGCGCGGTCTATCGGCGCGCGACACATTCCGGCAAGCGCGTTCAGGCTCTCGGCGGAGCGAAGAATTTCGTCGTGGTGATGCCGGACGCGGACTGGGACAGGGCGATCCCCGTGATCACCGAATCGTTTTACGGATGTGCGGGCGAGCGCTGCCTGGCTGGAAGCGTCCTCCTGCCCGTCGGGGAGGCGCATGCGAAGGCCCGCGAGCGTCTCACCGAATCCGCGGGCGCGCTCAAAGTCGGCGACGGGACCCAGAGCGACGTGGACATGGGCCCTGTCATCAGCGGGCGCCATCGCGAAAAAGTCCTTGGCTACATCGAGAAAGGCGTGGCGGAAGGGGCAGAGCTCCTTCTGGATGGAAGACAGGTGAGGGTTCGCGACCGCGAGAACGGATTCTTCGTCGGCCCGACCATTTTCGACGGCGTGACACCCGAGATGGCCATCGGCCACGAGGAAATTTTCGGCCCTGTGGCATCGATCCATCCCGTCCGGACCCTCGAGGACGCCATCGCGGTGATGCACGCGCACCCGAACGCGAACGCGACGTCGATCTTCACGTCGAGCGGCAGGTCCGCCCGGGAGTTCGCGCGCCACGCGTCGGCGTCGATGGTGGGAGTGAACATCGGCGTCGCGGCGCCCATGGCGTATTTCCCCTTCGGCGGGTCGAAGGACAGTTTTTTCGGAGACCTGAAAGTGCACGGCCGCGACGCCTTCGACTTCTACACGGACAAGAAGGTCGTGATCTCGCGGTGGTTCTAGTCACGGGGTTTTGTTTCGGTGACCGGAGGACACATGCCACGGAAATTGCTGGGCGGCCTGATCCAGTGCGCGAACCCGATCTCGGATCCGAATGCCCCGACGAAAGAAATCTCGGACGCGGCGATCGAGGCCCACATTCCCCTGATCGAAGAAGCGGGCAAGCGCGGCGTTCAGATCCTGGGCCTCCAGGAGGTCTTCAACGGGCCGTATTTCTGTCCCTCCCAGGACGCGCGCTGGTATGACATGGCGGAGCCGGTGCCAGGCCCCACCACGGAGCGCCTGGCGGAGTACGCGAAGAAGTACCGGATGGCGATGGTGATACCGGTCTACGAGCGCGAGCAGGCCGGCGTGTACTACAACACCGCCGCCGTGTATGACGCGGACGGCTCGTATCTGGGCAAGTACCGAAAGAACCACATTCCCCACACGTCGGGATTCTGGGAGAAATACTTCTTCAAGCCCGGCAACCTGGGCTACCCGGTCTTCCAGACGCGCTACGCGAAAGTGGGCGTCTACATCTGCTACGACCGCCACTTCCCGGAGGGGGCGCGGCTCCTCGGCTTGAACGGAGCGGAGATCGTCTTCAACCCGTCCGCGACCGTGGCCGGGCTCTCCCAGTACCTCTGGAAGCTCGAACAGCCGGCTCACGCCGTCGCCAACGGCTACTTCATGGCCTGCAGCAACCGCGTCGGCACGGAGGCGCCCTGGAACATCGGCAAGTTCTACGGCTCCTCGTACTTCGTCGATCCGCGCGGCAACTTTCTTGCCGTCGCCTCCGAAGACAAAAACGAGCTCATTACGGCCGAGATGGACCTCGACATGATCGAGGAAGTCCGCCGCGTCTGGCAGTTCTACCGGGACCGCCGGCCCGAGACGTACGAAGCGATGGCGTCTCTCGTCGGATGACCACCACCCTCATCCGGAACGGGACGATCGCCACCGCGACCGATCTGTACCGCGGGGACGTCCTGATCGAGGGCGAGAAGATCTCCACGATCGGAACGGCGCTCACCATGCCGGCGGATGTCACGATCGACGCGTCGGGAAAATACGTCCTCCCGGGCGGAATCGACGTCCACACGCATCTCGACATGCCGTTTGGCGGGACGACTTCGGCCGACGACTTCGAGTCCGGCACCATCGCGGCCGCCCACGGCGGAACGACGTCCGTGGTGGACTTCGCGATTCAGTACCGCGGCCAGACGCTCCACCACGCCCGCGACGCGTGGATGGGGAAGGCGGACGGCAAAGCCGCGATCGACTACGGCTTCCACATGATCGTGACCGAGCTCGACGGCAAGGTGGAAGCGGAGATGGACGCCTTGGTCGGACAGGGGATCACCTCCTTCAAGCTCTTCATGGCGTATCCCGGCGTCTTCATGCTCGACGACGCGTCGATCTTCCGGGCGCTGCTCCGGACCCGCGAGAACGGCGGGACGATCTGCATGCACGCGGAGAACGGCGGCGTCATCGACGTGCTCGTCCAGCGCGCGCTGGCGGAGGGGCACCGCGCTCCGAAGTATCACGCGCTGACGCGTCCTTCGCGAGCGGAGGGCGAGGCGACCCACCGGGCGATTGCTCTGGCCGAGATGGCGGACGTCCCGATCTACATCGTCCACCTCTCGGCAGCCGAAGCGCTGGAAAAGGTGACGGAGGCGCGGGACCGGGGCATTCCCGCATACGCCGAGACATGCCCTCAGTACCTCTTTCTCTCCTACGCGAACTACGAGGAGCCGGGTTTCGAAGGCGCGAAATACGTCATGAGCCCGCCGCTGCGCGCCGCCGGCAACGAGGAGCGGCTCTGGCGCGGGCTCGCCGGAAACGACCTGCAGGCGATCTCAACCGACCACTGCCCTTTCTGCATGCAGGGACAGAAGGAGCTCGGGAAGGACGACTTCTCGAAGATTCCCAACGGCGCTCCCGGAATCGAGACCCGGATGAGTCTCGTGTGGGACGGCGGCGTGCGAGCGGGACGGATCTCGATCAACCGGTTCGTCGAGCTGACGGCCACCTCCCCCGCGAAAATCTTCGGCCTCTTCCCCCGCAAGGGCACGATCGCCCCCGGCTCCGACGCCGACATCGTCGTCTTCGATCCGGAGAAGAAGGTCACGCTGACGTCGAAGACGCTCCACATGAAGGTCGACTACAACCCGTACGAGGGCCGCGAGGTCACGGGCGCGGCGGAGACCGTGCTCTCCCGCGGCCGGGTCGTGATCGACCGCGGCCGGTTCGTCGGGAAGCCCGGAGCCGGCTCCTTTCTGAAGCGCGATCCCAGGTCGTAGGAGCGTGTCCGAGTGATGTCCGTCGCGAGCGCGGGGAGGCCGAAGCCAGAGCCAAAGCGCAGACCTGCTTTTTCGCGTGGGACCTTGCGGTACGCCTCCGCGCAGCAGGAGAGCACGAGGGAAGCCCAGTCGAAAGAGGAGGCTCGATGAGCACCACGAAGACGTCCGCGCCCACGTCCGAGCTGACCCGCACGGTCCGCGAGAAGCACCGCGAGTTCCTGTTTCCCGCGACGATCCAGTACTACAAGGATCCGATCGTCCTCACCGAGGGGAAGGGCCTGCGCATTCGGGACGCCGACGGAAACGAGTATCTCGACTTCTTCGGCGGGATCCTGACCGTGTCCGTCGGCCACGCGAACGACCGCGTGAACGCCGCCGTCCGCGCCCAGATCGACCGGCTCTCGCACGTCTCGAGCCTCTATCCGTCGCTGCCGGTGGTGGAGCTCGCCGAGCGCCTCGCGCGGATCACTCCCGGCAACCTGAAGCAGACGTGTTTCACCGCGTCCGGCACCGAGGCGGACGAGACGGCGGTGATGATGGCGGAGCTCGCGACCGGCTCGACCGAGATCATCGCGCTGCGCCACGGATACTCCGGCCGTTCGACGCTCGCGCAGTCTCTGACCGGGCACTCGACCTGGCGTCCGCTACCGTCGATGGTGCCGGGCGTCAAGCACGCCGTGTCTCCCTACTGCTATCGCTGCCCGTTGCACCTGACCTATCCGAGCTGCGGGATCGCCTGCGCCCAGGATATTGACGAGCTCATCCGCACGACGACCACGGGGCGCATCGCGGCGTTCATCGCCGAGCCGATCCAGGGCGTCGGCGGCTTCATCACGCCCCCGCCCGAGTATTTCGAGATCGCCGTCTCGATCATCCGGAAGTTCGGCGGCGTCTTCATCTGCGACGAGGTGCAGACGGGCTTCGGGCGGACGGGCGGCACGATGTGGGGCATCGAGCACTGGGGCGTCCAGCCGGACATCATGACGGCGGCGAAGGGCATCGCGAACGGGCTGCCCCTCGGCATGACGATCGCGACACCCGAGATCGCGTCCGCCCTGAAGGCGCTCACGATCTCCACCTTCGGCGGCAACCCGGTGTCGACGGCGGCGGCCAACGCGACGATCCAGATCATCGAAGAGGAAGACCTCGTCGGGAACGCCGGCCGCATGGGAGCTTTGCTTCGCGCCGGCCTCGAAGAGCTGAAGGCCCGGTTCCCGCACTCGGTCGGCGACGTCCGCGGGATGGGTCTGATGCAGGCGATCGAGATGGTCGTCGACGAGGTGGCCCGCGATCGGACGCCCGACCCCGCGATGACGAACCGGGTGTTCGAAGCGGCTCGGGAACGCGGTCTCCTGATCGGCAAGGGGGGGCTCTACGGGAACTCGTTCCGGATCGCCCCGGCCCTGAACGTCACGGCTCCGGACGTGTCCGAGGCGCTCGCGATCCTCCACGACTCGCTCGCGGCGGCCGGCGCGCGCTGACCGGAAAGCGCGCCGGTCTCATGCCCGCCGTCGGCCAGAACGTCCTCCGCAAGGAGGGCCGTGGAAAGGTGACGGGAGCGGCGAAGTACGTCGACGACCTCTCGTTTCCGGGCATGCTGTATGGGTCCACGATCCGTTCGACGATCCCTTGCGGCCGGATCCGATCCACCAGGCCCGAGTTCGATCCGTCGGAGTGGGTGGTGGCCGGCGTCCCCGACATCCCCGGAAAGAACGTCATCGCGCTCATCGAAGACGATCAGCCCTGCCTGGCCGACGGGCGCGTGAGGCACGTCGCCGAGCCGATCCTTCTTCTCGCCCACGCGGACCGCGAGGCGCTCGCGGGAGCGAAGGTCGCGGTCGACTACGAGCCGGAGACGCCCGTCTACGATCCGGCGGCGTCGCCGCGGGTCTTCAAGGAGATCCTGATCGAGAAGGGCGACCTCGGAAAGGGATTTTCGCGCGCGGCCCGCGTCGTCGAAGGGGAATACCGCACCGGCCACCAGGAGCAGCTCTACATCGAGTGCAACGGCGTCATCGCGGTTCCGGAGAACGGCGGCATCACCGTCTACGGGTCGCTCCAGTGCCCCTACTACGTCCACAAGGCCCTGGTCGTGCTTCTCGGGCTCCCGCCCGAAAGGGTGCGCGTCGTGCAGACGGAGACGGGCGGCGGTTTCGGCGGCAAGGAGGAGTACCCCTCGATGCTCGCCGGCCACGCCTCGATTCTGGCTCTCAAGGCTGGCCGGCCGGTGAAGATGGTGTACGACCGCGTCGAAGACATGCTCGCCACGACCAAGCGCCATCCTTCGATCGTCCGGCACAGGACCGGCGTCGCCTCGGATGGCAGGATCGTCGCGATGGACATCGACGTGCTGATGGACGGCGGCGCCTACCTGACTCTGTCGCCGGTCGTCCTCTCGCGGGGCGTCCTCCACGCGACCGGTCCGTACCGGTGCGACGACGTGCGGGTGCACGGCCGGGTGGTGATGACCAACACGCCCCCGAACGGGGCCTTCCGCGGCTTCGGCGCTCCGCAGACGCTCTTCGCCGCAGAAGTGCACATGGAGCGGATCTCTGAGGCGCTCGAGATGGATCCCGTTCGGCTACGGGAATTGAACCTCTTCCGGCCGGGTGACACGACGGCCACGGGGCAGGTTCTCGGGGCCGACTGCAGCGCGGCGGAGGTCCTGCGCGAGGCGGTGGCGCGCACGGGGTTCGACGCTCGCCGGCAGGCCCTGTCGGGGACGAACGCCGGCATCGGGCTCTCCCTCTTCTTTCACGGGTCCGGCTTCACGGGCGGCGGCGAAGTCCGCCTCGCCTCTCGCGCCTCTCTCGCCCTGACTCCCACCGGGGCGAGGATCCTCGTCGGATCGACCGAGATCGGACAGGGGACGCGGACCATCCACGCGCAGATCGTGGCCGACGCGCTGGGGATCCCGTATGAGAACGTCGAGGTGTCGGATGCGGACACCGCGTGCGTGCCTGACAGCGGGCCCACCGTCGCATCCCGCACGTGCATGGTCGTCGGAAAGATCCTGCAGAACTGCGCGCTCGAAATGAAGGCGCGCCTGGGGAGTCTCTCGCCCGCGCGCTACCTCGAGCTCCACGGCCCCCTCGTCGTGACACGCGAGTACGAGAAGCCGGCGGAGCTCGAATGGAGCGACGAGACGTACCGCGGCGATGCGTACGGCGCCTACGGCTGGGGCTGCAACGTCGCGGAGGTGGAGCGCGACCCCGACACCTTCGAGATCCGGCCCGTCCGCCTGACGGCAGTCTGTGAAATCGGAAAGGCGATCCATCCGACACTCGCCGCCGGCCAGATCGAGGGCGGGACCGCGCAGGGGATCGGCTACGCGATTCTCGAGGAGGTCGTGTTCCGCGACGGAGCGATGGCCAACGCGCAGATGACCAACTACGTGGTCCCGACGACGCTCGACACGCCGCCGATCGACGTGGTGATCCTCGAAAGCGCCTATCCGCACGGGCCTCACGGCGCCAAGGGAATCGGCGAGATGCCGATCGACGGCCCCGCGCCGGCGATCGTGAACGCGATACGGCACATGGGCGTGGATTTGCGCCAGATCCCGGCCACGCCCGAGCGGGTGATGGAGGCGTCCTGCGTTTCTCCCTGAACGGGCGCGAGACCGACCTCTCGGCGCACCCGATGAAGCGGCTCCTCGACGTCCTCCGCGAAGACTGCGCGCTCACCGGCACCAAGGAGGGCTGCGGTGAAGGCGAGTGCGGGGCGTGCACCGTGCTGATCGACGGACAGGCCGTCAATTCCTGCCTCGTGCCATTCGCTCAGGTCGCCGGCTCTTCCGTCACGACCATCGAAGGTCTCACGGGCGCGGAGGCGCTCCAGTCGGCGTTCATACGGGAAGGCGGGGCCCAGTGCGGCATCTGCACGCCGGGAATGATCCTCGCCGCGGTCGCGCTCCCCAAAGACGCGGATCTCCAGGACATTCGCCGCGGGCTCGCGGGAAACATCTGCCGGTGCACCGGGTACGAGGGGATCTACCGGTCTCTTCGGGCCGCGGCGATTCCGGCCCGCGCTGCGGACTGACGCTTTCATGCGCACCGCCCTCTCCTCGCTGTCCCTTCTCGAGCCGCGATCTCTCCAGGAAGCCCTCTCCATGCTGCGGGACGCGCCCGGGACCACGCCGCTCGCCGGAGGCACCGACCTCTACGTGGGCTTGAACTTCGGAACCGTTCGCGAGACGCGGTTCCTGGATCTCTCCCGGCTGCGCCCGCTGCGGGAGATCGCCCTTCAGGGGGACGTCCTCTCGATCGGCGCGCTCGCGACCTACACCGACATCGTGCGATCGCCGCTCGTGGCCGAACGCCTTCCGATCCTGGCCTCGGCCGCCCGCGAGATCGGCGGAGTGCAGATCCAGAACCGCGGAACCGTGGGGGGGAACGTCGCGAATGCCTCTCCCGCCGGCGACACGCTTCCGGTTCTGGCGGCCGCGGACGCGGTCGTCGTCCTCCAAAGGGCCGGCGGGAGCCGGCGGGTTCCGTTCACCGGGTTCTACACGGGATATCGAAAGTCGGTGCGCCGGGCAGACGAGCTGATCGTCGCGATCGAAGTCCCTCCGGTTGAGGGGCGGCAGTGGTTCCGCAAGGTCGGCACGCGCGCCGCCCAGGCGATCTCGAAAGTGGTGATGGCCGGCATTCGCTCGCCCCGCCCCCGGCTCGCCCTCGGGTCCGTCGCGCCCACCGTCCTCCGGCTGCCCCTCACCGAGGCGTCGCTCGCGGCGTCCGGGTCGATCGAGGAGGCGCGGCGCGTGCTCGCGCGGGAGATCCAGCCCATCGACGACCTCCGCTCGACGGCCGCCTACCGGCACCGCGTCGCGGGAAATCTTCTCGCGCAGTTCTGGAGCCTGCCCGAGTCGCTGGCGCCCCTGATCTCGCGGAGGATCGCCGCGCGGCTGCGGACCCAGCCGGTGGAAGACTACCGGCTCGACTTCGAGGATGGTTACGGAAACCGGTCCGACGCCGAGGAAGACAGCCACGCGATCTCGGCCGCCCGCGAGGTCGTGACGGGGATGGCCGCCGGCACGCTGTCGTCCTCGATCGGCGTCCGCATCAAGCCGTTGACCGAGGAGTTGCGGGCGAGATCCTTCCGGACCCTCGACCTCTTCGTCACCCAGATGGTGCGCGACGCGGGCCGGCTCCCGGACAATTTCGTCGTGACCCTTCCCAAGGTCACGGCGCCCGAGCAGGTCGCGGCGATCGCGGAGATTTTCGAGGCGCTCGAACGGGGGCTGTCCCTGCCAGCGGGGGCGCTGGCGCTCGAGATCATGGTCGAGACTCCGCAGTCGATCATCGGGCCGGCGGGAGAGATCTCGATCGGAGGTCTGGTCTCCGCGGCGGGCGGACGCTGCCTCGCGGCGCACTTCGGAACCTACGACTACACGGCGTCCCTGAACATCACGGCGGCCCATCAGCACATGCTTCACCCGGCGTGCGATTTCGCGCGCCACGCCATGCAGGCCGCCCTGGCCGGCACCGGCGTCTGGATTTCCGACGGCGCCACGAACGTCCTTCCAATTCCGCCCCACCGCGGCGAAGATCGGACGCTGACCGGACGGGAGATCGCCCGGAACCGCGCCGCGGTCCACGCGGCATGGAAGCTCCACTATGACCACGTGCGGCACTCGCTCGCGAACGCCTTCTACCAGGGCTGGGACCTCCACCCCGCGCAGCTGCCCACCCGGTACGCGGCCCTGTATGCGTTTTTTCTCGAAGGCCTCGACGCGGCGTCCGCGCGTCTCACGAACTTCGTCGAAAAGGCCGGGCAGGCCACGCTCGTCGGGGACGTCTTCGACGACGCGGCGACCGGACAGGGTCTTCTGAGCTTCTTCCTGCGCGCGTCGGCCTGCGGCGCGATCACCGAGCAGGAAGCCGTCGAGAAGAGCGGCCTGACTCTCGAAGAGCTGCGCAGCCGGTCGTTCGTGAGGATCCTGGCCGGGCGCAGGGCGGCGGCCGTACGGGGCCGGGAAACGGGAAACGGGAGCCGAGCGACCAAAGGGAGCGAGACGGCCGCGGTACCCCGCGGTCAACTCGATCGGGAATCGAAGGACTAGGCCAGCGTCCCTTCGCCGTTCGTTCGCCCTTCGTTTTTCGCGCGCGCGAAGGCGCGCGCCAGGCGCCTAACGCCCCCTTTTCATCGTCGCCTCGATCAGGCCGTAGGGCTCTTCCGTGGCGACGAAGACCTCCCCGGGATTGTCGAGCCCGAACGGGGACAGGTCGACCAGCAGATGGTGCTTGTTCGGCATCGAAAGCCGGATTTTCGTGACTTCGGAGTGCGCGTCGAGCACGGCCTCTCCCATCGCGTGGAGCGTGTGCTGCACCGACGCGCTCACGTGATCCGCGAACGTCTCGAGCAGGGTCGAGCGGATCGCGCGGGAGACCGGCTCCCACGAGATCTCGCCGGGCGCGTAGGACCAGAGCGCCCGGACGGCGGTGGCCATGATCCGGTCGTCTGTCTCGCGAAGCGTCGTGTAGGCGTCTCGCAGGAATCCGGAGAATCCCGAGCTCCCGGATTTCAGGAGCGTCAGGTCTTCGAGCCCGGCGCGGACGGAGACGCCCGACCGGGTCCGCTCGACGCGGACGACCCGGCGCTCCGCTCCCGAAAGCGCGAAGGCGCTCGGATGCTCGCCGCTTCCCGACGGCAGCCGGCTCCACGGACGCTCGGTGATCGAGACCCGCGCCGCGGAAGCGGCGGCGCTCGCCCCGAGAAAATGGTCGGCGAGCGCGAGTGCGAACGTCTCGATCGCGCCGATGCCCCGCGTGCGCGCGAGCGCGTAGACGGTGTTCTTCATCGTGTCCGTCGGTAAGATGACCGAGTTGTCGCCTTCGACGTGAGCGGCTTCGAAATCGCCTTCGAGCGCGACGGCGACCGTCAGGTCCCGGATCTCGTGGCGGTCGCTGCGGCGCCTCCGGTGGACCAGCCGGATCCCGGACTTCCCGTAGGAGTTTTCAGCGAGCATGGTCGGAAGGACTGAGAAGTGAAAACGGACGACTGACAACCGGCATCAACTCCCCCGGTACGTCGAGTATCCGAAGGGCGAGAGCAGCAGGGGAACGTGATGGTGCGTTGCGGCGTCGGCGATCTCGAAGACCACCTGGACCTCCGGGTAAAAACCCGCCGCGTTCACGCTGGAGAAATACGCACCCGTGTCGAAGGTCAGCCGGTACGTTCCGGGGCCGCGCACGGTCTCCAGAAGCCTCGCTCGCCCGTCGGAGTCGGAGACGCCTTTCGATACGGCCGTCCACCCCGCGACGCCGGACCGCACCTCGAGGAGCAGGGGAACTCCCGCCGCCGGCTGCCCGCGCGCCGTGTCGAGAATGTGGGTCGTGATTGCGCTCATCGGCCCGCGGCCAGTCTCTCGAGGCGAAGGCGCGTGATCCGGCGCTGCTCCTCGGCGGCGATCGCCAATTCCGTCGCCGCATCATTTTCCAGGCGCGCCCGGCAGAGCGCCAGCATCTCCCGCGCCGTCCTGCCGGCGGCGCAGACGATGAAGATGCGCCCGAAGCGCGCTTCGTAAGCGCGGTTGGCTTCTGCCAGGAGACGCGCGTCCTCGTCGCTGCCCGACAGCGCGCCGGCCTGTTCCTCGGCCGCACGCCCCGACGCGGCCCGGTCGCCGATGCGCGGATGGGCGTCGAGCGCCTCGAGTCGCTGCGTCTCCGGAAGAGAGCGCCAGGTCGCGTCGGAGGCGTCGATGAGCCGGTCGAGTGAACCGAACGGGCGCGCGGCGGCCATCCGGCGCGCCCACTCGGGCGAACCGCAGCATCCGAAAAGCTCCCTCTCCGCCGCCTCCGGCGGCAGAGCGTCGAGGAGACCGATTCCGGCGGCCGTCAAACGATCCCGCCCGCCGGTGGAAAGCCCGCCGAGGCCGGAGCCGGCGCCCAGAGCCGAAGCCGGCTGACTCCGCCGTCCGGATAGATGTTGAACCGCGCGTGCGTCGCTTCCCCCGCCGGGGCGAGCTCCCGCTCGAAGCGGTGCAGCGTGTGCGGAAAGAGTTTCGTCTCCGGGAGGATCTGGTCCCACTCGCGCGAGGATTCCTGAAGCTCTGCGACACCGGCCCCCGGCGACCGGCAGACCTCGACCGAGCAGCTGCCGGGAGCGTTTCCCTTGAAATGCACCGTGTCGACGTCGATCCGGCGCACGATCCCCGATCGTCCGAGCCGCACGATCGCCCAGTCGTGCCCTATGCCGCGGCGACGGCGCGTCTCCCAGCCGTCTCCCATGTCGCGCCCGCGCCCCGGCATGACCAGGTTCTGCCGCGCCCCGAAGAACTCGTCGCTCGCCGCGAGGACGAGCCCTCCGTTCTCGACGGCCGCGAGGTCGAGCTCGCCGCCGGCGCGCGCGATCCGGTCCCAGTCGGGAGCGACCTCGCCGTGCACCCGCAGGCGCGCGACGCCGCCGTCGGGAAAGATGTTCAGACGGACGTGGGTGAACGGGCGCGGGGCGGCGGCGGAGAACATGTTCTGCGAATCGGGCCGCACGGGCGACTTCGGCACCAGCTCGGTCCAGGCGATCTTCCCGGCTTCCCAGGGCTCGGAGGAAAGACTCGCCGTCTCGCAGGCCTCGATCGAGCAGGCCTCTGGCGCGTTTCCCTTGAAGTGGGTCGTGTCGATGACGAACCCATGCAGGATCCCCGGAAGACCGAGACGGACCACGCACCAGTCGTGCCCCAGGCTCCGCCGGCGCCGGGTCTCCCATCCATCCATCCACTTGCCCCGGTCGGTGTACTCCCCCTCCCGAAAGACGGGCTTGCCGGGCTTCAGAAGGTTTTCACGGGGCGCGAAGAACTCGTCGTTCGCGGCGATCGCCGAGCCGCCCAGCCGTTCCGACGCGAGATCGATCAGGTCCACGAAGTCCGGCACGGGGCTCCCTTCCACCATTCCAGGAGTCTGTCCTTCTGTTTCTTTTCTTTGCCCGGACAGGTTCCTCAACCCGACAAGAGGAGCTCGCCGCGCCCGGCGCGGACGAGACGGCCGCCGTCGAAGATCTTCTCACCTCTGAGATAGGTGGTCGTAACGCGTCCGCGCAGCTCGCGCCCCGCGTACGGAGTCTGCGGATGGCGCTGGTGGAGACGGGAGGCATCGACCACGCGCACCGCGCCGGGATCGAAGACGACGAGGTCCGCTTCGCGCCCGGCTTCGATCGCCCCCTTGTCGTGAAGGAGCCCGGCGAATCGAGCCGGCGCCGCGCTCATCCACTCGACGACGCGTTCGGGTTGGATTCGCCGCTCCTCCGCGCCCGTCCAGACCGCGGCGAGAGTCAGCTCGAGGGACGCGATGCCTCCCCAGGCCGCGCCGAAATCCCCCTCGGCGAGGCGCTTGTCTTCGGGCGGGCAGGGAGAGTGGTCCGAGACGACCATGTCGATCACGCCCTCCGCGAGCCCCTTCCAGAGGCGTTCGCGGTTCTCGCGCTCCCGGATCGGAGGCGCGCACTTGAAGAGCGTAGCGCCATCCGGGATCTCTTCCGCGGCGAACGTCAGGTAGTGCGGGCACGTTTCGACAGTGACGGGCAGGCCCTCCGCGCGGGCGGCCGCAAGAGGCTGGAGCGCGTCGGCGGCCGAGAGATGCAGAACGTGAACGGCGACGCCGGTCGCGCGCGACAGCCGGATCACGGCCTCGACCGCCGCGACCTCGGCCGCGGCGGGCCGCGACGCGAGATAGCCCGAGTAGGAGCCCGCCGGCCCCGCGAATCTCCCGAGAAGCTCCGCGGACTCGGCGTGGACGAGCAGCGGGGCGCCGGTCGCCGCCAGCTCGCGGGCGGCGGCGAGAAGATCGTCTTCCGAGACGTGTTCGAACTCCGGAGCGCCGGACGGCGCCAGGAAGCACTTGAAACCGAACGACCCCGCCGCCCGCAGGCCCATCAGTTCCCTCGCGTTACCGGGGACGAGGCCGCCCCAGAACCCGACGTCGACCGAGCAGCGGCCCGCGGCGGCGTCGATCTTCGCGAACCATCCCTCGCGCGTCGTCGTCGGCGGGATGGCGTTCAAGGGCATGTCGATCACGGTGGTGATCCCGCCCGCGGCGGCCGCCGCCGTCGCCGTCTCAAACCCTTCCCAGTGGGTTCGGCCCGGCTCGTTGACGTGGACATGGGTGTCGACGAGACCCGGAAGGACGAGCGCGTCGCCAGCGTCCTCGACGTTCACGCCCTCGTCGGCGGCGGCATGGGAATCCACCGACAGGATGCGGCCCCCCGCAACGCGGATTCCCGCCGGCCGGAGGCCTTCCGGGGTCGCCACGCGGCGGCTTCGGAGCACGAAATCCGGGCGGATCATGGGATCAGCCTCCCATCATAAGGGCCTAGAATGGCGGCGCGTGGCGACGTCCGTTTACGGCAACGAGAAGCGGCACGGGGACGGCCGCGTGGAGCTGATCGATCAGACGCGGATCGCCGCCTCTCCCCTCGCCAACAAGGACCTCCTGCCCGTCCCGATCTCCCGGCGAACCTGGACGACCTACAACTACGCGGCGCTCTGGATCAGCATGGCGCACTGCATACCGACCTATTACATGGCCTCCGGGTTGATGGCGGCGGGCATGAACTGGTGGCAGGCGCTCATGACGATCCTCCTCGGAAACGTCATCGTCCTGGTGCCGATCCTCCTGAACTCCCATCCGGGGACGCGCTACGGGATCCCCTTTCCCGTCTTCGCGCGCGCGGCGTACGGCACGCTCGGATCCAACCTTCCGGCGATCATGCGGGCGCTCGTGGCGTGCGGCTGGTTCGGCATCCAGTGCTGGATCGGCGGCGAGGCGCTGAACACCCTCTTCCAGGCGGTGGACCCGAAATGGACCGGCCGTTTCGGCGGCGGATTCTCGGGCCATTCCGGGGCGGAGTGGATCTCCTTCCTCCTTTTCTGGGCGCTGAACATCGTGATCGTCTACCGGGGAATGGACCTGCTTCGCAAAGTCGAGAACTGGGCGGCGCCTTTCGTCCTCGTGATGACGGCCGCGCTTCTCGTCTGGGCGATCCGCCGCGCGCACGGTCTCGGGCCCCTGCTGGCGCAGCGGGGGACTCTCCGAACCTTCCGTGAGTTCTTTCCGGTGTTCGTGCCGTCGCTCACGGCGATGATCGGGTTCTGGGCGACGCTGTCTCTCAACATGCCGGACTTCACGCGTTTCGGCCGCAGCCAGCGCGATCAGATGATCGGGCAGGTCGTGGCGCTTCCGACGACCATGTCGCTCTTCGCGGCGATGGGGGTCCTGATCACGAGCGCGACGGCGATCATCTACGGCAAGGCCATCTGGGATCCGGTCGTCCTCGTCGGAAAGTTCTCGCAGCCGTTCATCGTCGCCGTGTCGATGTTCACGGTCGTGGTCGCCACGCTCGCGGTGAACATCGCGGCCAACGTCGTATCGCCCGCGAACGACTTCGCCAACGCTTTCCCGCGCCTGATTCGCTTCAAGACGGGGGGACTCATCACCGGGATCATCGGAATCGTCATGCAGCCGTGGAGGCTCCTCGCGGATCCCTCCGGCTACATCTTCACGTGGCTTCTCGGGTATTCCGGAGGCCTCGGATCGATTGCGGGCGTCCTGATCGCGGACTACTGGATCGTCCGGCGGACACGCCTGCGCCTGGAGGATCTGTACCTGCCGCGGGGCGTGTATCGCTACGCGGGCGGATGGAACTGGAAGGCGGTCGTCGCCACGCTCACCGGATGCGGGCTGGCGTGGGGCGGGCTCCTCTGGCCCGCGTTGAAGCCCCTCTATGCTTACGGCTGGTTCGTCGGGTTCTTCGCGTCCGGCCTCCTTTACTGGGCGCTCTCCGGGCGGGAGGCGGAGGGGGGGAGGCGGAAGGCGCGCCCTGACCGAAAACGAAAACGCGCGCCAGAAATCGCCGGGGACGAACCGATTCACGCTCGACGCTCGACGCTCAACGCTTGACGCCCGCCGCTCCCTTCTCGAACTCCGCCAGCCTCTCGTTCAGCCAGTCCTTCATGGACCGGGCGGGCTGGCCGGGCAATCCGATCTGATAGGGCTTGCCGGACTCCTGCGAATGGGACGCGACGCCATCGATGAAGTCGCGGACGGTCTGGACGCGCTTCCCGGCCATCATGAGCTTGAACTTCAGGTGAGAGACCGCCTTCGAGGCTGGATATTCCTCGCCGTTGCGGATGAAGACACCCCGGGAGTTGCGGACCTCTTCGATCAGCCAGTCGATCCGCCTCTGCTCGGCCGCCGGCCGTGACGCGGCGAGAGCGGCGGCAGACGCGAAGAAAATCAGAACGCCCGTCGCCGCGATGATCCGCTTTACCGACATCGCCTCGGACGTCGTCGCGGTGAGTTGCTCTACCGTCATGGCATCCATCGCTCCTTCTCAGCGCGAATCCGGCGCTCCCGCCTTCCGCCTTCCGCCTTCCGCCTTCCGCCTTCCGTCAGTAATACGGCTCCCAGACCCAGAAGACCAGCTCGGCGAGCCGCTGTACCAGTCCCCGTTTGTCCCACGCTTGATACGTGATCTCCTGGCATCGCTTCCTGTCCTCTTCGAACATTGCCTCCATCTTTCGGGCGAAGCCCCGGTCATAGAACGCGAGGCTCTCCTCGGCGTTGCGGCTCATGGAGCGTGAGTCGAAGTTGATCGAGCCGATCGTCGAGTACAACCCGTCCACGACCATCGTCTTGTTGTGCATCATCGTGCCGCGGTATTCGTAGATCTTCACTCCGCCCTTCAGGAGCTCTCCGTAGTGAAGCCACGAGGCAAAGCGGACCATCGGGAGGTCGATGTGCCGCCCCGGCACCATCACCTGGACGTTCACCCCGCGCTGCTCCGCCGCCACGAGCGCTTCGCGCACCTGTTTGTCGGGCAGGAAGTAGGCGTTCTGGATGTAGATGCTCTTCGCCGCGGACTGGATCGCGACGTAGTACAGCATTTTGGCGAGGGATGAAGAGTCGCCTCGCGACGACTTGATGGCCTGCGCCTGGATGGATGCCGCATTCTCGAGCTTCGGGTAGAAGCCCTCACCCGCGAGGATCTCTCCCGTCGTGTACGTCCAGTCTTCGCTGAAGATCGCCTGCATCTGCGCGACGACGGGGCCCACCACCCGCACCTGAGTGTCGCGCCACTCGTTCGTATTTCTCGCGTTTCCCAGCCAGCGCTCGTCGATCCCGAGTCCTCCGGTGTAGGCGATCCGGCCGTCGACGACCAGGATCTTGCGATGCGTGCGGCGGCTGACCTTGTAGATGGTGAAAAGACGCACCGGCCGGTATTTGCGCACGTGAACGCCGGCCTTCTTGAGCTCGGCCTCGAGACCCTTGAGCTTGCTTCCCCACGCGTCGATCAGGAAGCGGACCTCGACCCCTCTCTTCGCCGCGTCGATCATCGCGTCGGCAAACTGGCGGCCCGCGCGGTCCGGCTGGAAGATGTAAGTCTCGAGGTTCACCGTCTTCTTCGCCGCGCGGATGTCGCGCGTCATCGCCGGAAATATCTCGTCTCCGTTTTTCAGAAGCTCGGCCTCGTTGCCTCCCACCATCGCGGTGCCGAGAGTGTCCATCGAGCGCCGGAAAGATGGATCGTCCACCGTGAAGGGATGGTCGAACTTGTAGACATCCCGCTTCTCGGACCCCACGATGTTGTTGATGAACGTGCAGCCGGAAGACGAAAAGCCGCAGACGAGGAGCAGAAGGACCGGCGAGGCGGGGAAACGGCGCATTGATCGGCTCGTATTCAAGAAGTCTGCCCGCGCTGGAAACCCGTTACCCGTGAGCGGATTACCGGCCCGCCGGCCCGGGCCGCCGCCCCGACCTGAACAGCCATACGGGACTCGACGACGTTTGGTTAGGATCCGGCTGTGAACGAAGGATCTCGTGTCGCGCTGGTCACCGGAGCGACCCGTGGAATCGGACGCGCCATCGCGCGCCGGCTGCACGCCGACGGTTTCGAAGTCGTCATCTCAGGCCACACCGTGGACTCCACGCGCCGTGCCGTCGAGGAGTTCGACAAAGAGGGCCTCAGGATCTCGGGACGCGCCGCGGACGCGCGTCGCGAGGACGACCAGAAGGCGCTCGTCGAGTTCGCGGGGTCGAAGCGGGGACGCCTCGACGTCCTCGTGAACAACGCCGGGATCGGAGAGTTCGGTCCGGTCGACAGGCTCGATCCGGAGCGATTCCGAGACGTTCTCGAAACGAATCTCTTCGGCCCGTTCTACGCCATTCGAGCCGCGGCCCCTCTGATGAAGAAGAACGGCGGCGGTTTCATCGTCAACATCGCCTCGCTCGCGTCGGTCAACGCGTTTGCCGGAGGCGCCGCTTACAACGCGTCGAAGTTCGGGCTTCTCGGCCTGTCCGAGGCGTCGATGCTCGACCTCCGCCACGACGGGATCCGCGTCGCCGCCGTCCTGCCCGGTTCCGTCGCCACGGAGTTCGACGGCCACGACGATCGGCGCGAGAGCTCCTGGATGCTGTCCGCGGACGACGTGGCGGAAGCGGTCTCCGACCTGGTCCGCTTCCCCGATCGCGCGATCCCCTCGCGCATCGACCTGCGCCCTTCGAGGCCTCCGAAAAAATAACCGTCCGCCGTCAGCTGTCGGCTTTTCTTCCTGTCGTTCCGGGGGGCATCGCTTCCCCCGGCGGAGGGCCGATCTTGTTGTACCCGTCGAGAGCCGCCACCTTGTAGCACTCGGCGAACGTCGGGTAGTTGAAGACGTTGTCGACGAAATAGTCGATGGTTCCTTCGAACGCCAGGACCGCCTGGCCAATGTGGACGAGCTCGGTGGCAGCCGACCCGATGATGTGAACCGCCAGGAACTTCCGGGTTTCGCGGTGGAACAGGATCTTCAGGAGCCCGTAGGAGTCTCCGAGAATCGCCCCTCGGGCGATCTCGCGGTAGCGCGAGATCCCGATCTCATACGGAACCCCGGCCTTCGTCAGCTCCTCTTCGTTCGGGCCCACCATCGAGATCTCGGGGACCGAATAGATGCCGTACGGAAAGAGGTGCGGCATCGTCTTCGCGCGAATCCCGAACGCCGCGCACGCGGCGATCCGCCCCTGTTCCATGGACGTCGACGCGAGCGCGGGAAAACCGATCACGTCGCCGGCGGCGAAGATGTGAGGCACGGCGGTGCGGTACTGCTCATCCACGACGATGCGCCCCCGACTGTCCGTGGCCAGCCCGGCGGCGGCGAGATTCAGTTCCGCGGTCGCTCCGATGCGGCCGATCGAATAGAGAAGCAGCTCGGAGATGATCTTCTTGCCGGACTTCAACGTGGCGACCGCACGATGCGGCCGCTCGACTTCGACGGACGCCACGTCCTCCCCCAGACGCAGCGTGCAATCCATGTCGCGCATCTTGTAGGCCAGGGCTTCCGCGATCTCGGCGTCCACGAACTCCAGGAGTCGGGGACGCCTGTCCACGAGCGTGACCTCGACCCCGAGCGCCGCGAACATCGAGGCGTATTCGGTCCCGACGACTCCCCCGCCGACCACGGTCATCGAACGGGGAATGGACTTCAGGGTCAGGATGCCGTCCGAAGTGATCACGGTCTCGCCGTCCACGGTGACGCCCGGGGGTTCCGTCGGGGCCGTGCCGGTGGCGATGACGACGAACTCGGCCGTGACCTCGGTGCGCCCTGCCGGGGCGTCGATCATCAGCCGGTGCGGATCGGCAAAGGACGCCGCTCCGGACAGGACCGCCACCCCGTTGCGCCGAAGCTGGTCGCGGATGACCTCCGTCTCGCGCGCGATCACCTTGGAGCACCGCGAGAGCAGGGCGTCCATCGTCATCGTGTCGCTCGAAAGGCACGCGGACCCGTACGCGTCGCGGTGAAGAAAACCCGTCAGATAGAGCACCGCTTCGCGGAAGGTCTTGGAGGGGATCGTGCCGGTGTTGATGCAGACGCCGCCGACCGACGTTCGCCTCTCGCAGATCGCGACCTTCCTGCCGAGCTTCGCCGCCTGGATCGCCGCCCGCTGCCCGGCCGGACCGGTCCCGATCACGACGAGATCGAACGCGGACATCGGCGGAGTCTACCGCCCGGCTCCGTGCGATAGATTTTGCCCCTCGATGCGAACCCTTGCGACCGCCGGCGGCGGGCTGTTGATCCTGACCGTGCTCTGGGACGCGTTCGAGACGATCGTGCTGCCGCGTCGCGTGTCCCGGCGCTTTCGGCTGACGAGGCTCTTCTACCTGGCGACCTGGTCTCCGTGGCGGTCGCTCGGTCTGAGGCGGCGCGCCGGGAATCCGCGGGAAAACTTCCTCTCGATCTTCGGACCCCTCTCCCTCCTGCTGCTGCTGGTGACCTGGGCGCTCGCGCTCGTCTTCGGCTTTGCGCTGCTCCACTGGGGCCTCGGAACGCGGCTGATGATGCCCCGCGGGCTCACGGGCTTCCCGGCGGACCTCTATTTTTCGGGAACGACCCTTGTCACGCTGGGGCTGGGGGACATCTCGCCGTCCACGCCGTCCGCCCGCGTTCTGACGTTCGTCGAGAGCGGAACGGGGTTCGGCTTTCTCGCCCTGGTCGTGGGCTATCTGCCGACGCTGTCGCAGGCCTTTTCGCGCCGCGAGACCAACATCGCTCTTCTCGACGCGCGAGCGGGCTCTCCGTCGACGGCATCGGAGCTGATCCGCCGCCACGCGGGAGATCCCGATCGCGGCGAGAATCTGGGGGACCTCCTGCATGACTGGGACGTGTGGTCGGCGGATCTGCTCGAGACGCACATCTCCTTCCCGGTGCTGGCGTATTACCGCTCACAGCACGACAACCAGTCCTGGGTGGCGGCGATGACGACGGTGCTCGACGTCTGCTCTCTCGTCATCGCGGGGGTCGAGAACGGGCCGCTCCGGTCCGCGCGTCTGACGTTCGCGATGGCGCGGCACGCCGTGGCCGACATGAGTCAGGTGTTCCACCTCGAGCCGGTCTCCCGCTCCGAGCAACGGCTTCCGCCGGGCGATCTCGCGCGGCTGAAAGGCATCATGCAGGCGGCCGGAATGGCGATGAAGGACGATCCGGAGACCGAAGAGCGGCTGCGCCGTCTCATCGCGATGTACGAACCTCATGTCGACGCGCTTTCGCGGCACCTGCTGATGCCGCTCCCTCAGTGGGTGCCCCCGCTCGGCGCGCGCGACAACTGGCAGGGGACCGCATAGCGGGCCGCCGAGATGGACCCCGGGACAGCGGCCACGGAGCGAAGAGAAGAGTCACTTCCTTCGCGGCGCTCCCCCGGACGGGAGGGCGGCAGGCTTGCGTCCTGACCTCGGGAAGCGTCTCGCGTTCTACTTCGGTTGCCTCTTCGGCGGAGCATGGTTCGTCTTCTGCTCCGCGGCCGGAACGGTCTGGCTTCTCGTCTCGCCCGGAAACCGTCAGACCCTCTACTGGTTCGGCCGCGTGTTCTGCCGGGGGTTGACGCGCCTGATGGGCTGGCGGGTCCATCCGGACCATCCTGACCGGCTGCGGGCGATGCGGCCGTGCGTCATCGTCGGAAATCATCAGAGCTTTCTGGACGTCGTCACTTTCGGCTCGATCTTCCCGCCCCGCACGGTTTCGGCGGGCAAGCGGGAGATCGGAAACATCCCCGTGTTCGGCTGGTTTTACCGCCTCTCGGGAAACCTGATCATCGACCGCGCCCACGCGCGAAGCGCGCTGGCCTCCCTCGAAACCGCGGCGGATTCCATGCGGACGGAAAAGATTGCGGTCTGGTTCATGCCGGAGGGTCACCGAAACCAGACTGAACGCCTCCTTCCTTTCAAGAGCGGCGCCTTTCGACTCGCGATCGCCGCGCAGGCCCCCGTGATCCCTGTCGTCGCGGAGCCTCTGACCGCAATCGCCGACACGAGGCGTCGTCTGGCCCGGGCGGGAACCCTGAGGGTCCGCGTGCTCGAGCCCGTGCCGACGGAAGGTCTGTCGCCGTCAGACGTTTCCGCGCTGACGTCGCGGGTGCGCGACCGCATGCAGGAGGCCCTGGACGCGATGGCCGCGAGCGCCCTGTGAGGGAGGATCGCTCCCTGGAGCTCCAGGGCGACGCCCTCCGGAATCTGATCGACTCGGCGGCGCGGCGGATCGTCGAGTACATCGCCTCGCTCCCCGCGCAGCCCTCCGCCGACAACCGCGACCCCGCGGGCCTGGCGCAGTCGTTGCGCGAGACGCTGCCGGAGTCGGGAGCGGACGCCGAAGAACTGCTCGACCTTCTGTTCGAAACCGTCATCCCGCGCGGCTTCAACACGGCGGGGCCCGGATATCTCGCCTACATCCCCGGGGGCGGGCTGCCCCATTCCGCGGTGGCCGACCTCGTCGCGGACGCCACGAACCGGTATGTCGGCGTCTTCGCGGCCGCCCCCGGTCTGGCGCAGATCGAAACCAACGTCATCCGGTGGTTCTGCGAGATCGTGGGGTATCCGGAGACCGCGGGAGGCATTCTCACGACCGGCGGATCTCTCTCGAATTTTTCCGCGATCGTCACCGCCCGGCGGGACCGCCTCCCGGACGACTTTCGCCTGGGGACGCTGTACGTCTCGGACCAGACGCACCATTCCATACAGAAGGCGGCGAGCCTCGCGGGCTTCCCGGAAGCCAACGTCCGGGAAATTCCGTCCGACGCGCGGTTTCGGATCCGGCCGGATCTCCTCTCCGCGAAGGTGGCGGAGGATCGGGCCGCGGGTTTCTCCCCGTTCTTCGTGGTTGGAAATGCGGGCACGACGAACACCGGGGCGGTGGACGACCTCGAGGCGCTCGCGGACATCGCAAAGGCGGAAGGCCTCTGGCTCCATGCGGACGCCGCGTACGGAGGGTTCTTCGCGATCACCGGGCGGGGGCGCGCGCGCCTGGCGGGGATCGAGCGATCCGACTCGGTGGTTCTCGACCCGCACAAGAGCCTTTTTCTCCCGTACGGGAACGGCTCGCTGCTGGTGCGCGATCCCGAGACTCTCAAGAAGGCCCACGCCCTCTCGGCGGACTATCTCCCCCGAATGCAGGAGGACTCGGATCTTTCCGACTTCACCCTTCTCTCTCCGGAGCTCTCGCGGGACTGGAGAGGCCTCCGCGTGTGGCTTCCCATCAAGATGCACGGCATCGGCGTCTTCCGGACGAACCTCGACGAAAAGCTCGACCTCGCCGAGTGGGCGGCGCGGGAGCTCGCCCGGATCCCGGGCGTCGAGATCCTGGCCGAGCCACAGCTCTCGACTCTCGCGTTCCGTCTCACGCGCGACGGGCTCTCGGGCGCGGAGACCGACGCGTTGAACGCCGCCTGGATGGAGAAGACGAACGGGCGCGGCCGCGTCTACCTGACCTCCACGAGGCTCGCCGGGCGGTTTTCGATCCGGATCTGCGTGCTGTCGTTTCGCACGCATCTCGAACGCATGGAGGCCTGCCTGGAGGATCTGCGGGCGTCGATTACGGAGGTGTGAGACGGGAAAGGAGCCGGGAATCGGGAGCCGAGCGACCAACGGGAGCGAGACGGCCGCGGTGCTCCGCGGTCAACCAGATCGGGAATCGAAGAGGGGTGGACGCTAACGCCTGCGCTCCGGCGGGCGATCCAGCGCATCTATTTCATTGCGCAGACCGAGGAGCTCCCAGCGCTGGAGCGCGATGGGAACGTTGCCGTTCTTCCAGAGAGAGTCGTGGAATGCGCGCAAGGAGAACTTCTCGCGCAGGACACGGCGCGCGTCGGCCAGGAAACGCAGGATCTGCAGCTTTCCGATCTGGTAGCTGATGGCCTGCCCGGGCGCGGAGGCGAACGACTCCGCCTCCCGGCGCGCCGTCGCGGCGTCCATCGGGACCGCCGAGGCGAGATAGTCCGCCGCCTGGTCGATAGAGAAATCGCCGAGCGCCAGCCGGACGTCGGCCTCCACCCGGAGCGCGCGAAGCCGCAGGAACGTCGCGACGATCTCGCGCGTCCGCGGACTGTCGTCGAAGTAGCCGGCGTCGAGCATCATCTCTTCGGCATAGAAGGCGACGCCCTCGTTGGCGGATGAGTCGTAGTAGGCGCGGCGGACAGGGTCTTCGTGCGTCCAGGAGAGCGCGAGCTGGAACGAGTGCCCGGGAATGCCCTCGTGGACGAGGACGGGCCGGGGGTCGCGCGCCATCGACAGGGCAAAGAACCCGAGGGAAGAGGCGGGCGGGGGAATGTAACGGACCGCGTCGTCCGCCGGCCGCGCGGCGGAGGCCAGGTCGTCCGGCTCCCCGAACGGCCCGAGCGCCGAGAGGAATCCCGGCAGGGGGGCGGCGCGGTATCGCCGGATCGAGGCGGGGATGGTCAGCAGATTCTTCTCTTCCAGAAACCGGCGTGCAGCGGCCTCGTCGCTGGTGACCCGTGCGATTTCGGAGTCCTGGTCGGAGAAAATCGGGAGCGCGGGAGCTCCGGCGCTTCTCGCTTCCTCGTGCGCTTCGCGCGTGGCGGCCCGCGCCCATTCCTGGCGGCCCATGGCGAGAATCTCCTCCGGCGTGAAAGGCAGAAGGGCCACGTTCCTGAGGTAAAAGAGATAGGCGTCGCGCCCGATGGCCGTTTGCGCCCTCAGCGTCGGAAGGCGGTTCGCGAGCCACTCCCGGTAGCCTTCGAGGGCGGCGACGGCGCGCTCCGCCGCCGAATCGGGCGGCTCGCTTCCCGGCGGCAGCAGAGGCTTCACGTCCCGGACCGCGGCGGTGAGCCGTTCTCGGATGTCGCCGAGGCGGGAGATCGCCAGGCGGGCCAGGGGGCCCTCGGCGCGAACCAGGTTTCCCTTCGCGCTTTCGATCGTGCCCGGAATGGACGCGACGCGCCGCGCGAGCTGCGAGGCGCGTGCCTTCGAGAACGGCGGCGGCCGTACGAGCGCGTCGAGGACGGCGCCGGCCGTCTGATCGACGTAGAACATCGGGTTGCGTTCCCAGCCGCGCTCGACGTCGAGCTCCCACCGAACGCGCGCGAAGGCGCAGCGCAGAAGACGGCGGTCGACCTCCCAGGAGGAAGGCATTCCCGACGCGTCGATCCTTTCGAGGCGCGACTCGAAGGCGGCGACTTCGCGCCGCCGGCGCTCCACGGCGGCCCGCGTCCACTCCGGCGCCCAGTCGGGAGGTCTTTCGATGCGCGGGAGGTCGTCTGACGTGATGGGCTGATTGGCGGCGCGCCAGTGCCAGAATTCGCGGGAGATGTTCTGAAGCTCATCTGCCCGGCCGGCGGCGGGAAGAAGCAGCAGCGCGGCGAACGTCCAGAGGCCGAGCGTCCGCGTCTTCACGACGGAAGTGTACGGCCCCCGGCCCGGTTCCACTCCGCTCAGGACGGTCGATGCGGCGAAGACGCGCCCTCGAGATCCGCACCGATCGGGCGTCCTGGAGGAGGCGGCACTTTCTTCGGCCGGGTCTTTCGCGTCTCCGGCTGATCGAAGAACTCGATGATGTCGCGTTCCGCCTGGCGCAGGTGCGCTTCGGCGGCGGGGTCCGCCGAGTGGCGTGACTTCAGCTCGCGATCGAGCGCCCGGAGGCGGGCGCCCGCCGCCCCACGTGGCGGATACGAGACGGCCCGTCAGGACCTCGAAGGTGAGAGCGCCGCGCGCGGAGGCGAGAGTCAAACGCGCGGCCCGCTCCGGATCGAGCAGGGGATCGACGACCAGGCCGACGAGAGCCCTCGCCGCGGAGTAGAGACTGAACGTGTCCCCCGCTTCCGACGCGAATCGCTCCACGGTCTCGCGCGTGCCGGAAGGAGCGGGGACGAGGGCCGCGAGAATCCGGTCGGGGATGTCGAGGTTCTGCGGCTCGATCGTGGAGAGCAGCAGATCGAGCGCCTGCCGCTGCTTCTCGGCCGGAACCCAGGCCACGGGAGTCTGGCCGTCGCCCGCCACCGCATTGGTCTGGAACTGGCCGCCGACGAACTGCTGCGCCGCCTGGATTCCGAAGCGGTGGTACAGGTACGCGAGGTTGAAGCGCCGCTGGAGGTCGTAGACCCACTCGCCCGGCTTCAACTGCCCGGTTCCGAACCGGTCGAGCACGACCCGCCTCACGTCGGACGTCGTCGCGAGCCACTGCACCGGATCGGCGCCCCAGTCGTACTCGGCCCAGCGCGGGTCGGAGTCGAGCGGATACACGATGCCCTTCGCGTAGCCCTCACGCACGATCCGATCGAGCTCGGCGCGGTCGGAGGACGGCGTGTATCCCCAGCGGATCGCGAGCCGGTCGTAGGAGCCGATGTCGTTCGGGTACGCATCCGACAGATCGAGCCTGCCGTTCTTCACCTGGATATTGGGCGCCAGGTAATCCATCACCGAGCCCCAGCCGAACGTCGTCGCCGCCCAGTTGTGCATGAGGCCGATCGTGTGGCCGACCTCGTGCGCGGAGAGATAGGCGAGGCGCTGCAGCACGAGAGCCTGCTCGTCGAGGTCGGGGTCGCCGGCCGCCAGCGACGAGACTTCGGGAGCGTCCGCGGCGGCGCAGGCGCCGAGAGGGGCGGGCACGCGCAGGTTCTGCCACATCCGCGACGTGGTGCGCCGCCGGTGCGAATCGATCCGCGCCACGCCGTGAACGATCTCGCCCGTGCGGGGGTCCGTCTGGGCCCCGCCAACCGACCAGCCTCTATCCACCCGGTTGATCCACTCGATCCCGGAGTAGCGCGCATCCAGAAACGTCGCGCCTTCGGGCAGGTCCTTGAGGACGAACGCATTGGAAAAACCGGCCTCTTCGAACGCATGGTTCCACCAGAGGGCGCCCTGCCGGATGGCCGTGCGCTCGGGCTCCGGGATGCCGCGATCGAGGTAGTACGTGATGGGTTCGATCGGATCGGAAACGGCGCCCGCGGGGTCGCGCTTGACGAGCCTCCAGCGCATCGCGAGAAATCTTTCGATCGGCTCGGTGTAGGGCGCGGCATGGTCCACGTAACGGCGAGGGATGAAACCGATGCGGGGATCGAGCTCGCGCGGAACGAAGCCGGGCTCGGGCAGCTTCAAAAACGTATGGTGGATCCGGAGGCTCATCGTGTGGCCGTCGGGAAGGACCGGCGCCAGGCTTCGGGGCGGGTTCTCGGCGGTATAGGTCGCGATGACTTCGATCTCCGTGTTCTTCGGGAAGGCGCCGCTGCGTTCGAAGTTCAGGGCGGAGCGCGAGACGTCCTGCCGCCAGTCGCCGAGCTTCTGCGCCTTCAATTGCGGAAGGACCTGCGTATCGGCGAGAAGAAACGGCGTCGCGTCGACGAGGACGCGGTCCCCGTCTTCTGCGACGACCGGGAGTGAGGCGAGGATCGCGGACGGAAACGATTCGGTGACGACCCGCGAGCGCTCCGCATCGCCGGCGCCGCCGCGGTGCGAGACCTGCCGCTGGTGGAGCAAGACGCGCGGACCCACCCGCTCGAATCGACACAGCGCGAGCTCGCCGAGCTGGCCGCGGTCGAGAGAGATCTCGAGAGTCCCCGCGCCGCCGGCGATGCCGGAGCCGTAGAGGAGCTCCTCATTCCAGCGGGAGACTTCCAGAAGGAGCTGCCCGCGACGGGCGTCCCAGTAGTACGGAAGGAAACCGTCCTGTCGTTTGAGGTCTTTCGTCCGCTCGGAAAAGGAGACCATCCGATCGCCGGCGGGAGGCGCCGATGTCCGTTCGGGGCTGGATGCGGGAGCCTGAGCCCCCGCGGCACCGACGCAGGCAGCGCTGAAAACGGCCAGAAGGACGACGGCCCGCATGGGTAACCTCCCGTGTTGAAAAGACTTAAGCGGAAGGGGATCTTACTCTGCCGGCGGATGGCG
Organism: Acidobacteriota bacterium; assembly: GCA_020199905.1. Classification (GTDB taxonomy): domain Bacteria; phylum Acidobacteriota; class Thermoanaerobaculia; order UBA5066; family Gp7-AA6; genus JALYUA01. The sequence continues at coordinate 27,844 of JAIVJS010000084.1, forward strand.
TGTCCTGTACAAAACCGGACTGACACCGAGATTCAGTTGTGATTCACTTTTTCCAACGTCTTCCGATTCTCTTCTGTTGAAAGGAGACCGTCCATGGCCATGGCCAACACGAACGCCCCGGCTCAAGTCCCCCAGGAACCCCGCTCCGAGCAGACGAACACCGAGCGCAATGAACGTCTCTATCGTGGTGACAAAGAGCAGAAATTTGTCATCAAGCTGTCGATTCCAATTCCCGTCTAAGCGTAACTCCTCCGAACAGTCGGGTTACCGCTGCCGGAGAATGACGGGATTTGGTGCGTCGCTTGCAGGATAATCTGTAAGCGAACCCCATGGATAACCAGAGACAGACCGGTTCGGATCTCGTGTACCTCGTTCTCGAGGAAACACTGCCGATGATCCACACCGCCCTCGTTTCCTATTACGGATTTTCGGATTCCGAAGCGGAGACGTTCAAAGACACGCTCGCCATCTGGTTTCACCGCGTCGGCCGTCGAGCGAACGGTCAACTTCCATCGAGCTCCGACCTGCGCGAGCAACTGGCCTTCGTCGCCTGCAAGTACGCCCGCGCCTTGCAAGTGACCAAAACCAATAGCGGACTGCCCGTCGAAACCGGCTTCGCCGAATCTCTTCAGACCCCGCCCGAAGAGGTCGCTTTCGCTCTGCTGAATCGAATGCAACTTGCCGGAAGTCCCTCATGAGCGGGGATCTGCTTCCGTTTCCGTTGGCCTGCACCGGGGTCTCTACCTCCGAGGCACGCGTCTTCGCCGATGAATATTTCGCCTCGCCTCCCGAAAACCGGGAACGCAGGATCGAAGAGTTTCGTCTCGAGCATGCGGAAACGCTTCTCGCGCTCTGTCAGCTGCTCGACAGACGAGTCGAGTCTGGCCCGGCCGAGGTTCTCGAGGCCGCAAAACTCGCGTACTCGTTCATCTCTCATCTGCCGCCGGACCGGGGAAGTTTTCTGTTCGACGAACGGGAGTACTACCTCGGGGAGCTTGCGCTCATCGCGGGATGCTGTTGCCGCGTCCTCTCCCTGCGTCAGAACTGTCGTGAGTGGTTGGACTATGCCGCAGGCTGGTTTCTTCTGACGGCGAACTCCGCGGGAGATTCCGCTCGGGTTTCCTATCAGAGACTCGCGCTCTGTATGGAGGAGCGCAATCTCGTGGCGGTCCTCGAGATGGCGGGGCCCATTCTGGAGTGCTTCAACCGAACCGGCGCGAGAGAGCTCGCGCTCAAGTGCCGGTACGTTCAAGCCGCGGCGATGAGGGAAGCGGGCCAGACAGAACGAGCGCTGGAAGCTTTCGAGCAAGTCTGCGCCGATGCGCGCGAGCTGAAGAGCACGCGTGTTCTCGGCGCCGTCTTCGTGGCATTGGGCCAGATGTACTGCGAGATGGGAAAGAGTGATCAATCCCTGAGGCTGGTCGTCGAGGCCGAACCCTTTCTGCGCGCGAGCGGCGACAAGGTGGCTCTCTCGAAGCTTCACTGGGGAGTCGGGCAGCTCCTGCAGTCGCAATCTCGGATTCAGGATGCTCTTCAGGCGTACCGGGCGGCACAGACGGAGCTTCTGGAGCTCAAGATGCAGGGAGACGTGGCCGCGCTCCATCTCGTCATCGCGGACCTGCTCCTCGAGACCGGCCAGGAGCGGCAGGCGGAATGGGAGATTCGGGCCGCCCTTCCGATCATCGACGAGTTGAAGATGGTGCCGGAGGGCTTCGCCGCGATGTCCCTGCTTCGCGAGTCGCTTCGCCGGCGGTCCATCGATCGCGGCGCGCTGCGCAAGGTCCACGGGTACTTCGAGGAGATCAACTCCTAACTCCCCGTCCCCTCCGGCTCCGGCCGCCGCGTCAGCCCTGCCTCCTCCCGCGCGCCTAGCGACAGCGCGCTCCAGTCGTGATCTTCCCGGCCTCTGGCGATGCCGGTGAGAAGGCGGTCGCGCACCAGGTTCGCCACCGGCATCGGCGTCTTCGACGACGTCGCCGTCGCGAGCACGAGGCTCATGTCCTTCAGCCCGAGCGGCAGCGCGAAGCCGGCGGGCGTGAACCGACCCTCCGCGATCGTCTTGCCGTAGTTTTGATAGATCGGACACGCGAAGAGGGTCTGGCCGAAGAGATCCGCCAGCGTCTTCGGATCGATCCCGTTCTTCTCGCCGAGGGTGAACGCCTCCGACATTGCCTCCATCGCCGCGGCGATCAGAAAGTTTCCGCAGAGCTTGGCGACGTTCGCGGCGCCGGGATCGTCTCCGAGCTCGAAGAGTCCCTGGCTCACGGCGCGAAGGAGGGCAACGGCCCGGCCGCGTGCGGTCGCTTCCCCGGACAGGCAAACCCAGAGCTTGCCCGCCGCCGCCGCTTCCGGCCGCCCGAAGACCGGGGCCGCGACGTACGCGCTCCCCTCCCCGGCGTGCCGCTCCGCCAGGCGGCGGCTCGTCTCGGGAGAAACCGTGCTCAGGGAGACGTGGATGCCGCCGGGAGCGAGGCGCTCCAGAAAACCGCGGCTTCCGACGACCTGTTCGAGCGCGCGGTCATCGGAGAGCATCGTGAAGACGATTCCGCCGGCCGAACCCGTCTCCGCCGGGTCCCAGGCTTCGCGGGCGCCGGCCGCCACGAGCGCGGCGCCCTTTCCCCGGGTCCGGTTCCAGACCGTCAGGGGATGCCCCGCTCGAAGCAGGTTCCACGCGATCGGCTCTCCCATCCTGCCGAGCCCCACGAACCCGATGGCTTCCTGGTCCGCCATGTGTCTCGTCCCTCCTGGCTTTGAATCCCTCGCGCCCTGCCCGGACTAGTTCCGAAGAACCATGACGCCCCGGCTGCTCTCGGTCAATCTTGCGGTGCCCGGACGGCTGCGGGCCCGGGGACGCGATGTCCCATCCGGCATCTTCAAGGAGCCTGCCGCCGGACGCATCCCGCTTCATCGCGAGTCTCTCGAAGGCGACGTTCAGGTCGACCGCCGATACCACGGCGGGCCGGAGAAGGCCGTGTACGCGTACAGCTCCGAGCACAACGCCTACTGGTCCCGGGAGCTCGGCAGGGACGAGCCCCTCCCGCCCGGTTACTTCGGCGAAAATTTCACGACGCGGGGTCTTCTGGAAGACGACGTGGCCCTGGGGGACGCGTTCCGCATCGGGACGGCCCGCGTGCAGATCACGACACCCCGCAGCCCCTGCTTCAAGCTCGGGCTCCGCGTGGGCTCGGCGCGGTTTTTGAAGGCCTTCCTCGCCAGCGGACGGCTCGGCTTCTATCTCCGGGTCCTTCAGGAAGGCGACGTTGGCGCCGGTGACGCGATCGAGAGAATCGACCGCGTCCCGAATCCTTTGAAGATCTCGGACCTCATCCGCCTGCTCTATTTCCACCCCGTCGAGCCGTCTTCTCTGGAACGCGCGCTCGAGGCGGGCGCGCTCGGCGCCGGCCTCCGCCGCCAGCTCCAGGAACGGCTCGGGAGCCTCCACGCGGAGCTTTTCTAGACATTCCGCGATCTGGTTCGCCTTTTGCTCTCCTCCAAGCCAGGAGGTTCCCCATGGCCATCGTCGATCAGATCGGAAACATCTTGAACCAGTACACGGGCGATTCGACGCCCGACCGTGAGCAGGCGCGGGCGCACTACGACGAAATCGCAAACGCTTACCCGCAGGACGAGCTCGCTTCCGTCATCGGGCCCGCCGTCGGCCGGCTCGATACCCCTCATCTGGAGCGCAAGATCGAACAGAGCGCGCAGCAGATGACGCCTTCGCAGAGAGGCAGTTTCCTCGGCACGCTTCTCGGAGGGCTCGGCTCAGGAGCCGGCCTGACAGGCCTGCTCGGGAGCCTGGGGGCGTCTCCCAGCGTGGCGGCCGACCCGGCATCGGCGACGCCGCAGGATGTCGCGCGGGTCGCGACGTATGCGAAGGAGAACCAACCCGATCTCTTCCACAAGGCGATGGGGTTCTACGCTCAGCACCCGACCCTGGTGAAAGTCCTCGGGACGATGGCGATCGCCTCCATCGCGAAGAATCTTGCCTCGAGCGGCCGCCGGCCCGGTCTCCTCTAGGCTGTCGCTGGCGGTGCCGATTCGCAGAGCGCTCCGCGACGGAGCGCTCTGCTTCTTTCCTTCCGCTCTTGCGCGCGCGGCCGGCCGTCCCGCCCCCGCGAGCCGCTCTCTCCGGCAGCCCGGCTGTGCCCGACCGGCTCTGATCATCGTACAACCGACGGACCACCCCGGCGCCGTCCCCGATCTGGCCCGATTCTTGAAGAAACGACTCTCATGATGGGCGAAAAAAGGGATTCGCCGCGCCGTCGCTGCCGGCTTCTCGTCGATTTCGACACGACGCTGTCCCGGACGACGGGTTTCACGCACGACGTCTCGAAGAGCGGCATCTTCGTCCGTACCGTGCGGATCCCCAGGATCGGTAAGATGCTTCGCGCGATCCTCCATGCTCCGGGAGGCGGCACGGTCCCGATCGAAGGAACAGTCGTTCGATCGTTCCGGGCGCCCGGCGCCCTGCGCACCCTCATCCCTTCGGGGTTCGTCCTCCGGGTGGCCCGGGAGCACCCCGCCGAATACGACGAGATTGCCGCGCCCCGCTAGCGAGCTGTCAGCTCTCGGCTCTCACTCCAACTCTTAACTTCCCTCACGGGTTCCCGCCAAAAAGCGCGATGCCACCCCGAACTCCGCCCGCCAGAAGCGCGGGCCGAGGTGAGGGAACAGTTTCGAACGTCAGAGCCGACATCGGAAGCCGTTGCGGCCGGGCGCGGCCGGTCTCGAAGAACCGGAGGAGCGCGCCGCGGGCCCCGCGGTCTTCCAGCGCCAGCAGCCCGTGGGCGCCGCCCTCGATGACGAGACGCGATCCGTTCCGAAACCCCGTGGCGACCTCCTCCGCGTTGGCTTCCGGGGTGTCGCCGTCCAGAGTGCCGCTCACGAAGAGGGCCGGCACGTCCGACACCACCGGCGAACGGAAATCTTCGGGCAGCGGCTCGATGCCCCATGCCCGGCAGATCCGCTCTTCCGCGAGATCGGAGGCATCGCCAAGAATCGCCGCTTCCCGTTCCGCCGTGATGCGCGCCGCGCGATCCCGCGATGCCCCCGAAGCGCAGCGCATGGTGAAGACGGACGCCGGGGGAATCGGACTCGAACGCCATGCGAGCGCCGCTGCTCCGAGCTCCTGAAAGTCGCCGCCGTCCATCGCGGCGGACACCGCCGGCAGCCGCGCGATCGTCTCGCGGGAGGAGAGCAGGCCCCGGGCGTACCACTCCAGATCGAACTTCCCGACGGCGACCGCCACCCGCCCCGCCTCCCGCGTCTCGAGCTCGACGGTCACCGGACGGGAGTCGAGACGGTCGCGCACCCGGCGAACGAGTCCCTTCAGGTCCACGATCCGCGCCGCCAGCCCGGGCTCGCGGAGAACCAGACGACCGATCTCTTCGAGCTGACGTTCGGTCGACGATGGAACCCGGCGAAGATGGTCCGGGCCCACGACGCCGATCAGGGCGGCGTTTTCGATTCGGGGACCGTGTGCTCGAATCGCGGCGAGCGCCAGATGGGTGCCGTAACTTCCCGCGAGGAGCCTCAACCGATCGGCGCCGAGCGCCCGCCTCAGGTCTTCCAGGTCCTCGGCGCTCTCCCGGGTGTTGTACGCGGACAGGTCGACGCCTCGCGACCGCCAGTGCCCGGCGCACGCCTTCGCTCCCGCCTCGAGACCGGCGAGGGCCCTGGGCCGGTCGAGCGGGACGTCCCGGGGAAAGTCGATCCGGCCCGGACAATCGAGGCGCGGCGCCGACAGGCCGGTGCCCCTCTGATCCAGCACGATGACGTCTCCGAGAACGCGCAGCTCGAGGAGAAGCCTCAGCAGGGGCGTCTCGATGTCCGCCGTTCCCGACCAGCCCGGCCCGCCGGCGAGCCACACGATCGGCGAGCCTGGCCTTCGCGCCGTGCTCGGAATCCGGACGAAGGCAAGAGAGATGGTCCGCGGAGACCCGGTCGCGCGATTCTCCGGAACGGTCAGCCGGCCGAGCCGGGCGGGAACCACGGCGACGCCCCAGGGCGAGATGATGGAGTAGGGCTCGAACGGAACGGTCGAGGCCGGCTTTTCACCGGAAGCCTCAGGCTGCCCCCTGCCGTTCGCCGGAGTCGTTGAAAGAAAAACGAGAGAGAAAAAGATTGCCAGGACGATCGGACGCATCGCGCACCTCCCTGGCCTCCGGCAAGAGGTACGGCTTCTTTCGCCCCCGGTTTCGATCTTTCCAGAATGGGTCGGTGCGCTTTTCCTCGGTGCTGACGCGGGTTTTGGATACCGTGCCGTTGTGTCCCGCGCCGCCGGGGCGAGGAGTCCCGTAACGCTGGTCGGGATGCGCCACGAAGGCGTGCCGCGCGCGAGGCGGCAGATTGACGACGGTCCCATAGAATCCCCGCCATGGCGACTCTTCATCCTTTTTTCGCGCTGCGCCCTTCGCCCCAGTCCGCCGCCCGAGTATCGGCCGTTCCCTACGACGTCGTGAACACCGAGGAGGCCCGCCGCCTCGCCGACGGGAATCCCCTCTCCTTCCTCCACGTCTCCCGGCCCGAAATCGATCTCCCGGCGGACACGGACCCTCACGCCGACGCGGTCTACCGAAAGGCGGCGGAGAACTTCGAGATTCTGAAACGCGACGCGCCGCTCGTCTCGGAAGGAGAGGCCTCTCTTTACACCTATCGGCTGAGCGTGAACGGCCACGAACAGACGGGGATTGCCGGCTGCTGCTCGATGGACGAGTACGACTCCGACGTGATCCGCAAACATGAGCGCACGCGGCGGGACAAGGAGGACGATCGCACCCGGCACATGATCGCGCTCAAGGCCCAGACGGGGCCGGTTTTTCTGACGTACCGGGACGTCCCCTCCGCCGGGGCGCTCGTCGAGGAGTCGAAGCGCGATTCGCCCCTGTACGACTTTCAATCCGAGGATGGCGTGCGGCACACCCTGTGGCGCATGCGACAGGATCCCGGACGCGCTCTCGTTCAGGCGTTCGGGGACGTGCCGCGTCTCTACATCGCCGACGGCCATCATCGGGCGGCGAGCGCAAGCCGGGCGCGCGCGCATTTCCGCTCGCTGAATCCCGCCGACCGGGCCGGGCTGAACGAGTTCGACTACTTCCTGACGGTCCTCTTCCCGGCGAGCCAGGTCCGGATCCTCCCCTACAACCGCATCGTCCGGGATCTGAACGATCTGTCGCCGGAAGAGCTCTTGAGGAAAGTCGGGAAGAAATTCACGGTCGTCGAAAACGCTCCCGCGGAACCCGCGCGGCGCGGCGAATTCGCCATCTATCTCGCCGGGCGCTGGTACGGACTCGTGCCGCGCGAAGCGAACAGCGACACCCTCGATGCGACCGTCCTTCAGGACGAGGTCCTGTCTCCCATTCTCGGCGTGCGCGACATCCGCACCGACAAGAGGATCGACTTCGTGGGGGGCGGGCGGGGAACGGCCGAGCTTCAGCGCCTCGTCGACTCCGGCGCGGCCGCGGCCGCTTTTTCTCTGTACCCGGTCTCCCTCGAGCAGCTCATGGCCGTCTCGGACGCCAACGAGATCATGCCGCCGAAGTCGACGTGGTTCGAGCCCAAGCTCCGAGACGGGTTGCTGGTGCATCAGATCTGAGAGGCAGGAAGGTGAGTTTAGAATCGCCGCGATGAAAGTGCTGGTCGCGGACAAGTTCGAGAAGTCAGGACTCGACGGGCTCGCCGCCGGCGGGTCCGAGGTGCTCTACGAGCCGGACCTGAAGGACGACGCCCTCGCGGCCCGCATCGCGGACTCGGGCGCGGAAATCCTGGTCGTCCGTTCGACGAAAGTGACGCGGCCGATGCTCGAGGCGGGCCGCCTTTCCCTCGTGATCCGCGCCGGCGCCGGGTACAACACCATCGACGTCGAGGCCGCCTCCGAGCGGGGCATCTACGTCGCCAACTGTCCGGGAAAAAACTCCGTCGCCGTCGCCGAGCTGGCGTTCGCCCTCATTCTGTCGCTCGACCGGAGAGTCACGGAGAACGCCGCGGACCTTCGCGGCCGGACGTGGAACAAGAAGGAGTACAGCAAGGCGAAAGGCCTCTTCGGAAGGACGCTCGGCATCCTCGGGACGGGCGGCATCGGCCGCGAGATGATCCCGCGAGCGCGCACTTTCGGAATGCCGGTCATCGCCTGGAGCCGCAGCCTCACGGCCGAGACCGCCCGCGAGCTGGGGGTCGAGCGCGCGGCCTCCCCCGCTGACGTCGCCCGAGGCGCCGACATCGTCAGCATCCATCTGGCCCTGAAGCCCGAGACGCGCGGACTCGTCGGCGCGGACTTCTTCGAGGCCATGCGGCCCGGGGCCTTCTTCATCAACACGTCGCGGGCCGAGGTCGTGGACCAGCCAGCCCTCGAACGCGCGATCCGCGAAAAGGGTATTCGCGCGGGCCTGGACGTCTTCGCCGGCGAGCCGGCCGGCGGAACAGGGGAGGTCGACGACCCGATCTTCCAGCTTCCGGGCGTGATCGGGACCCACCACATCGGCGCCTCGACCGACCAGGCGCAGGAAGCGATCTCCGCGGAGACGGTGCGCATCGTCCGCGAATACGCGGCCACTGGCCGCGCCCCGAACGTCGTCAACCTCGCTCGTTCCTCGCCGGCAACGCACCTCCTCGTGGTCCGTCACTTCGACCGCGTCGGCGTTCTCGCCGCCGTCTTCGACGCGCTGAAGGAAGCCGGTATCAACGTGCAGGAGACGGAGAACATCGTTTTCGATGGCGCCCGCGCGGCCGTCGCCCGCGTCCGGCTGGATCAGCCCGCCTCGGACTCGGTTCTCGAAAACATCCGCCGCAGCACAGGGGACATCATCGAGGTGGCGCTGCTCGCCGTCTGAGAGAAAGGGAAACATGACCTCGCGCATCTTCAATTTCGCGGCGGGTCCGGCGGTCCTTCCCGAGGCGGTTCTCGAGGAGGCTCAGCGCGACCTGCTCGCGCTGCCCGGCGTCGGCATGTCCATCCTCGAGATCAGCCACCGCTCGAAGGCCTTCGACGAAATCATTCAAGGTTGCGAGGCCGACATGCGGCGCCTCGCGAACATCCCTTCGAATTACCAGGTCCTGTTTCTCCAGGGCGGCGCCTCGCTCCAGTTCTCGATGGTGCCGATGAACATCCTTCCGGTGGGCGGTAAGGCGGACTACATCCTGACGGGCTCGTGGTCCAAGAAGGCGGTGAAAGAGGCGCAGAAAGTCGGGACGGTCCAGATCGCGGGCTCGACGGAATCGGAAAATTTCTCCCGGATCCCGGAGGCATCCGAGATCCGGATCGACCCGGATTCCGCGTACCTTCACTTCACGACCAACAACACGATCTTCGGAACGGAATGGGAGAAGGAGCCGGAATCCGCCGGTCTTCCTCTGGTGGCGGACGCCTCGTCGGACATCTTCAGCCGTCCGATCGACGTCTCGCGCTACGCGTTGATCTACGCGGGAGCCCAGAAAAACCTCGCTCCCGCCGGCGCGACCGTCGTGATCATCCGGGACGACATGCTGGCGAGAAGCCCGAAGGGACTTCCCACCATGCTCGACTACAACACGCACGCGAAGGAGAGATCGCTCTACAACACGCCTCCCGTGTTCACGATCTACGTCATGCGGCTCGTCATGAAATGGCTGCTCGGAGAGGGAGGTCTCGAGGGCATCGGCCGGCGCAACGCCGAGAAGGCCGGCCTCCTCTATGACGCGATGGACGGCTCGGGAGGCTTCTTCCGGCCGCATGCTCGCCCGGGGAGCCGGTCCAAAATGAACGTCACGTTCCGCCTGCCCTCCGAGGACCTCGAAAAAAGGTTCGTCGCGGAAGCGACGGCGCAGGGTCTCGACGGTCTCAAGGGACACCGTTCCGTCGGAGGAATTCGGGCCTCGATTTACAACGCCTTCCCTGTCGTGGGAGTGAACGTTCTGGTTTCGTTCATGCGCGAGTTCCAGAAAAAGAATGGGTAGGACGGAAGGACCATGATCGCTCCGCACCAGGCATGCCTTTTCGCCTGTTTGCGCGCTTGGGGCATGCGCCCGGGTACGACGCGACGTCCTTTCGCGAGGACGCGGCGCGGGCTAGGTTCGAGCCAGGCTGTTCGCCGCGTCGAGCAGGTAGGCGAGGGTTTTCAGCTCCGAGGCCAGCTCGCCGCCGCGCGATTCGCTGACGAGAAACGTGATCGTGTTGCTCCCCATCTCGAGACGGAAACGGAAGAATCCCGTGTCTTCGAGCTGAACGGCGCGGAAACACTTGCGCCACGTCTCGTCGACGGTTCCGGAGAGGCTGACGGCGCAGCGCACGCGGTTGCCCGCGAGGCCGGTCCCCATGTCCATCCGGCGGATCTCGTTTGCCCGAAAGCCGACGCTCTGAGCGGTCCGTCCTCCCGCGATGTTCATGCGCGATGAAGTTGCAAACCGCATGCTCTGCGGGCCAGCCCCCACCGCACCCGCCCGGGGGACCGGCCCGATTCCACTGGAGCGAAGCCACTTAAGACGGGCCGTCGGGCGGGAGCTCCGGTCGTCCATCCCCTCCCGGCGGCGGATGGTGCCCCGTTCTTCGTTACGAAAGGTGACGGTGGCTCCGACGCCGTCAAAAGAAAAGTCGCGGTCAATTCCCGATTCCCGATTCGCGGCCCCGTTCCCTCCCGCCTGAATCGCGTTACCGCCTACCGCGCCCCCGCCCGAGCGCCCGCACCACCTGCGCCGCCGCCCGCTGCCCGCTCGCGAGAGCTCCCGCGACAGTTCCGTTCTGCTCCGGATCGGTGGCCTCACCCGCGAAGAAGAGAGTTCCAGCCACCGCCCGAGCCAGCGCTTCCCGGGCCCCCACGCCGCCGGGGCGGTAGCCCTCGACGAGTGAAAGCAGCAGCCAGCGCTGCTGCGAGGACAGGCACTTCTGCGCGGAGAGAAACTCGCGGACGCTGCGATCCCTGCCCTTGTTGCGCATGCGTGACGTGATCGCGTCCATGGTCTGCCAGATCCCGGGCACCGCCTTCCACCGCCCCCGACCGGCCGGTTTCCAATGTTCGTCTCGAAGCGCGATCGGGGGAACGTGGGCGGCGCGCAGGATCGCCACGGTGTCCGGCGCCGCGCCGTGCAGAAACTCGGCCCCGAGCTCGATCGGGACCGGCCACGACGGACCTGGACGGTCGCGATCCTGCCGCCCGGCCGGTCCCTCGCTTCGAGAACGATCACGGACAAACCGGCGGCGAAGAGGTCGCGCGCCGCGGAAAGACCCGCCGCGCCGGCGCCGATGACGAGGGCGTCCGCCCGGCTCATTTCCGCTCCAGGATCGGACCGAACTGGCCCGCCTCTTCGCGCCTCCACCAGGCGCCGGTCATCCGGCGAGCCGCCCGGTCCGTGAAGTGGTAGTCCCACAGGCGCGCCCGCAGAAACCGGGGCGGCCGGCCCGGAAAGGGATTCCGGGCGAGCAACCCCAGCACCTCAGGAGACCCCTCTAGAAGGCGCTCCTCGAAAGACGCGAGCCAGGGGCTGGCGTCGTAATCACCCAGCGCCGCGAACCACATCTGCCAGTCGAGGCGCGGCTGGTGCGGGGCGACGAATCCCGGGCGCCGCCTCACGTCTCCCGGTTTCCAGAGGAACTCATAGGGCAGCCAGGTCTGACCATCGGCGCTGCCCTCGACGACGATTTCCTGGCGCCGCGTCGTCATCACGGCGAAAAGACCGTAGCCGTTGACGAGGCGGAGGGGCGCGGCGGCGCGCGCCGCGACGACGACCGGGGCGGGCATCGGCACGCCGAGGTGCAGGAGGCTGACGGGGAGAACGAAGATCGCGAGGCCCGCGACCACGGCGCGAGGCCATCGCCGCGCCTGCCGTTCTGTGCGCGTCGCCGGGCCGGAAAGCGGACGGCGGGAGATCCTCGCGAAGACGCGATCGTCGAGCAGGAGCAGGCAGAGAAGCGCGGACAGGACGTTGAAGAAGGCGTAGTTGCCGGTCGCGGCGATTGTGATCTGAAGCGCGACGAGAAGCGTGAAGGCGGCCAGGCGCAGGCGCCGGGGAGCGAAGATCAGAAACGGGACGCCGAGCTCCACGAAGAAGAGAAGGATCGTGGAAACCTTCTGAAAGCCGCCGGGAAGCTGGTGCATGGACCAGGCGGTCCACGGCGGCAGCGGTTGCGTCTCGTAGTGGTACGAGAGCGCCGTCAGATCGCGCCACGTCGGGTCGCCGCTCGCGAGCTTCACGACGCCCGAGGAGAAGTTCAGGCGGAAGAGCAGCCACCTCAGGAGAAACAGCGCGGCGGGGGGCGGAGACGTTTCGGCCGCGCGGAGGCGTTTCGTGAAAGGAGAGAGAAAGAGGGCGAGAAATCCGGTCTCGACCAGCAGGAAGTCCCACTGAAACCCGAAGAACGTCTGACCCGCGACGGAGATCGAGAGATAGAGGGCCGTCAGCGCCGCCAGACACGGGATCGGAAAGAACCCGAAGGCGAGCACGAGGGAGAGAGCGGATCCGGCGGCGCAGAAGACGTGCAGAGCTGCGTCGCTTGACGCCGCCCAGGCGAGCGTCGGGAGAAGCCAGTATCGCTCGGCCCCCGTCGAGGATCGGACCCACGCCAGGAACGCGCCGACGGGCAGGACCCCCCGCGATCCGATGAGGCCTTCGATCTGGAACCAGACGGAGATGAAGGCGGCCAGAAACACGAGGCCGAGAAGCCGGAGAAAGACGACGGTCGACATTCCGAAATGCGGGGCGTCGACACTGTCGCCCCAGAGCGCCTTCGTGACGCGGGACGCGGCGTTGCGGTGTCCGGCGATCACGCGATACGCCGCCTCGGAGGCGGGCGCGGCCAGCGGCACGTGGTGGTAGACCCGGAGCGGCCAGCGCGTTCCCGCCAGATCGAGGGCCTTCGCCACCGCGCGAGCTCCCGAGAGGACCTCGCCATCGGGCAGAACGAGCTGGACGGATCGCGTGAAATCCGACGCCGGGATCTCCGGAAACTCCGCCCCGCGCTCCTGCGACGGAGCGTATTGAACCCGGTCGCCGGTGCGCTCTTCCCAGCGCGCGATCCACGCGCGGCAGAAACCGCAATCCCCGTCGAAAAGAACGAGCGGCCGAGCTGGCGGACCCCCGACACGCATCCCGGAAGCATCCTATCCCCGGCGAAACTCCCGCCCCTCCGTTCCGTAAACACCACAAAACCATTCGAACCAGGAGGACCGATGAGACTGTCGAGCCCGCGCGTCTTTTCCGCGATCGCCTTCCTTTTCGCCGCGGCCGCCGCCTCCGTTGCCCAGCCCGCGCCGCTGACGCTTCCCGATGCGAGCCCGAAAGCCTCTGTGACTCAGCGCGTTGGCCTGACCGACATCGTGATCTCGTACCACCGGCCCGCCGTCAACGAGCGGAAGATCTGGGGCGGCCTCGTCCCCTACGACTCCGTCTGGCGTGCCGGCGCGAACGAGAACACGACCATCTCCTTCTCGACCCCTGTGTCCGCAGGGGGCAAGCCGCTGGCCGCCGGGACGTACGGGCTCCACATGATCCCGTCGGAAGGGGACTGGATCGTCGCCTTCTCCAACCAGCACAACGCCTGGGGCAGCTTCAGCTACGACCCGAAAGAGGACGCGGCGCGGATCCCGGCGAAGACCCGGCCTGCCGAGTTCGCCGAGCGTTTGAGTTTCCGGTTCGAAGATCCGACGGCGGACTCGACGACCGTCGTTCTCCACTGGGAAAAGCTCGAGGTGCCGTTCATCGTCTCCACAGATTCGAAGGCGGTGACGCTCGCGAGCATCCGGGAGCAGCTCCGCGGGCTTCCCCGCTTCTCGTGGCAGGGTTGGAACCAGGCCGCGGCGTGGTCGCTTCGAAACGACGGCAACGTCGACGAAGCGCTCGCGTGGTCGGATCAGTCGCTCGCCCTCAACGAAAATTTCCAGAACCTTCGGATCAAGGCGGGCCTGCTGGAAAAGAAGGGAGACCTGAAGGCCGCCGAGGCGCTGCGCGAGAAGTCGCTCAAACTCGCGACCGAGGTCGACATGAACGCGTATGGTTACCAGCTTCTCGGCCAGAAGAAAGTCGATGAGGCCGTGGGCATCTTCAAGAAGAACGTGAAGGACCATCCGGGCTCCTGGAACGTGTACGACAGCCTGGCCGAGGCGTATGCGGCGAAGGGCGACAGGAAGCTCGCGATCGAGACGTACACGCGCGCGCTCCAGATGGCCCCCGACACGCAGAAGAAGCGGATCACGGACGCGATCAAAGGACTCACCGGCTAGGAGCTCGGGGGGCCGATCGTCATAGCGCGGTCATCGCGCGGCCGTAGACTGGCCGGATGTCCCGGGCTGCCGCTCCGATCCGCATCCTGATCGTCGAGGACGAGCCCAAAACCGCGGCGACGCTGCGTCTCTACTTCGAGCATGGGGGGTTCGAGGTGAACGTAGCGGCCGACGGCTCGGCCGGACTCCGCCTGGCGCGGGAACTGAGGCCGGACCTCATCGTCCTGGACGGAATGCTTCCGGAGATCGACGGACTCGCCGTCTGCCGGGCGCTCCGGTCGGAGTCGGACGTTCCGATCGTCCTGCTCACGGCGCGCACGACCGAGGAAGACAAGCTCCGGGGACTCCAACTGGGCGCCGACGACTACGTCACGAAGCCGTTCTCCCCTCGCGAGGTCGTCGCGCGGATCCGGGCCGTACTCCGCAGGTCCCGGCGGGAAGACGCCGACGCGAAAGGGGTTCTGCGGACGCGCCACGTCGTCGTCGACCTCGACCGCCGGGAGGCGTCGATTCGCGGCCGCGCGGTGCTTCTGCCGCCGGCGGAGTTTGCGATCCTGGCCGCTCTCGCGCGCTCCCCCGGCCGGGCCTTCACCCGGGAGGAGCTCGTGAAGCGCGCCTTCGGGCCGTCCTACGACGGGCTCGACCGGACCGTGGACGCTCACGTCATGCGGCTGCGCCGGAAGATCGAGGACCCGCGCGGCGAACCGCTCCTCCTGACCGTCTTCGGCATCGGCTACAAGCTCGCCGACGAGCCCGCGTGATCCGCAGCCTGAGATTCCGGCTGCTCGCGACGACGGCGGCGGTGCTCGCGATCGTTCTCGGCGCGCTCGTTCTGGTGTCCAGCCGCCAGACGCGGGTCGAGTTCCGTCGGTTCGAGAACGTGGTCATCGCGCGGCACGACACCTTCGCCCCGACTCTGCGCCGGATCCTCGAGGAGGATTACCGGCGGGCCGGAAGCTGGACGGCCGGCGACGCCGCGGCAGCCCGCGCGTCGACTTCCCTTCGCCGGGAGATCTTCATCCTGGACGCCGGGGGCCGGCTCGTCGGCCGTTCCCCCGCCCTGACCCGGGCCCGTATCCGCGAGGAACCGGGAGGAGGAATCCGGATCGAGTGGGCCGGCGGCGTCCAGCGGCGAATGCTCCTCCTTCAGGTCCCCGGCGTGACCCTGACAGACTCCCGGGGGGTCACCGTCGGCAGAGCGTTCTCTCTCGACCCGGAACCCGCGGGGTCCCCGGACGTGATCCGCTCCCTGAACCGATGGCTCGCGGGGGCGGTCGCGGTGGCCGGCGTCGCGGCGCTCCTTCTGGTGGCGGCGGTGGCGCGCCGGGTGCTCGGACCGATCGAAGCGCTGACCTCGGCGGCCCGCGACATGGAGCGGGGAGATCTGAGCCGCCGGGTGAACGTCTCCTCCCGCGACGAGATCGGCGAGCTCGCCCGATCCTTCGATGCGATGGCGGAGGCCCTCTCTCGAAACGAGGCCCTGCGCCGCGCCCTCGTGCATGACGTCGCCCACGAGCTTCGCACGCCGCTCACGAACATCCGCGCGCAGATCGAGGCGATCCAGGACGGTCTCGTCTCGGCCGACGGCCCGATGGTCGACTCGCTCCACGAGGACGTGCTTCTCTTAGAAAGGCTCGTCGACGACCTCCAGGACCTCGCCGCCGCGGATACGGGTCAGCTCGGCCTGCGCCCCGAACGGGTCGACACGTTTGCGGCGCTCGACGCCGCGGCGGCCGCGGTCGCGTCGCGGGCGCAACGCGCGGGCGTGGCCGTCTCGGCCGTCCCCGCGGACGGCGTCCCGGCCGTTCGCGCGGACCCTACGCGACTCGCTCAGATCCTCGGGAACCTGCTCTCGAACGCCCTGACACACACGCCGCCCGGCGGACGGATCACCCTCGAAGCGGCGCGGCACGGATCGCAGGTCGAGATCTTCGTCTCCGACACCGGCTGCGGAATTGCCGCCGAGCATCTGCCCTACGTCTTCGATCGTTTCTACCGCGCGGACCCGTCGCGTGCCCGCCACTCCGGCGGAACGGGGCTGGGACTCGCGATCGTCCGCCAGCTGGTCGAGGCCCAGGGCGGACACGCGCGAGTCGAGAGCGCGCCGGGAAAGGGAGCGCGATTCGCGTTCACGCTCCCGGCGGAAACGGAAGAGAGCCAAAGCTAGCTGTCAGCTCTCAGCTGTTTGCTGTCGGTCGTCCGTTTTCGAACGTCAACCGGACGGAGACTCCGCTATCGACCACTTTCTCGGAGCGATGGTCTTCGTCATAAGCACGTCATGCGGGATCCCTAGAGTCGGTCTGGTCGAAGGAGGTCCGATCATGACGAAGAGGTGGAAAGCGGGATTTATCGGCGCCCCCGCGGCGCTCGCCGCGGCGATCGTTATCGCGTTCCCGGCGGCTGCCCTTGCGGCGGACACGGAAGCGGCGGCTCTCGACGCCGCGCGCGTCCGGGAGATCGTGAACACGGCGGCCGACACGGTCGACTCGATGTACGTGTATCCCGATGCGGGCCAACGGATCGCGGACTCCCTGCGGGCGCGGGCCGGTGCGGGGGCCTACGACCGGGCGGGAAACGCGTCACGGCTCGCCGACCTTCTGAGCCGGGACCTGCAGGAGATCGGAAAGGACAGGCATCTCTCGGTCCGCGTCGGTCCGTCCTCTTCGGGCGGGCCGGTCATTCGCGGGGTGGAGAGCGGGGCGGGCCCCGCCAACACCGGGGGAGGCGGGATTCGGACGGTGATCCGGGAGGGTCCGGCTTCTCCGGAGGGCGACGGGGGGCACGGACCGGCGCGGATTCGCCGGGAAGCCGGGCCGCGCGACCCGGGGTCCGCGGACCTCCAGCGCCGGTCGAACTTCGGGTTCAGGTCGGTCGAGCGCCTGGATGGAAACGTCGGCCTCCTCGACATACGGGAATTCGTCCCGCTCGCCGCGTCGCGCGACACCGCGGCGGCGGCCATGGCATTTCTCGCCGCCTCCGACGCGGTGCTCGTGGACCTTCGCCAGTGCCCGGGCGGCGCGCCCGACATCGTCTCCTTTCTGGCGAGCTACTTCTTCGGCCCCGAACGCCGCGCGCTCTTCTCGCGATACGACCGGCCGATGGACCAGAAGACGACCGAGTACACCGTCGAGGATCTTCCCGGCCGGCGCATGCCGGACACCGATCTGTGGATCCTCGTCGGCCCGAACACCGCTTCGGCGGGCGAGTCTTTTGCCTACCTTCTCCAGCAGTTCGGACGCGCCACGGTCGTCGGCGAGCGAACGGCCGGCGCCGGGCACAACAACGTGATGATGCCGATCGGCGAGAGCCTCGTTCTCTCCGTTTCCGTCGCCCGTCCCATCCATCCGCGGACGGGGAAAGGGTGGGAGGGGGACGGCGTTCAGCCGGACGTCCGGGTGCCCGCCGGAGAGGCGCTCCCCGCGGCGCACGCGGCGGCGCTCCGGCGGCTCATCGACCGGGCCCCGGATCCGACACGCCGGCGGGAGCTGGCGTGGGCGCTCGAGCGGACCGAGGCCGCGCGGAACAGGACGCTCCCGACCCCGGCCGAGCTTCGGAAATACGCCGGGCGCTATGGAGAGAGGTCCATCACGGTCGAGGACGGAGGACTCGTCTGCCGCACGGCGACGGCCCGGGCCCGCGCGCTCGTTCCGCTCGGGCGGGACACGTTCTCCTGGGACGAACAGACCCGGGCGACGTTCGAGCTCGATTCGTCCGGGAGACCCGCGCGCCTGCTGCTCGAACGGGCCGACGGGCGGTCGGAGACCTTCGTTCGGGAAGATTCGGCGCCGGTCCCGGCGCGAAAGGAGACGCGATGAAGGCGACGCCCGTTCTCTTTGCTCTCACCTTCGGAATCTGCGGCCCGGTCGCGGTCGGCCAGCGGCCCGCGCCGCCGCCGGCATCGGCCGCGCACGACGCGGGAGTGCCCGATACACCGGCGGGGAGACGCGTGCGCGCGCTTCTCGCCACACTGGAGTCTCCAGACGAAGCGTCCGTCCGGCGTTTCGTCGAGACCCAATTCGATTCCGCCGCCCTCGCCGAGCTTCCGGCGGAAAAGCGGGTGGAACGGATCCGCGGTATGGCGGCAACTCTCGGACGTCTCGAATGGATCCGGATGCTGCCGGCGCGGGGCGGCGCCGTCTCCTTTCTCGCGCGGTCCGTGAAAACGGGCGAGACCCTGACCGTCAGCCTGGAGCTCGCCGGCTCCGGCGCGCGCGGGATCCGCTCGATGCGCGTGGAGGCGGAAGGACCCGGCGAGGCCCGCGAGGGCTCTCCGGCGGAAGACGCGAAATCGTCCGACGCGGAGGTGGCCTCCGCCGCGGGCGAGTGGCTCGACAGGCTCGCGTCGGCGGACCAGTTCTCCGGGGTGGTTCTTCTGGCACGGAACGGATCTCCGTTCTTCCAGAAGGCTTACGGTTTCGCCAACCGGGAGCTTCAGGTGCCGAACACCCTCGACACCCGCTTCAACGTGGCGTCGATCGGAAAGCTCTTTACGAGCGCCGCCATCGCGGGGCTGGTTCACGACGGGCGGCTCTCCTACTCCGACACGGTCGCGAAGTGGCTTCCCTCGACGAAGATCCCGTCCGCGGATCGGATCACCGTCGCCCAGCTGCTCGACATGACGTCGGGTCTCGGAGACATCTTCGGGCCCGCGTACTCGGCGACGCCCAAGGACCGGATCCAGGAGCTCTCCGACTATCTCGCCCTGTTCGAAACGAGGCCGCTGCTCTTCGAGCCGGGGAAGGGGCGTGAATACTCCAACGCGGGTTACGTCGTCCTCGGATTGATCATCGAGAAAGTCACGGGAAAGAACTATCGCGAGTTCGTGCGCGAGGCGGTCTTTCTTCCGGCCGGCATGAACGACACGGGACTGTTCGCGACCGATGAGATCACGCCCCGCCGCGCCGTCGGGTACACGCGGCACCTGGGGGGCGGGTCCGGCTCGTCGGACGCGCGCCATTCGAACGTCTTTCTTCAGCCCGGCCGGGGCAGCTCCGCCGGCGGCGGGTTTTCGACCGCCGGCGACCTTCTCAAGTTCGCGATGGCGGTCAAGAAGGGCGCCCTCTCTCTCGCGGAGCCGGGCCGCCCGCCGGGCGGGCGGTCGGCGGCAGGCGGTTTCGCGGGCGGCGCGCCCGGAAGCAACGCGCTTCTCGAGTACAACGCCGACGGCTCACTGGTCGCGATCGTCCTCGCCAACGAAGATCCGCCGCTCGCGGTCAAAACGGGCAGCCGCCTCGCCCGGTGGATGGGGATGAAGTCCGCCGGAGAAAGTCCGACGGCGGCTCGAGGCAAGTAGCCGCAACGCGGAGGATCGCGAGCGGGCAGCGGCGGAAGAACTAGTTCGAGGCGTTCTCCAGCACCATCGCATGGCCGAGCGCTCCGGCGGCGCAGACGGTCAGGAGTCCGAACTGCTTGCCTGACCGGACGAGCTCGTTCGCGAGCGTCGTGACGATCCGCGCACCCGTCGCCGCGAAGGGGTGGCCGATGGCGATCGAGCCTCCGTACATGTTCAGGATCATCGGATCGACTTCGCCGAGAGGCTCCGCGCGTCCGAGCTTCTCGCGCGCAAACGCGGCCGACGCGAATGCCTGGAGGTTGGACAGGACCTGCGCGGCGAACGCCTCGTGCATTTCGACACGGCCCATGTCCGACAGCCGGAGGCCCGCGCGATCGAGCGCGATCGGCGCCGCGTAGGCCGGACCCTGCAGAAGCTGGTCCGAGGGGTCGAGCGCCGAGTACGCCCACGATCGCAGGAACGCGAGGGGACGCCGGCCCTCGGCCTTCGCGCGTGATTCCGACATGAGAAGCACCGCAGAGGCGCCGTCGGTCAGCGGCGAGGAGTTCGCCGCCGTCACGCTGCCGTACTCCCTGTCGAACACGGGCTTCAACTTCGCCATCTGCTCGAGGGAACTGTCGCGGCGGATGTTGTTGTCGGTCGTCTCCATCCCCTCGTACTTCGGCGGGATCGGCACGGGAAAGGTCTCCGCGGCCAGCACTCCCGCATCCCACCGCCTTGGCGCCGGCGGACTTCGATCTGGAGAGGCGCATCAGGCGGCGGGTGAACTTCCTCGAAAACAGGACGGGGATGTCCGAGAGGCACTCCGATCCCCCGGCGATGACGACGTCGGCGAGCCCGAGCGCGATTCGCTCCGCCGCGTCCGTGATGGCGCGATTTGAAGAGGCGCAGGCCATCACGACGGACGACGCCGTCACGTGCATGGGCAGGCCTGACTCGAAGACCACTTCGCGGGCGATGTTGGGGCGGGCCACCGACGGAACCACGGTCCCGTAGATGAGCTCCTGGACGGCGTTCCCATCCAGGTCCTGGCGCGCCACCAGCTCCTTCACGGCCATGCCGCCCAGCTCGACGGCGGTCACGTCGTCAAACGAGGTGCCCGACCGGGCAAAAGGAGTCCGGACCCCGGCGACGATCGCCACGCGGCGAGGGGACGAAGCAAAGTGCGCCATCGGCGGAGAGTACTGCCTGAAGCTGTCGGCTGTCAGCTCTCGGCTCCCGATGAGAAACTGAGAACTGAGAACTGAGAACTGAAAACCCTGGCTATACGCCTTCCGGCAGCTTCGACAGCATCCTCGCCGCCTGGCGCCACTCTCGCCGGGCGACCCCGATGGACGACTTGTACTCGCGAATGGCCGAGTCCAGGCTTCGGGCGAGCTCGGAAGATCTCAACCGGCCGCGCACGAGCATCTCGCGCCGGCGTTCGTCCATCTCGTGCCAGAGGGCGGCGGCGCGGTCGAGGGCATGGTGCGCCCTCTCCATCCGCAGCCGCACCGCGACGCCGATCTCCGTCGGCGCGGACACGAGCCTTTCTTCCGCCTTCGCCAGGTTCATCCGAAGGCGCGACTTCTCGATGACCGCCCGGGGGGTCGCCTTCAGGTCGCGCGCAAGCCCCACGAAATGCAGCGACGCGATGAGCCACTTCGTCGGATCCCACTGCCACCACCGCACGCCGTTACGGAAGTCCGCCGGAAACTTGTGGTGGAAGTTGTGGTACCCCTCGCCGTTCGTGAAAAAAGCGAGGAGGCCGTTGTCCCGCGCCGAGTTCTCCTCGGTATAGGGCCGGGTGCCGTAGAGGTGCGCGACCGAGTTCACGAGGAACGTCGTGTGGTGAATGAGGGCGATTCGGAGGAATCCGCCCCACAGGAGTCCCGCGAGCGGGCTTCCGAACAGAGCGCCGATCGCGGTCGGGATTCCGAGGCCGGCGACGATCCCGATCACGTGCGACCACCGGTACTGCCAGACCACCATGCGGTTGCCGGAGAGGTCGGGCACGTTGTCGTACGAGCGCTCCGACGGTTCCTTGTAGAAGAGCCAGAAGATGTGCGCGGAAAGGCCGCCGCGGCGGATGCTGTACGGATCCCACTCCTTGTCCACGTACCGGTGATGGTCGCGATGGTCCGCGGACCATTTCAGAACGGAGTTCTGGAGTGCCATGGCGCCGAAGAACAGGTAAAACGCCTGAAGAGCCGGGTGCGCGGTGTAGCTCTTGTGCGAGAAGCAGCGGTGATAGCCCGCGGTGACGGAGAAGCTGACGACGGAAAAGAGGACGAAGAGCAGCGCGGGCTGCCACCACTGCACGCCGTTCCTCCAGGCGTACAGAGCGGTGCCGACGACGCCGATGACCGGCGTGAGCGACAAGAAGAGAATATTGATCCAGTCCTTCTGCTTGGGCTGCGCGTCCATCTGTTTCTCCGGGAGACCATCGCCGCATAGCGCGGCGTAAAAGGGCCGTTTGACCGACATTCAAGGATATCACGGTGGCCTCTACCACCCGCGCCCACCGTCGCGCGCGCGCTAATCCTTGCAACGAGCGCGCCGCTTCTCCTTTCAACGAGCGCGCCGCTCCTGCAACCGCGCACCGCTTCCGGACTCAAGCAACGACGAGCGCGCCGCTTCGGAATTCCAGGGGCCGCGCCGCGCCCGGAATTGCGCGCAGCAGGTCGCGCGAACCCGATTGCCCCCGGGCGGGGGTCCTCCGCTATTCTCCCCGCATGAAAAAGATCCCCGTGATGGTTCTGGCGGCGGCGTTCTCGATCTCCTTCGGTCTCCTCGCGGCACAATCGAG
>JAIVJS010000085.1 GCA_020199905.1 Acidobacteriota bacterium
TACTCCAGCATCGGAGTGCGAACGCCGTCGAGAATGACGATGTCGGACATGAGAAAAACCCCCGACCGGTGAATCTACCAGACGGGCGGGAGGCGGAAGGGGGAAGGAGGGAGACGGGGAAAAACGGTCCGGGAATCGGGAATCGGCGAAAACTCGAGGTCCCCCGCCTTCTCCCTGCCGCCCACCGCCCTACCGCCTTCCGATCTCTTCCTCGAGCACCCTCTCGTGGAAACGCCGTCGCACCGCGTTGAAATCCCCCTCGACCCTCGGGTGCACCCGGTTGGTCAGCAGGACCACGATTTCGTCGCGGGCGGGGTCGACCCACAGGGAGGTGCCCGTGAAACCGGTGTGGCCGAACGCGTCGGATGAAAAGCTCTCTGCGGGAATCGACTTCGCGCCGCGGGGGCCCTGCCAGGCCAGTCCCCGCGCCTCGGAGAGGTCCGGCGTCCGGTCGCGGGTGAAGTCGCGGCGGCCGGGGTCGAGCCAGGGACGCGCCAGCCGCCAGACGTCCTCGGCCGTGCCGAAGAGCCCGGCGTGCGCCGCCACTCCCCCGCGGCGGAACGCGTTTCCGTCGTGGACCTCGCCGCGCACCACCCCCGTCCGGAAATGGGCGTAGGAGAGGCCGAGGGCCGCGGTCATGCTCCGTTCGGTGGCGTCGTCTTCCTCCGTCGCGGCGCAGCGCCCTGGTTTCGCCGGCAGGTACCGGATCCCGGAGCCCGCCGGACTCCCGACGAGGTCGGTGAAGAGCCGGTCCCAGCCCGCTCCGAAGAAGTTCTCGAGGACGTCCCCCATCACCAGGATCCCGAGATCGCTGTACACGACGGCCGTGCCGGGGAGCGTCTCGGGCTCGATCCCGCCCAGGGTCCGGCGGTACGCCGCGGCTCCTTCGCCCCGCGCGTAGAGGGGGAACCACGCCGGCAGCCCGGACGTGTGCAGGAGAAGCATCTCGAGCGTGATGCCGTCGTAGCGGGTCTTCTTGAACGGTGGGAGGAACCGACCGGGCGGCGAGAGAAGGTCGAGTCCGTCCCGCTGCGCCGCCAGGACGAGGGCCCCGGTCGCGAGCGGCTTGGTGAGGCTCGCGAGATCGAAGAGCGTCGCCGCATCGAGCGGCGCATCCTCGGGCACGACCGCGGCCCGCCCCGCGTGGGCCCGGGCGACGATCCTCTCCGCGGTCCCGACGAGCGCGGCGCCCCCTGGAAACGAGCCGGCCGCGATCTCCTCCTCGAGGATGTCCGTCAGCGTCAGACTCAAGGAGGGCCGTCGATCTCGCCCCGCCGGGCGGCCACGAGCCGGGCGTTCGCGGCCAGCGCGGGAGGCACCGCCTCCGGCCGCCGGAGCGCGATCCTCTCCCGCTCGAGGCCCGCGATCTGCTCGTCCACGGCCCGCGCGGTGGCGGGATCGCGGACCGCGCGGCGGGTCTCCCGGAGCGAGGCGATCGTCTTTCCGTACACGGCTTCGGACGCGGCGCGTACCCGCCGCCGGTCCGCCTCGAGCATTCCCTCGACGATCCGGGACCTCACCCACGTGAACTCGTCGGGATCCACGCCCACCGCGCGGGACGCTTCGGCGTCGGTGCGCCCCTTGGCGGCGCGGCGGACCTTGACGTACAGGTCGATCTGCGCGCCGGTGAGCGTTCCGTCGGCCGGCGGGCGAAAGGCGGCCGGCAGGGCCAGTCGAGCCGTGGATGAGGCCGCCGCGCGCGCCAGCCGGTCGGCCGGAGCATCCCTGCCGCAGCCTGCCGCGGCGCAGGCCGTTCCGACGACGAGGACGAGCCCGATCTTTCGCACGCTTCCCAGATTATCGCGGGCCGCCGTGGAAGGCGCCCGGACGGGCCGGCTTCGTTTAGACTGTTGCGACCCATATCACTGGACCAGATGACCCAGAAAACGATCGGAAAATACGAGATCTCCGAGCAGATCGGGGTGGGTGGCTTTGGCGCCGTCTACCGGGGCCGGGATCCCTTCATCAAGCGCACCGTCGCGGTGAAGACGTGCCAGTTGAACGACGAGGAGATCCGCAACCGTTTCTTCCGCGAGGCGGAGCTCGCCGGCAATCTCCACCACCGCAACATCACGACGATCTACGACTTCGGCGTCGAGGAGGGGGTCCCCTACATCGTTCAGGAGTTCCTGACCGGGGAGGACCTCGACAAGGTCGTCAAGCGCGGCGACCCCCTCTCGATCCCCCGCAAGATCGAGATCCTGATGTCGATCGCCGACGGGCTCGGTTACGCGCACCGGCAGTCGATCATTCACCGGGACATCAAGCCGTCGAACATCCGGATCCTCGAGGACGGCTCGGTCAAGATCATGGACTTCGGTATCGCGAAATCGCTCCTCTCCGAGTCGAGCCTGACGCAGACGGGAATCACCCTCGGCACGTCCGCCTATCTCGCGCCTGAGCAGATCCGGGGGGAGGCCCTCGACGGGAGGACGGACGTCTTCGCGCTCGGAATCCTCGCCTATGAGCTGCTGACCCGTCGCAAGCCCTTTCGCGGCGAGCACCTGTCGACGGTGCTCTACAAGATCCTGAACGAGACTCCCGAACCGATCACGGCGATCGCGCCGGACGTCCCGGAGTCGCTCGCCGCCGCCGTGGCTCACGCGATGGACAAGACGATCGACGGCCGCTACCCGTCGATGGAGGCGTTCCGGCAGGACCTCCAGTCCGTCTACCGCGAAATGGTGGGCGAGTCGGGGCAGTTCCTCACGACCCCGAGCCCCCCCGCGCCGCGGACTCCCTCGAGCGGGGTCAACGTCTCGAACACGACGGCGTCGCCCGGCACGCCGTCCCGGGGCATGGGCTCCCTGCCCCGTCCTCCCGCGCGCGTGACGCCTCCCTCGGGCGCCCTCGCGCGCGTTCGGTCGGAGACCGACGACCACACGCCGACCGAGGTCGCGATCCGCGTTTCCCAGGCGAACCTCGAGCTCGTCCACTTTCAGGATCCGGCGGACCGCACGTCCACGGCCCGCACCGTCTCGGCGGCGGCGCGCGGGCGGGGGCGCCGCTGGCCTCTCTGGGCCGGGATCGCGGCCGTGACGGCTCTCGGGATCGGCTTCGCCGCCTGGAAGCTGTCATCTCACCCCGCGCCCGTTCGCGCGGCGAGCGTTCCGGCCGTTTCCGCCCGGTCCTCGTCGAAACCGTCGGCGGAGCGGGTCCCGACGGCGCCGCTCGCCTTTCCGAATCCGCAATTGGGACGCGACGCTCCCCCGGCCCCGGCGGCCGCCCCTCCCGTCCCGGCGGCGGCCGCGCGGCCTGCGGCGCCGGCGCCCGAGGCCGCCCCCGCGCCGGCGCGGCGATTTCCCGTCCAGTTCAGCTCGTGAGGGCCCGCCGCATGCGGTGGACCCTCCTCTCTGTCGCGCTGGGGCTCGGCGCCGCGCTCGCGCCGGCGCCACTCGCGGCCGCGCCCGATCCAGCGCCCGACGCCCAGAAATCGGAAGCCGAGGCGAAGCGGGCGTTCGACGCCGGCCGGTTTCAGGAGGCGGGGGAAAAATACGCGCGCGCGGCCGACGCCGCCTCCGCGGCGGACAGGAAGGCGGAGCTCGCCTTTCAGAGCGGGTGGGCCTATTTCATCGCGGGGAACTCCCGCGCCGCGCGCGAGAGCCTCAAGGCCGCCTTCGTCGCGCGGCCGACGCTCGACGTTGTGGCCGATTTTTACAGCCCAGACTTCGTCAAGCTGGTGCGGGCGGTTCGCACGGAAGTCGGCGGCTCGACCGCTCCGCCGGCGGATCTCGCCGAGTTGAAACGCACCGCGAGAGAAAAGCTCGCGGACGGAAAGGCGGAAGAGGCCCTCTACGATCTAAAGCGCGCGGAGAGCTCACAGGACCCGCAGATCCACCGCCTGCTGGGAGACACGTACGAACGCCTCGGGCGCGCGCCGGAGGCGGACGGGGCCCGCAAGCGCGCCGCGGAGCTGGAACGCAACCTCGTCACGAGCGGGCCGATCCCGCCTGGAGGCGCGGGGCCCCCGGCGTCCGGCCCGGGCGCGCCCAACGCCGCCGCGGCCGCGGCTCCCGTGCTCGAGACGGGCGAGACGGCGCTCAAGAACGGCGATTTTCGCGCGGCGCAGACGGCGGCGAGCCGCGCCATCGAGCTCGATCCGAGGAGCTCCGAGGCCCACCGGCTGCTCGCCGACGCGGCGCTGGCGCTCGGCCAGGAAGGCGATGCGGAGCGGGAAGCTACGGCGGCCCTCGTCCTCGACTCGGGCAACTCCCGAGCCGAATACGCGCTCGGCCGCCTGGCGGAGCGGCAGGCGAAGTGGAACACCGCCGCGAGCCATTACCGGCGCGCGCTCGAACTGTCCGGAAAGAACGTGGGTGCCGCGCTCGGCCTGGGCCGCTCCATGGAGGAGCTGAAAGACAGGACCGCCGCCCGCATCGCGTACGGCCGCGCGATCGAGATCGACCCCGCCTCCGCGGAAGCGCACAACGATTTCGGAGTCTTCCTCTTCCGATCCGACCAGGCCGACCGCGCGATCGAGGAGTTGATGGAAGCGGTACGCCTGGCTCCGGGCCGCGCCGCGGTCCACGAGAATCTCGGCCGCGCCTTTCGCCGCCGCGGCAAGCTGCGAGAAGCGGAACGCGAGCTCGCCGAAGCCTCGCGCCTCGCCCCCAACGAGACCGCGGTGTGGACGACGCTCGGCCAGGTCCGCGCGGAGATAAAGAAGCCCGACGAAGCCGCGGGAGCCTTCCGCTCCGCGCTCGACCTCGACCCGTCCAGCGAGGAGGCCGCCGCGGGACTCGCGGGAAGCCTGGCCGACGCCGGCAAGCTCGCGGAGGCGGAATCGACGCTGGCGCGCGCCGTAGAAGCGAACCCGAAGTCGGCGACCCTCTGGAACAACCTCGGCGTGCTGAGGACGCGCAAGGGGTCCTTTCCCGGGGCCGTGGACGCGTTTCGCAACGCGCTCGCTCAGGACGCCGCCTTCCAGCCCGCGAAAACCAACCTCGCCCGCGCCGAGCAGCTCTACGCCCTCGAGCGCGCCGGAAGCTGAGAAGAGGACGGGGCCGGGAGCCGAGCGACCAACGGAGCGAGACGGCCGCGGTACTCCGCGGTCAACTAAAATCGGGAATCGAACTGTAGGCCTCCCGGTCTTGCAACCTTCGCCTTTCGCCTTTCGAGAGAACACGGAGAAAACACGGAGAGTCCGGGCTGCCTTCGGGCGACCCTTTCCTCGCCTCGGGCGACTGATCCAGCTTCTCGATGATCAGGCGATGGTGCTCGGCCATCTCGAAGCCCGACCAGTGAGCCGTCGTGTACACGGCCAGATCCCGACTCGCGCGAGCGCAGTTCGAGCTTCTTCAGGTCGCGTCCCTCACGCTGCTGTCGTCCGCGGTCCTCGTGATCGCCGCCGCGCTTCTGATCGGTCAGACGGCCTGCTCGTCGTCCACGACGGCGGGCGGACCCGGAACGACGTCGGGCACGACCGGAACGACGGGAGGGACGGGGACGGGGCCGACCGGCACCGGCGGAACCACCGATGCCGGCACGGGCGGCCCGTACACCACGACTCCGTCGGGCCGGACCACGAGCCCCGGCTACCGAGCGACGCCCGGAAACACGAGCCCCGACCCCGACCGCACTCCCGGCACCACGCCGCCCGCACCGCGCTGACGGGCGAATGGATCTCCCGTTTTCAACGCGCCACGCCTTCGGCGAAGGCGAGGCCGGCTTGGCGCGTTTGGCAGGACCGCCTGGAAAGGGATTTCGCCGGCGGTTCGAATTTGAACGTGTCGACCGTTCCGAATCATCGAGGGAAAGAGAGACTCGGGTTTTCTGTGGTCTGTCGCCTTTCTGGCTCCCCTGGTCTCTCTCCGTTTCGCGCCAGGTTTCACCACTCTCGGAGAATCTCTCGGGCGGTCAGAACACCGGATCGACAGTCCTGATGAATCGATGGGCGAAAATGCAAGAACCGGTCATCTGACCGACCTGGCAACGGAAGTTGACCGTGGCGGACCCTGCGGAATTGTTGACGAGTTTCAAGGTGCCACCCTGGAAAGAATTCACAGCCTGAATTCCGGACGGCGTCGAGACGATCGTCCACTGCGCAATCCACACCGAGTTTTCGCAAGTCGTCGGGGTCCCCGTACCACAGTAGTTGAACGCGCTTCCGGACGGCATGAAAACGTTGGCGGCCATCGAAGCAGGCGCGCCGACGACGGTCGCCACGACCGGGACAACACCGACGATTTCGAGACCGAGATTGGCTGGAACACTGAATCCGGAGAGTTCCGTGGTCGCGGGATTGGGTGCCCCGGTCACGATGACTGACCCCCCTTGAGTCGCGGCCCGGACCAGTGGGGCTGTCAGGATAAGGATCGACCCGAGGAGCAAGGTTCGACCATTCATGCGAGACCTCCTGAAGGGGTTGGTTTTTCAGTACTCTATCAAGGAAGGGGGGCGCGGCGTCAAACCACCGCACCATGAGAGCGGCATCTTCTCGTAAACGGTTTTCAAGCTTCTCCCCGTAATATGGACGTCGATCGGTACCAAGAGTGAGGCGGATGTGACGACCGCGATTCAGAGGATGCTGGCGCAACGCCGAGGAGAATCCGGATCGCCGGCCGGCCCCATGACCTGCGGCACACCTGGGGATCGGTTGCTTGCCGCTCGGGCTCGCTGGAGGGACGTAGCCTCGGTTATGCGGACCTCGGCAGCGACGGCGAAGACCTACGCGAACCATAGAAGGGCGAACTCCCGCGCAGAAAGTCTTCGAACTCTGCACTGACTCTGCAAATTCGGCCGCCGCGAGTGGCGAGTGAACGCTTCCGGTGGGCGCTAACTGCTTGAGCTGAATTGGTGGGCCGTGTGGGACTCGAACCCAGGACCACCGGCTTAAAAGGGCTCGGAGACCGAAAGTTGACGACACATCATGACACCCGCCAACGCACGATTCCTCGGCTGCGTTGGAAACTGCTCGACTCGGCGACAGCCCCGAAAACGGCGATATGTCGTCCGATGACATGAGAACACGGCCTTTTGCCCTTTGCCCTTGGCCCTTCGCCTTTCGCCCTCTCGTCTTCTCGTCCTCTCGCCCAGCGCCCAGGCGCCCGTCATAAACTGCCGTTGTGCGCCCTAAAACGCTCCCTGCCCTCCTTCTCTCGCTGATGGTCGTCGGCGCCGGTCCCTCTTCGCCCGAACCCGCCGCGCACCGGAAAGACATCGAGGCGTGGCGCGAGCGTCGTCTTCAGAGCCTTCGCCGCGAAGACGGATGGCTGACCCTGGTAGGGCTCTCCTGGCTCGAACGCGGGGAGAACACCGTCGGGAGCGACCCTAAATCGCGTGTCGTTCTTCCGGCCGGCAAGGCGCCGGCGCGGCTGGCGACCATCACGCTCGACGGGAGCGCAGCGAGGATCGCGACCTCACCGGGCGAGACCGTCGAGATCGGCGGCAAGATTGTTGACCGGGCAGACCTCTCCACGGACGCCTCCGGCGAGCCGACGATCGTCCGGCGGGGGCCCCTTCTGTTCTACCTGATCGATCGCAATGGGCGTGTGGGCGTGCGCGTGAAGGACACGGAGAGCGCCGCTCTGAAGAAATTCCGGGGAATGCCCTCCTTTCCCATCGACTCGCGCTGGCGGATTGAAGCGCGCTTCGAGGCCTACCAGCCCGTCAAGGAAATCCCCGTTCCGAACGTGCTGGGATCCACCTCGGGCGAGAAGTCGCCGGGGGCGCTGGTCTTCGAGGTCGGAGGAAAGACGTTCCGCCTCGACGCGGTGACGGAATCCGGTACCGACGACTGGTTCATCATCTTCGGCGACCAGACCAACGGGAACGAGACCTACGGCGGCGGCCGCTTTCTCTACGTGACACCGCCCGCCCCGGGCTCGCCCGCCGTCGTCGACTTCAACAAGGCCTACAACCCGCCGTGCGTCTTCACCCCCTACGCGACCTGTCCGCTTCCGCCGCCGCAAAATCGGCTGGCGGTGCGCATCGAAGCCGGAGAGAAGAGTTACGAGGGTCACTGAGGCAGGACGGGAGGCGGCAGGCGGGAGCGTTAGGCGGGAGGCGGGAGGCGAGCTCGACGCTGAACGCTCGACCTTCAAGCGTCCCTCGCCAGCGCGTCCAGCAGCTCGCGCAGTATTCGCCCTGTCGCCCCCCAGATGACGTGCTCGCCGTAGTGGTAGAAGAGGACCGGCTCTTCCCGGCCGGCGAAGGGACGCTCTTCGAGGACCCCCGGCTCGAGCAGCGCGGCGACCGGCACCTCGACGACCTCCGCGATCTCCGTCTCCTGCGGCTCGAACGCGTACGGCTGCGGGATCGCGACGACGAACGGCTCGACGTAGAAATTGGTGACGGTCACGATTGCCGAGAGCCTCCCGAGCGGGAGCGCGTCCTCCGGCCGGATGCCGAGCTCCTCTTCGCTCTCGCGCAGCGCCGTGTGAAAGAGAGTACGGTCTTCCGGCTCTTCGGCGCCGCCCGGAAACGAAATCTGCCCGCGGTGGTGCTCGACGGAATCGGTCCGCACAGTGAAGACGGTCCAGAGGCCGCCGTCGCGGACGAAGAGAGGGACCAGAACGGCGGCGCGGCTTCAGGTAGGCGTCGATGAAAGGCGTGATCCCTCCGTCCAGCACTTTGTCCGTATCTCCGGTCTCGTAACCGGTGCGGTGGTCCTTGACCATCCGATAGGGGTGCAGCACGTACGAGCGGATCTGGCTCCCCCACTCGATCGCCTTCTTCTCGCCCACCTTCTTCTCTTCGTCCGAGCGGCGCTCCTCGAGCGCCTTCTGGTAGAGCCTCGCGCGCAGAACGTTCATGGCGGTGTCGCGGTTGCGTCCCTGGCTGCGCTCGTTCTGGCAGGTGACGACGATCCCGGTCGGCAGATGCGTGATCCGGACCGCCGAGTCGGTGACGTTGACGTGCTGTCCTCCGGCGCCGCTCGACCGGTAGGTATCCACCCTCAGGTCCTTGTCCAGGATCTCGATCTCGATGTGCTCGTCGATTTCGGGCGATACATAGATCGAAGCGAAGGACGTGTGACGGCGCTGCGCCGAGTCGTAGGGCGAGATCCGGACGAGGCGGTGCACGCCCATTTCGCTCTTGAGATACCCATAGGCGTGGTCGCCGCCCACGTGGAGCGTCGCGCTCTTCAAGCCCGCCTCCTCGCCGTCCTGACGGTCGATCAGCTCCGCCTTCCAGCCGCGCGATTCGGCGAAGCGCATGTACATCCGGAGGAGCATTTCCGCCCAGTCCTGGGACTCGGTCCCCCCGGCGCCGGCGTGGATCATCATCCACGCGTTCGACTCGTCCTCCGGGTTGCCCATCTTGACGGAGAGCTCGAGCTCGTCGGCGAAGGCCTCCGCCTTCCTCAGCGTCTCGCGGGCGTCTGCGTCGGCCTCCTCGCCCTCGCGCAGCAGCTCGGCCAGTGTCTCGAGCTCGTCGCGGAGCTCGTCTAAGGAAGTGACCGTACCGATCCGGCGCTCGTGCGACTTGGTCTGCCGGAGGACTTCCTGCGCTTCCTCCGGCCGCGTCCAGAAATCGCCGGCGGCCGACTTTTCCCTCAGTCCCTCGAGCGCGCTCCGCGCAGCGTCGAGATCAAAGATAGCCCCGAAGCGACAGCAGCCGCTCCGAGGCGTTCGTCAGCGAGGAAATGAGGTCGTCGCGCGATGTCATGTGGTCTCTCCGTGAAGCGCCGCCGGACGCCTGCGCCGCGCCGAGCGCTCGCGTCCCCACCGGGCGAGGCCGAACAGTAGCACGCCCGCCGCGATCGCGTCCGCGAGAAGAGGCAGGAGATGGCCCCACCGCGTCCAGGCCGTCGCCCCCTGGCGAAGGAAGACGGTCCCGGCGACGGTGCCGGCCCGATTCGGCGGAATCTCCGCCAGGATGCGCCCGCGCGGATCCACGATCCCGGAGATTCCCGTGATCGCCGCGCGGACCAGGTACCGGCCGTTCTCGACGGCGCGAAAGAGCGCTCCGGAGAAATGCTGTTCCTGCGCCCCGGCGCGGCCGTACCACGAGTCGTTGGAGATCGTCGCGAGCAGGTTGGCTCCATCGGCCGTCTGCCGCAGCGCGAGACCGGGGTAGATGATCTCGTAGCAGATGCCCACCCCGAGCGCGAGCGGGGCCGAGCGCAGGACGACCGGAGAGTCCGCCGGCAGGAACTCGCCGATCTCCTGGGAGATCTGCCGCGCGAAGAAGAAGAGCCGAGGCAGGGGCACGTACTCGCCGAACGGCACCAGGTGCACCTTGCGATAGATACCCCGGGCGAGCCCGTCGGGCGTCAGGATCCGGGCGGCGTTCGAGGCGCGTCCGTCCGGCTCCGAAGTCACGTCGTTGAAGAGGATCGCGCAGCGGCACGATGCCGAGAGGCGCGTCAGGTCCTCGCGCAGGCGGGAGCTCTTCTCCCAGTACGCCGGGAACGCCGACTCCGGAAACACGATCAGGTCGGCGCCCGCCGCCGCGGCCTCCTCTCCCCGCGCGAGAAGCGCCCGGTATCCGGCGGCCGCTTTCTCGGAGGTCCGGCGGTCCTCCTCGGCGAGGTTGGGCTGGATCAGACTGACGCGGACCGGCGCGCCGTCCGAAGACGCCGCGGCCGTCAACCGGAGGGCCCCGGCGACGCCGAGCGCCAGCGCGGCCGCGGCGGCCGCCGCGAGGAACACGACGCGCCGGCGCGCGACCGACGCGGCAATCAGCGTGGCGCCCGCGACGACGGCGAAACCGACACCGTAGACGCCCCAGACCGCCGCCGTCTGGATCCAGACCGGGCGGCGCGCGAGAGCCCATCCCGTGAGGTTCCAGGGGAATCCGCCGTAGATGACGGAGCGCGCGTGTTCCGCCGCCGTCCAGAGAACGGGGAACGCGGCGAGCCGCTTCCAGGAGCCCGGAGGAGCGACGGCCGCCGTCCCCCACGCCACCGCGGCGGTCCACTCGGCGAGGATCGTCGCGAGGATGCCGACACACACGACGCCCATCGCGGGCGGCTGTCCGCCGTAGACCGTCACGACGTAGGAGACCCACGGAACCGAGGCGCACCAGAACGCCAGCCCGAAGAGCGCTCCCGAGAGGAGGGCGCGACCCCGGCGTTCTTCGGAGACGAGCGCCACGATCCACGGCACGAGAGCGAGCGGGAGAAGGATCGTGATGTCGTGCGGCGGAAACGCCAGCGCGAGCAGAAGGCCGGACACGACGCCCGCGGCGGACGTCCTCCAGCGCGAGACGGTCATCGCGGGCCTCTCAGCGGGTGGAAACGCGCGACTCGGAGGCGCGCAGCGCTTCCTCGGCCCGGTAGGACGACCGCACGAAGGGACCGGAAAAGACGTGGCGAAAACCGAGCCGTTCGCCCGCCTCCCGGTAGAACTCGAATCTCTCGGGCCGGACGTACTCCTCGACGCGAAGAGTCTCGCGCGAGGGCTGCAGGTACTGGCCTATCGTCACGATGTCGACACCCGCGCCGCGCAGCCCTTCCAGAAGAGCGAGGACTTCGTCCTCCCGCTCGCCGAGGCCCAGCATGAAGCCCGACTTGGTCGTGATGGAGGGGTCGAGGGTTCGCGCGGCCCCGAGAAGGCCGAGAGACCGGTCGAGCCGGGCGCCCCGCCGCACGCGGGTGTAGAGGCGCGGCACCGTCTCGACGTTGTGATTGAAGACGTCGGGGCGCGCCTCGATCACGGTCGCGAGAGACGTGAAGCGCCCCTGGAAGTCGGGCGTGAGGACCTCGATGCCCGGCGCCGGATCCAGGCGGCGAAGAGCGCGAATGGCCTCGGCGAAGTGGGCCGCTCCTCCGTCGGGCAGGTCGTCGCGATCGACGGAGGTCAGGACCACGAACTGCAGGCCCATTTCCCGCGCGGCGGTGGCGAGCCGGTACGGTTCGAGGGGGTCCACCGCCGACGGCTTTCCGTGCGCGATGTCGCAGAAGCCGCAGGTCCTGGTGCAGACGTCGCCCAGCATTAAAAAGGTGGCGGTCCGGCGGGAAAAACACTCTCCCCGGTTCGGGCAGCGCGCCTCCTCGCACACGGTCGAGAGGTCATGGCGCCGCATGACGTCCTTCACGCCGTGCAGCTCCGAGAGCCTCATCCGCTTCTCGCGGATCCAATCCGGCGCGCGCACGGGGAGGGACGTCATTTGCCGGGCGGCACGATCCACGGCTGGAGCTTCTCCCGCGTCTTCAGGCGGGCGGCCGTTTTCTCCGCTTCTTCCTTCGTCGCATAGGGACCCACGCGCACGCGGTACACCTTCCCCTTCGGCCCCTCCCCCGGGCTGACCACGGACGGGAAGCCGTGAGAGGCCAGCCGGTCGCGGCGACCGCGCGCCTCCTTCTCCGAGGGGGCGGAGAGCGCCTGCACCCAGAACGCGCCCGCGCCGGCCGGACGGTTTCCCGCCGCGGCGGGGGGGCCGGCGATCGTCGTCTCCGGCCGACTGGAACGGGCGGGGGTGTGCGCCTTCTTCGGCGCAGCGGCCGAGGGAAGCGGCGTCCCGCCGGGGCCGTCGTCGAAGAGCTGGAGGCCGGGAGAGGGCGTCGGCCCCGCCGCCACGGAAAGCGGCGTGGCCGCCTGAGAACGCTCGCCGCGATCGGGAGTCGCGGCCCGGCCGCGCGGAGGCGAAAGCCCGCGAACCGCGCGCGGGACTTCGAGAGCGTCCACCGTCGGAACGAGCGCGGGAGCCGCGGGGGTCGCGGACCGGGCCGCCACGGGCGCCACCGAGCCGTCCCGCCCCGCCAGTCCGGTCATCAACCCGAAGACGTAAGCCGCGGCGAGGGCGGCGAGAAGCCCGACGAACAGCAGAAGCGCCTGCCGCGCCGTGAAGGAAAGCTGATAGTGCGTTCGCGGCTCGTCCACGGCGCGGAGTGTAACAAGGGTGCGATGCGCATCCCCCCTTCCGCCTGCCGCCTTCCGCCTCCCGGACTTACTTCGCCTCCTTGGGTATGAACGCGCGCAGGAGATCGATCGGAAGCGGAAACACGATCGTCGTGTTCTTCTCGTTGCCGATCTCCGTCAGCGTCTGGAGGTACCTCAGCTGCAGGGTGGCCGGCTCGCGGCCGATGACCTCCGCGGCGCGAGAGAGCTGCGCAGCGGCCTGGAACTCTCCTTCCGCGTGGATGATCTTCGCGCGCTTCTCCCGCTCCGCCTCTGCCTGGCGGGCCATCGCGCGCTGCATCTCGGGCGGCAGATCGACCTGCTTCACCTCGACGAGCGAGACCTTGATCCCCCAGGGCTGCGTGTGCTGGTCGATGACGTTCTGAAGGGCGACGTTCAACTTCTCGCGCTCGGACAGAAGCTCGTCGAGCATCGCCTCGCCGAGAACGCTTCGAAGAGTCGTCTGCGCGAGCTGGGACGTGGCGTACAGGTAGTTCTCGACCTGGACGACCGCCTTGTCCGGCTCGACGACGCGGAAGTAGACGACCGCGTTGACCTTTACCGAGACGTTGTCCCGCGTGATGATGTCCTGAGCGGGCACGTCGTGAACGATCGTCCGGAGAGACATGCGGACCATCGTCTCGAAGGGCCAGAAGATCAGCACGAGCCCCGGACCCTTCGGATGGGAGCCCAGGCGGCCCAGCCAGAACGTGACCGCCCTCTCGTACTCCTTGAGGACGTTCACCCACTTGAAGAACAGGATCAGGCCGACGAAGCCGGCGAAGATCAGACCCGGGAACGAGAACACCTGCGCCATTACAGCCTCCGTTCCACGTGCAGTGTGAAGCCTTCGACTCTCGTGACGCGCACTCTCTCGCCCGCCTCGGCGGCCGGAGCGCCGCGCGCGTCCCAGTATTCGCCGTGAACCATGACCGTCCCGCGCCCGTCCTCCATCGACCGCACCACGACCCCGGTCTCTCCGAGCAGGCTCTCGCGCCCGGTGCGCACCGGAAGTCTCCTCAGCCGCACGGTGTTCCACGCGAGGAAGGCGACGACCGCCAGAGTCAGTGCCACCGACGGCACGACGATCGTCAGGTCCACGCGGTAGCCCGCCGCGTTCCCGCGTCCGGAGAACAGCATCGCCGAGCCGGCGAGCAGCGCGACAGCGCCTCCGACCGCCAGGAGTCCGTGGCTCGTGACCTTGATCTCCGCAAGAAAGAGCAGGACCGCGAAAAGGATCAGGGCGATCCCCGCGAGACTGACGGGAAGGACGGAGAAGGCATACAGCGCGAGCAGAAGCGAGATCCCTCCGACGACGCCCGGGAGAACCGCGCCCGGGCTCGCGAGCTCGAAGTAGAGCCCGACGAGCCCGGCCAGGAAGAGCACGTAGGCGATGTTCGGATGCGAGACGACGCCGAGCAGCCGCTCGAGAGATCCCATGTCCCGACTCTCGATCCTGGCGCCGGAGAGAGCCAGCGGGGCCGAGGCGCCGCCGACGCGCGCGACCTTTCGGCCCTCGAGCTGGCGAAGGAGATCCGCGCGGTCCCGGGCGATGACGTCGATCAGTCCGGCTTCCTTCGCCTCGGTCTCGGTGAAAGAGGCGCTCGACGTCACCGCGGACTCGGCCTTCTCGGCGTTGCGCCCGCGCTGCCGGGCGAGGCTGCGGATGAACGCCCGGGCGTCCTGCTCGACCTTGGAGGTCATCGTCTTCGAGAGGTCCTGCCCTTCGCCTCCCACCGGATGCGCCGCTCCCGAGTTCGTCCCGGGCGCCATCGCGGCCACGTCCCCGGCGAGGAGCAGGAAGAAGCCCGCGGAGGCCGCGGAGCTGCCGGACGGCGCGACGTACGTCGCCACCGGAACGGGAGACTCGAGAATCGCGGTCGCCATCTCCCGTGTCGAAGTAAGAAGGCCGCCCGGCGTCGAGAGCTCCAGGATGACGAGCTTCGCGCCGCTGTCGCGGGCGCCGGAGAGCAGCCGCCGCAGGTACGCGGCCGACGCCGGGTGGACGGGGCCGGCAATGCGCCCCGCCACCACGAGGGGAGCCGTCCCGGCGCCGGCGCCGAAAGCGGCGGCGCAGAGAAAGCCCAGCAGAAAGATCCCGGACGCGAGACGCGCCTGCATGCGAGAGAAGTCTATCCCTCCCGCCCGATCAGGACCTTCCTTCCGAAACTCCCAACTCCCGATTCTGAACTCTCGACTCTCAACTCTTCTCTCTCTTCTCTCTTCGGCGATAATCCTGCCGTGCCGGCGCGGACACCCTCACCTCCGACCGCCGCACCCGCGGACGCCGGCCCGATCCGACCCTTCCTCCGCCCGCTCGAAGCGATCAATTTCCTCGCTCTCGCCGTCGTCTCTCTTCTCACCCTCGCGCTCTACCGAAGGCTGCCCGACCCGGCCGGTCTGCTGGTCCGATACGCGATCATGGCCGCCGCGCTCGCCCTGGTGGCGGCGCTCGCGCGGCGCGAACGGGGGCTTCCCGCCTTCCTCCGGTTCCTGCTCGACTTCTATCCGGCGGCCTTCATTCCCGTGCTGTACGAGACGCTGGGGGTCCTGATCTTAGCGGCGCGGGGAGGCGCGCGCGACGAGCTCTTGATCGCCGCCGACCGAGCCCTCTTCGGAGCCGACGTGACCGTCTGGCTCGAGAGGTTCGTCCGCCCCTGGCTGACCAACCTCTTCTACCTCGCCTACACGACGTACTACTTCATCTCTCTCGCGCTGGGGTTCGCCCTCTGGAGGCGGGACATCCCGGACCTGCGCCGGTACATTTTTACGCTCACTCTCTGCTACTACGTCTCCTACGCGGGCTACTTCGTGATCCCGGCCCTCGGACCGCGCATCGCTCTCGCAAACCGCCAGTCGGTCGTCCTCGAATCGACGCCGGTGGCGGCCGCCATCGCGAAAACTTTGAACGAACTCGAGCACACGAAACTCGACGTGTTCCCCTCGGGCCACACGATGCTCGCGGCGGCAGTGCTGTTCGTCGCCTACCGCCGCGCGCGGGACGTCTTCTGGTGGCTTCTCCCGGTCGCAACCCTGCTGATCCTCTCGACGGTGTACTGCCGGTATCACTACGTCGTCGACGTCATCGCGGGACTGACCCTGGCGGCCATCACCGTTCCGGCAGGCGATGCGCTCTACGATCGAATCACGCGGAGGTTGAGCGTTGAGCGTTCAGCGTCGGGAGTTGACAGCGAGAGCTCCGGGACGGACGACTGACAACAACTGACAACTGACAACTGACTGCCAGCTATCCCACATTCCGGTCGAACATCCGATACGTCTTGTAGACGCGCCCGCCCCACAGGTCCGCGGCGCGAATCACCGCTTCGTTGTCTTCGAGGAGCCAGGACATCTCGCAGCCCGTGTAACGGCGTTCGAGGGCGGCCCTCAAACCCTTTTCGAACATGACGGCCTGAATGCCCCGCAGGCGCCACTCCTTTTTAATCCCCAGCGTGAGCACGCGGATCGATCGAATCTTCTTCAGGCCCAGCAGGAACTTCAGCCACCCGAAGGGCAGGAGCCGGCCCTTCAGCGGCTTCATCGCGACGTTGTAGTCGGGCAGGGTCAGCATGAACGCGATGGGCTCGGCGGTGCCGTCCGGGCACCGGAACTCGGCGAGGAAGAGAAAGTCTTCGTCGACCAGCGGCTTCAGGCGCTTCGCCATGAAGTCCATCTCTTCGGAGGTCATCGGCACGAAGCCCCAGTTCTTCTCCCAGGCCGCGTTGTACACCTCGCGGATCTTCGGAAGGTCCGAGGCGAGGCTCTTCTTCGAGATCTTGCGGACGACCACGTCCTTCTCGCGCCGGGCGATCCGGTCCGCCATCCGGGTCAGCCGGGCGAGCGGATCCACCTTGATCTCGAACCAGTAGGCGAGAAGGTCCTTCGCCTTGCGGAATCCCGACGACTCGACGAGGCCGACGTAGTACCGGGGGTTGTACGTCATCATCAGGACAGGCGAGGAATCGAATCCGTCGACGAGCAGCCCCGCCTCGTCGTTCAGCGTCGGGTTCGTGGGGCCGCGCAGCGTGTCCATCCCCCGCTCGCGCACCCATCCCGCGGCGGCGTCGAAAAGCGCGCCCGCCACCGCCGGGTCGTTATCGCTCTCGAAGTAGCCGAAGAAGCCGGTCCGGTCTCCATGGAATTCGTTGTGGTTGCGGTCGACGATCGCGGCGATCCGGCCGGCGTCGCGTCCATCCTTCGAGGCGACGAAAAGCTGGATCTCGCCGTGGAGGAAGAACGGGTTCTTCGGCGAGAAGACCTTGGCGACGTCGTCCCGGATGGGCGCGACCCAGAGGGGATCGTCCGCATAGATCCGGTCTGCGACGTCGAAGAAGCGGGAGAGCTCTTTCTTCGAGCGGCCGATGGGCTGAACAGCGATGGAGCTGTCAGCCATCAGCTGTCAGCTCTCGGCCGGAGGCGATCGGGCTCTCTCCGCTGAAAGTTGAAAGCTGAGAGCTGAGAGCTTTTCTTCAAACCTCGGCGGAGCGCACGAGCCCGACTTCGCGGCCGACCT
Source organism: Acidobacteriota bacterium (assembly GCA_020199905.1). Taxonomy (GTDB): domain Bacteria; phylum Acidobacteriota; class Thermoanaerobaculia; order UBA5066; family Gp7-AA6; genus JALYUA01. The sequence continues at coordinate 17,299 of JAIVJS010000085.1, forward strand.
TCTCGATCGCCTCCAGGGCGTGGACGAGGTGGTCCTTCGTGTGAGTGGCCATGAGAGAGGTGCGGATCAGGGCGCGGCCCGGCGGGGTGGCGGGAGAGAGCACGCAGTTGACGAAGATCCCCTCCTCGTGGAGGCGGTGCACCATCCGAAGGGCCGTCAGGTCTTCCCCCACGACGACCGGGACGACGGGCGTCTCGGAGTCTCCGGTGTCGAGGCCCAGGGACCGCAAGCCTTCCGCGAAGAAGCGCGTGTTCTCCCAGAGGCGCTCACGCCGCTCGGGCTCCTGCTCCATGATGTCGACGGTCGCCAGCGCGGCGGCCACGGAGGCCGGGGGCGGCGCGGCCGAGAAGATCAGCGTGCGGGCGCGGTGCTTGACGTAGTCGATGACGGTCGCCTCGCCCGCGATGAACCCTCCCACCGACGCCATCGACTTCGAGAACGTTCCCATGATGAGGTCGACCTCGTCCTCGAGGCCGAAGTGCTCCGCGGTGCCGCGGCCCGTGGGCCCGAGAACACCGACGCCGTGCGCGTCATCGACCATCACCGCGGCCTCGAAGTCGCGGGCGACCGCGACGATCTCGGGCAGAGGAGCGATGTCGCCTTCCATCGAGAACACACCGTCGACCACCACGAGCTTTCCCCGGCTCATCGTGTCGTTCTTCATCTGCCGGCGGAGGTCCGCAGGGTCGTTGTGCTTGAATTTCCGGACTTCCCCGAAGGACAGCCGCGCGCCGTCGATGATGCAGGCGTGGTCCTGCTTGTCGAGATAGACGCTGTCGCCCTTTCCGACCAGGCAGGAAATCGCGCCGAGGTTGACCTGAAAACCGGTCGCGAACACAACCGCCGCGTCCTGACGCATGAAGCTCGCGAGCCGCTCCTCGAGGATGACGTGCAGGTCGAGCGTGCCATTCAGGAACCGGCTTCCGGCGCAGCCCGACCCGTACTTCCGTATCGCCTCGATGGCGGCTTCCTTGACGCGCGGATCGTTGGTCAGGCCGAGGTAGTTGTTCGACCCCAGCATGACCATGCGGCGGCCGCCGATCACGACCTCGGGATCCTGCGCGGAGTCCACGACCCGGAAAAAAGAGTAGAGGCCGGCGCGCTGAATGCGGTGCGCGTCGTCGAAACGGAAGCACTTGTCGAAAAGGGGCGACGTCCCGGCCGCCGAAGTCACCGGAGCGGCTTTGCTCATTTTCACTCCCACACTGACCGACGATGGGCGACCGCCCTGCGGGACGCCCCGAATCGGCCCCGATCTTAGCAAATTTTACAAAGCGAGCCAGCCCGCCCGGACGTACCATTCCCAGGTCTCGGACAGGTCGTCTGAGAGGGGGGGCGGACCGGGTAGGCCCAGATCGCGCGCCAGGGGCCTTCCGTCGCAGATCCAGTCGCCCGCGAGGATCTCCCGGGCCTTGTCCGCGTTGAACGGGCGGGACCGGCGGGTCACGGTTTCGACCGCGGTTTCGGCCGCCCCGGCGAGCCGGACCAGCGCCCGCGGCACCGGCACCAGACGAGGACGTTTCGCGGGAAGCGAGGCGATCAGCTCCGAAAGGGCGGAAATCGAGATCGGGGCCGGATCCGCCAGGAATCCCGATCGGCCGGAGAGATCCGCACGGCCCGCGGCGCGCGCGATCGCCTCCGCGGCGCGCTCCGCGCGAATCAGCTGCACGCGCGAAACGCCCGAGGGCACCAGCAGCCATCCCCGTGCCGCCGCACGGAAGAGCAGGAGCAGTCCGCGATCCCCCGGGCCGAAGACGACGCTCGGCCGGAGGACGATCCAGGGGCCGCGCCAGCCTCCCTCCACCGCCTCCTCGCCTTCGCGCTTCGAGGCCCCGTACCAGGAGATCGGCCGCGGGGGGTCTCCCTCCGCGACGGCGCGTCCGCCGCGCGCCGGTCCGGCCGCAGCCTGGCTCGAGACGAGGACGAACAGTGCGTCGGGCGCGGTTCGGCGGGCCGCCTCGACCAGCCGCGCCGTCCCCCGGGCGTTGACTTCGAGATACTCCTCGAGCGTCCGCGCCTTGGTGATCCCGGCCACGTGCACGATGGCGTCCGCGCCGGCCGCCGCCTCCGCGAGATCCGACGCGGGCGAGAGATCGCCCGCGACCTGCGTCACGTCGAGTCCGGCCAGCCTCTCGCGGCCGCCGCGAGCCAGCGCGCGCACCCTCCACCCCTGCGACGCGAGGGATCGCGCGACGTGGGCTCCCAGGAAACCGGTCGCGCCGGTCAGAAAGCAGGTCGGCACGGTTGGATTCTGATCGATTTCCGAATATCGTTCGCGCGCTCCATGACAATACGTCACACGCTCGGCGGGATCCTGGTGAGCGCCGCCCTGCTGCGGCCCGCCGCCGCCTTCGCGGCCGCGCCGGTCCGCCCGCCGGTCGTCGAGTACCGGATCGAAGCCTCGCTCGACCCGAAGACTCACGTCGTGACGGGGCGGGAACGCGTCGTCTGGCGCAATCCCTCCGGCGACCGCGTGCCGGAGCTTCGGTTTCACCTCTACTTAAACGCCTTCAAGAACAACCGCTCGACGTTCATGCGGGAGTCCGGCGGACAGCTTCGAGGCGACCGCGCGGGGACGAAGCCCGAAGACTGGGGCGCCATCGACATCATCTCGATGAAGACCGAAGCCGGGATGGACCTCCTTCCGGGCGCGCGCAAGGTCCAGCCTGACGGCAACGACGCCTCCGACGAGACGGTCCTCGCCGTCGGGCTCTCCTCCCCGGTCGCCCCGCACGGGGAGATCGCTCTGGAGATCGAGTTTCGATCGAAGCTCCCGCGCATCTTCGCGCGCACGGGATTCGTCCGCGACTACCACCTGGTCGGCCAGTGGTTTCCCAAGCTAGGCGTCTACGAGCCCGCGGGGATGCGCCAGCGGCCGTCGGGCGGATGGAACTGCCACGCCTTCCACGCGAACTCCGAGTTCTACGCCGACTTCGGTGATTTCGACGTCACGCTCGACGTTCCGTCTTCCTTCGTCGTCGGCGCGACCGGACGCCGCCTTTCGGAGACCCGGCGGGGCGGCCGCACCTCGTACCGGTACGCGCAGGAAAACGTCCACGACTTCGCGTGGACCGCCGATCCGCGCTTCGTGGTGCACGAATACCGGTTCGAGCCCTTCAGGGACGTCCCCGCCGCATGGACGGCGCGGGCCGCCGACGAGCTGAAGATGGCGCCGGCGGACCTCGCGCTGAAGCCGGTCTCGATCCGGCTTCTCCTCCAGCCCGACCACCGATCCGCCCGGGCCGACTACGTCGACGGCGCCCGGGTCGCGCTCGCGTTCTACGGTCTCTGGTTCGCCGCCTATCCCTACGAGACGCTCACCATAGTCGACCCTCCGGAAGACGGTAGAGGGTCCATCGGGATGGAATACCCGACGTTCGTCACGGGCGGCACCTTCACGCCGCTGCTGCATTGGCCCCTGCGCGACGCGCGGATCACGCAGGACGTCACGCTTCACGAGATCGGACACCAGTACTTCTACGGGATGGTCGGGAGCAACGAGTTCGAGGAGCCCTGGCTCGACGAGGGCTTGAACACGGACGCGGAATACCGCGCGATGGCGCTCGCCTACGGGCCGCGCGACTTCATCGAGCTGCCGGGCGGGGTCGGGTTGAGCTCTCTCGCGATGGCGCACGGGGCCGCCGCGTTCCAGAAGAACCTCGATCCGATCGCGCGAAGCGCCTGGCGCTTTGCGACCGGCGACTCGTACGGGGTGAACTCGTACATGAAGACGGGCCTCTTCATGGCGCAGCTGCGTAACGATCTCGGGCCCGGGATCTTCGCGCGGGCCGAACGCGCGTTCTTTCAGGAGTGGTCGTTCCGCCATCCCTCGAGCGCCGACTTCTTCGATTCGCTCGAGCGCGCGAGCCGCCGAGACCTCTCGACGTACCGTTCGAGCATCGTCTTCGGCACCGGCGTCCTCGACTGGCAGGTTGTCCGGGCGACGAGCGAACGGCCGCCCGAGGACTCGGGGATCTTCGACCGCGGGGGCGCGCGTTCGACTTTCCAGGAGGGCCGTCCCGCTTCGGCCGGCCGGAATGCGCGCCGCGAGCGCCGGCCGCGCCGGTGGGACTCCCAGGTCCTCTTCGCGAATACCGGCGACTGGCCGCACAGCGCCGCGGCGAGGCTGGTCTTCGAGGATGGACGCATCGTCGACCGCGTGCTGCCGGCGGAGGCGCGCTGGGTCCACCTGTCCATCTCCTCGCGCTCGCGGCTCGCATGGGCGGCCGTCGATCCTGAGCGGCGAAACGCGTGGGAACACAACCGGCTGAACGATTCGAAGGTCCTCGGGGTGGGGCGCGGCGCCGCCGGAACGCGCGGGCGCGCGGCGTCCGCGAAGTACCTCGGTTGGGCGGCGGCGATGGCGGGGCTCTTCCAGCAGCTTCTCTGGGCTCTGGCATGACGAGGCCGCGGGCTCTCGCCGCCGGATTCTCCGCGCTCTCCCGCCGGCGGCTGGTCCTTCTCCTGACCGGCTGCAGTCTCGCGCTCGGAATCCTGTCCGCCGCCCCTCTCGCGCCGGCCATGAACGACGCCTTCCGGGACACCCTCGCCGGAGACCACCTGATCCGGAATCACCCCGAGTTCGCCCCGGTCGACGTGCTCGACTTCCTCCGCGAGAAGGCGGCCGCGGTCGCGGGCGCGCGGCAGACGATGGTGTGGGCGGCGCTCCTCGGCATCGTCCTGCAGATCTTTTTCGCCGGCGGAATCGTCGAGACGCTCGGCCGCAACGTCTTTTCCGTGCGGGAATCGCGCGCGGCCTTCTGGGCGGGCTCGCGCCGCCACTTCGCGCACAACCTGAAATGCTTCGCCGTTTTCGCGCTGCTGCTCGGGATCGCCTTGAGCGTCTGGCTCGGGCTCAGCGCGGCTCTCGGAAAAGCTCTCTTCGAGCACGCGCCCCCCCACGCCCCCGGACGCACCGCCTGGGGAATCCTGACTCTCGCCGTAACCGCGGCGATTTTCGGGGCGCTGACGCTCCTCTACGACTTCGCGCGGGCCGGCCGGCGCACGACGCCCGGGATCGGCGCCATCGCTGCCTTTCGAAGCGCGCGACGGCGGCTGCGGGGCCGCCTGATGCGGGGCCTCGCCCTCCTCCTTTTCTGGAGCCTCGCGGCCGGCGCCGCCCTCGCTCTCCTGTTCGCGGCCGCCTGGGGGGAGCGCACGCGGTCGGGCGCGGCCGTCGCCGTCAACCTCGCCCTCCTGTTCCTGCTGCTCGCGGTGCGCCCGATTGCCCGCGTCGCCGCGTGGGGCTCGATTCTGGCGCTCTTCGACGCGAGCGAACCCTGGGGCGCGCCGACGCCGCTCGGGCCGCGGGCCTTCCCGCGCCGGAAGGAAAGCGTCGAGAGTTCAGAGTCGAGAGTCAGGAGCTCACAGGTCTGAGCCCGCAGGACGGCAGCATCGGCGCTGACAGCTGACAGCTATCTCTTTCCCGCCCACTCGGCAAACCGGCGCATTCCCTCTCGCACCTTCTCGATCGGGGTCGCGAACGAAAGCCGGATGCAGGAATCCTCTCCGAAGGCCTCCCCGGGGACTGCCGCGACGTGGGCCTCGGCCAGCAGCCGGCGGCACATCTCTTCGGAGCCGGAGAGCGTCATCCGGCCGTAGAGGGATGAGACGCGCGGGAAGACGTAGAACGCGCCTTCCGGAGGCGCGGCTTCGATGCCCGGGACCGCGCGCATTCCTTCGAGCATCGCCGACCGCCGCGCCGCGTACTGGGCGAGCATGCCCGCGACGGAAGAATCGGACCGCACGAGGTCCGCGAAGGCGAGGATGCCCGCCTCCTGCGAGATCGACGATGCGTTCGACGTCGAGTGGCTCTGGTACGAGGACATGGCTGACACGAGCTCGCGCGGAGCCAGCGCCCACCCGAGCCTCCACCCGGTCATGGCGTACGTCTTCGACGCCGCGCCCGTGACGACGATCCGCTCGGCGTGCCTTTCCCAGAACGCGGCGGCGGAGACGTGCTCCCGCCCGTCGTAGAGAAAGCGGTCGTAGGTCTCGTCGAAGATGAGGGTCGCGCCGCGGCGAGCGCACCAGTCGAGGATGCGCTCGAGCTCCTCGCGCGGCACCACGGCGCCCGTCGGGTTGTTGGGGGAATTGAGAATGACTCCCTTGACGCCGGGGCCCGCGTGTTTCTCGAGCTGCGCGGCGGTCGGCCGCCACCCGTCCTCGAGCCTCGTCCCGACGAACACGGGACGCGCTCCTGCGAGGCGCGCCATCTCGGGAAACGACACCCAGTAGGGAGAGAACACCGCGACCTCGTCGTCGGGGTCGAAGAGCGCCTGACAGGCGTTGAAGACGGCCTGCTTGGCGCCGGCAGTCACGAGCACGTTCTCGGGCCGGCACGCCGCGCCCTGCTCGCGCCGGTACTTCTCGGCGATCGCCTCCCGCAGGGCCGGAGCGCCCGCGGTGTCGGTGTATTTCGTCCGGCCGTTCTCGATCGCCGCGATTCCCGCGCGGGCGACGAAGTCGGGCGTCGGGAAATCCGGCTCTCCCAGGCCGAAGTCGACCACGTCGACGCCCGAGGCGGCGAGCGTTTTCGCCGCTTTCCCGACCGCGACGGTCGAGGAGGGACAGAGCTCCTGGACCCGGCGGGAGAGGCGCGGTCCGGTCATCCCCGCTTTTTCCAGGAGCGGCGGAAAGCGGGGAAAGCGAGGAGCTTCTTGCGGCCGGTCACGACGAGGCCGAGCTCGATCACGATCCATCCACCATACACAAAGAGCATCTCGTGGCGAAGCGACGGCACGACGAACTGGATGGCCCAGAGACCGAAGAGCCCGACCGCCTCGTGACGCTCGAAGCTCATCGACGCCAGGAACAGCCAGCCCAGAAACGCCTGGAGGATCGTCAGCAGGATCTCGTTTCTCTGGAAATCGTCGAACGGGAGAGGCGCCGTCGATCCATGGCTGACGCAGTAGATGACCCCCAGCATCGCCGACAGGATTCCCCACTGGTTGATGTTCGAGGACACCATGTTGACGAGGGCGACAGGCGCGCGCGTGATGCGCCGCGCCCACGCGAAAGCCGAGGTCTTCTCCGGGAACTCCGAGAGAAACGGGGCGACCCACTGGATGAAGACGAACTGCGACATGCCGAGGCTCGTCGCCAGGGCCATCATCGATGCGAGAAACGGCTCCGCGATGAAGAAGATGATCGCGCCGCCCCCGAGGAGCAGCGCGCCGACGGCCGCCCAGCGCTTGCCACCCGTGAACGAGAGCGCCCAGCGCGAGACCGCGGGCACCTCGTCGTCCTGCTCGATGCACTCTTCCCGGGGCGGCATCCTGAGCAGCACCCACAGGTAGACGATGTACGTCGCCGAGAGGATCGCGGAGTCGACCAGGGAGAGGCTCCCCTTCGCCCAGACGACCACGAAGTACGCCAGGGGCGGCAGCAGGCCGAGGACCTCGACGGCGTGATCGTCTTCGAGGGTGATCTTCCCGAGCGGTGTCTTGCGGCGGCGGCTGGAGAAGAACGCCGCGACGGCGTAGATCATGGGCCAGCCGAGCCCGGTCAAGAGGCGCAGACTCCCCGTGAAATTCGCGATGGCGAGGTGGACCATGTCCGGGTTCTTGCCGGCCTTCCAGGCGATGACGGCCTCGACCGCGAACTCGGGGAAGGTCTGTACGAGCGCCAGCACCGCGAGGGCGAGTCCCTGAGACATCAGGAACTCCGCCGCCTCCGCGCCCCACGCGACCAGGAATGCGGAACCGATCATCGCCGGAAACGTCCAGAGCGCGGAGAGAGGCGAACCGGGAGTCGCGCTTTCGAGGTCGACGGCGAGGGCGAGGCGTTCGCGCCAGGACCTCATCGTCGCGGGTTATAGCATGACGAACATGGCGGGAATCGAATCGCCGTCGAACCCCGTCGTGCGCGACATTGCCCGCTCGATCGAGGCCCGCACGCACTTCTTGATCGAGGGAGAGAAGCCGATCCTCGAGGCCGTGGCGGCCGGCATTCCCCTCGAGCATCTTCTGCACGACGGCAGCGTGCGGCCGGGCCGGCTCGCCGCGATCGCGTCCGCGCGGCCGCGGCTGGTCTCGCGCGCGGTGCTCGAACGGCTCGCGGAGTCTTCGACACCCCAGCACCTTCTCGCCGTCGCCCTCCGCCGCGACGTGCCCGTCGCGCAGATCCTGGGCCGCCCCGGACCCGCCGTCTTCCTCTTCGGCGTGCAGGACCCGGGCAACCTCGGCGCGATCGTCCGGGTCGCGGAGGCGGCTGGCGCGGCCGGAGTGCTGGCCGCTCCGGGGTCCGCCGATTTCTTCCATGCCCGTGCCGTGCGGGCGAGCGCGGGCAGCGTCCTCCGGATCCCGGTGTCCGGCCGCGTCTCGTTCGAGCCTTTCGCGGCCGACGCGAAGGAAGCCGGCCGCGTGATCGCGGGCGCGGTGGCGTCAGGCGGCGAGAACCCCTTCGAGCAACCTCTTCCTTCCGCCTCCGTCCTGGTCATCGGCGCGGAAGGGACGGGGCTCCCGGCGGGTGCCTACAGGTATCTCGACCGGCGCCTGACCCTCCCGATGCGCGAGCCCGTGGATTCGTTGAATGCCGCGGTGGCCGCCGCGCTCATCCTCTATGCGGGTTTCGGGAGGGTTGAGCGTTGAGCGTTCAGCAGCCTGAGGGTTGAGCGTTCGATTCGAGAATTCGGACTCACAACTCTCAACTCTCGACTTCTCCCTCCGCGAAGACTTCCGCCTGGAATTTCCAGAGGCGCGCTCCGGCATCCCGCCAGGCGTCCGGCGCGAGCCCCGCCTTGCGGGAGAGCTCTTCGAGGAAACGCTCGCGCGTCATGTTCCACTCGGTGGCCACCTGCGGAAGAAGCAGCCCGCTCCGGCCGGAGAGCTCGAGGATCAGGCCGTCGCGGCCGACCTCGATCTCTTCGGGATTTCCGACCTCGGTCGGCGGAGTCAGAACGGAGATCTCGATCTCGACCCGGGAGAGCTCGTCGGAATCGAGAGGCGGGAAGCGCGGATCTTCGAAGGCGGCCCGCAGAGCGAATCGTGGAACGGTCCGGCCCAGATCCCCATCGGGGGCGAGCGTTCCGATGCAGCCGCGAAGGTCTCCGCCTTCGCGCAGCGTCACGAAGAGCGCCCGCGGCCCCCCGAACCCCTCGGAGCGGTCCGACGCGAGACGCGGGAGAGGCTCTCCGCGAAAGTGCGCCTCGAGCGAGCGGCGCGCCAGATCCAGAAGGTCCCGGCGGGTCTCCGGCGACAGAAATTCCCGCATGCTCAGCTGGAAATGGGAAGGCGGCGCAGGAAACTCCCGACGGCGGCCTCGAGCTCCGGAAGCCTGCCCTCGAAAAAGTGTCCCGTGCCCGGGACCACGACGACCTCGCCGGAGTCCCCGACGAATTCGCGCAGCAGCTCCGGCGGTCCGTAGGTGTCCTGCTCGCCGACGACGAACAGGGCGGGAACCCTCGGGCGCGGAGTCTCGCGTATCGACTCGGTGGCGACCGGCAGCCCGACACCGAGGAACGCGGCGACGCGTGCGTCCTTGCCGCTCGCCCGCAACGCGGCGGCGGAACCGAAGGAGAAGCCGCCGGCGAGGAGCGGGCCGCCGGTGCGCCGCTCGACCTCGTCCGCCGCGGCCCCGAAATCGAGCGTCTCTCCGACGCCCTGGTCATGCACGCCCTCGGACAGCCCCACGCCGCGGAAATTGAATCGAAGGGTCGCCCAGCCGTTGTCGACGAGCGCTCGCGCGACGCGGTAGACGACCTTGTTATGCAGCGTTCCTCCGAAGAGCGGGTGGGGATGCGCGAAGACGGCGCCTCCCCGGCGAGGCGGCGCGACGTCCTTCCAGAGTCCTTCCAGGCGCCCGGCGGGCCCCGAAAAGAGGATCGTCTCGATGCGATCGGTCAGACGCGGCCCCCATGCGGCGGGCACGAGGCCTCCCCGAACGTTGGCGAAAGCCCCGGTTCATCGTATTCTTCCGGCCTCTCGCCCTTGCCCCGGCCGAGAGATCGCGCAGCCCCGGGAACCGAACGGCCGAAACGCACGGAAGCAGGAAGCAAACGCATGAACAAGATCGTACACGTCGTCGGCACCGGCACTATCGGCGAGCCGCTCATCGGTCTCTTCGCCGATTTCAAGAAGTATCTCGAGGTCGACGAAATCACGTTCCACAAGCGCACCCCGATGACGACCGAGCGCGCGAAGGTCAATCACCTGCTCCAGCGCGGCGCGAAGCTGGCCGTGGACTCGGACAAAGTCGCCGATTTCGAGGCGCTCGGCCACAAGGTCGACTACGAGGCGCAGGAGGCGCTCGAACGCGCGACGGTCGTGATCGACTGCACGCCGGCGGGCAACGAGAACAAGAAAGCGTACGAAAAGCTGTCGGGCCCGCGGGGATTCCTCGCGCAAGGCAGCGAGTTCGGCTTCGGGAAGCCCTACGCGATGGGCATCAACGACGAGGCGCTGATCGCAGGCGAGGACCGGTTCCTGCAGGTCGTCTCCTGCAACACCCACAATATCGCCGCGCTCGTGAAGACGCTGGCCGAGACCGAGGACCACGGCTCCGGGCTCGAACAGGGGCGCTTCGTGTGCCTGCGGCGGGCCAACGACGTCTCCCAGGACTCGAGCTTCGCGCCCGCGCCGTCGGCCGGCAAGCACGACGACCCGCAGTACGGCACGCATCACGCCCGGGACGCCTCCCGGCTTCTCGAGACCATCGGCTGGAAGACGAAGCTGTTTTCCTCGGCCATGAAGCTGAACACCCAGTACATGCACTCGCTCTGGTTCGACCTCGAGCTCACGAACCCGATGACGAAGGAGCGGGCGCTCGACCGGCTCCGGGCCAACCGCCGGATCGCGATCACCGAAAAGCGGTCGTCGAACCAGATCTTTTCGTTCGGCCGCGACCACGGCTACTACGGGCGGATCCTCTCGCAGGCGGTCGTCGCCGCGCCGACGATCACGGTCAACGGCGACCGCGACGTGGTCGGCTTCTGCTTCACGCCCCAGGACGGAAACTCGCTCGCCTCCTCGATCGCCGCGGCCCTCTGGCTGATGGATCCCGATTACGACCGGCAGGCCCGCCTGGGGGTCCTCGACCGCTTCTTCTTCCGGGAGATATGAGGGGAGTCGTCGGTCGTCAGTTTTCAGCCGTCGGTTCTGGTGTTTATGCGGCGAATTCATCGGGTTCAATAGCCTCCGCGGACCGACAGCGACTCGGAACGGATGACTGAGAACTGAGAACTGAGAACTCACTGCTACACTCGGTTCGATGGATTGGGTGACGTGCCCGAACTGCGGCTTCACGCAGATCCCGACCGAAAAGTGCCTCCGTTGTTCGCGCCCGCTCGAGCGGCCGGAGCCGCCCGCCGTCCGGCCATCTCCTCCAGACTCCGACGCCGTCGCGACTCTCGTTCCATCGTCGGTGGAACCCGCGCCGGCGACTCCTCCTGACCCGCTGCGCCGCCCTGAACGGCCCCCGCCGCCGCCGCCGGACGCGACGACGGCCGAAGCGAGCCGGATCCGGCCGGCGACAGCGGCCGCGATCGGCGCCGGCGTCGCCCTCCTCGTCGCGCTTCTGATCCTGGCGGTGCGCCCGCGGGCGCTGCCTCCCCTTCGCGAGACGTCTCCCGCTGCGCCCGCTGCCGCGCCGTCGCGGCTCGATCTCTCCGGCCGCTGGGAGACGGAGTTTCCCAAGACCCTCTCCTCTCCGGCGAGGCCCGCCCTGAAGAAGGCTTTCGTCGAAACGGACGGCGACGGGGCGATCCTCGCTGCGGGAGTCCTGCTGACCGATCCCGGCCGCGGCGGGGTCGGCGCCGGGTACCGGCTCGTCTCCGACGGCCCGCAACGGCTCGGCCGGATCTCCTCTCTCCTCGCCGCGTCTCCCGCCGGCGCGGCGCTGCCGATCGACTACATTCCGTTCCCCGCGTGGGTCCCGTCGCGCGAGCGCGTGTGGCGGGCCCTCGAAGGGCAGAGCCGGCGGGTCCTGGACGTGCGGTATCTCCTGCTCGAGTCCGTCGAGGACGACTACCTCGTCCAGGCGGGCGTCAACCAGAGCGGGTTTCTCTCCTACGTCTTCTTTTCCCGGGAGTACGCCCGCCACCGCGGGGTGGACGCGCTGTCCGACGTCATCCATCCGGAACCGGGCAGCGACCTCCGCGGCTTCCGCAACCTCGTCTGGGATCTGTCGGGCGCCGCGGATTTCCTGAAGCTCGAGGTCTACGGCACGCTCTCGGGGCCCGAGGGCGGCCCAGGCGACCGGCTCACGCTGAAGAGGAAGTAGCCGGACCGGGAATCGGGAATCAAAGAGATGAGCGGCCGCTCCCCGATCCCCGACCGTGTCTTCAGACACTGATCATGTAGCCGCCGCTCTTGGCGTCCTTCTTCATCGAGAGGATCTTGAGCCGCTCCGCGTCCTCGAGCAGCTCCGAGAACGACTTGTAGCCGTAGTACGACTCGTTGAAGTACGGCTGCTTGCGCTGCATCGTCTGTTTGATCATCGAGCCCCAGATCACGTCGTAGTTCTCTCTCTGGAGCGCCTGCATCGAGTCGAGCATCAGGCGGAAGACTTCCTTCTTCTTCTCGGGAAGATTCTCGATCGAGGGCAGCTCGCGGGTCTCCCGGACCAGGTCCTCGTAGAAGATGAACTCGTCGCAGTTGCTGATGAGCAGCTCCGACGTGGAGTTCTTGACCCCGACCCCGATCACGCTCTTGTCGTTCTCCTTGAGCTTCGAGACCAGCGGAGAGAAGTCGGAGTCTCCCGAACAGATCACGAACGTCGTTATGTGGCCCTTGGAGTTCGCGAGGTCCATCGCATCGACGACCATGCGGATGTCGGCCGAGTTCTTTCCGCTGTAGCCCCGCTGGGGGATGTCGATGAGCTCGATGGCGGCCTCGTGGAATTCACGCTTGTAGTCCGAATAGCGCGTCCAGTCGGCATAGGCCTTCTTGTAGACGATGCGGCCCTTTTCGATCAGCCGCTGCAGCACGAGATGGATGTCGAATTTCTTGTACTTGGCGTCGCGCGCGCCGAGCGCGATGTTCTCGAAGTCGATGAAGAGCGAGAGCCGCTGCTCGACCGACACGCGGGCGGGCGGCGGAGGGGCGAGGGAGAGCGGCGCCATGGTGTTCGAGGAAGATACGGCCGGCGGGGCCGGGGCGAGAAGAGGCGTTGCGAGCACGGGGATGGGCGCGGGAAGGGGGTGGTCCCCGTTTCTCGGCTCCTCGGGCGCTCCGGCCACGCGCGGCTTGTGGCGGCGGGCTCCGCCACGGCGGCGGCGGCTCTTCTTCTCTCCGCCCTCCTCGGCGGCGGGAAACGGGATGGTGTCGTCGTTCATGGTTTTCCTTCCGGTACGTAATCGAACGAGGAGGTCGTCAGGAGAAACGAGGCGAGCACGCGGGCGACCGGCCGGTCTTCCGCGTCCGCGATCTCGACCTCCCCGATATTGATGCGGCGCCCCTTCTTGATGATGCGGGCGCGGGCCCAGACGTCTCCTCGTGCGCGACGGAGAAAGTGGATGGTCATGTCCGCGGTCGCGAACCCCATCTTGCCGTCGAAGTTGGTCGAGAGCGCG
>JAIVJS010000086.1 GCA_020199905.1 Acidobacteriota bacterium
GGCGAGCCCGTTTAAGACGAGCGTGTACGGAAGCGCCTCTCCGATCCTCTCGAGCACCGGGCGCCTGTCGACGAACGAGTCGCCGAAATCGAGCCGAGCCACCCGCCCCACCCAGCGGCCGAAGCGCTCCGGGAGCGGGCGGTCGAGCCCGTACACCTTGCGCATCTCCTCCGCGGCGCGCTGAGAGACGCGCCGGCCGGAGTCGCCGCCGAGGGCGCTCATCGGGCTGCCGGGAGCGAGATGCAGGAGAAAGAAGACGAGGACGACGATGCCGGCGAGCGTCGGCAGCGCGAGGAGCAGACGTCGGACGACGTATCGCGTCAACGGAGGCTGCTTGCCGGCGGGTCTCCGTCCGCGGCCCACCACCCGATCGGCCCGGGCCACAACCCGGAGAGGCCGAGGGGGGAGGTCACGAGCCCGCGCACGCGCCGGCGAAACCCGAACTTCTGGGACGAGGTGGCGACGAAGATCACGGGAGCGTCGTCGCGCAGGATGCGGTGGAGCCGGTGGTAAATGGCGAGACGGCGATTGCCGTCGTGCTCCCGGCGCGCCGCGTCCATCAGGCGGTCCGCCTCGGGATTCCGGTAAAACTCACTGTTCAATCCCCGCGGCGGAAATTGCGACGAGTGCCAGTAGGGGTACGGGTCGGGATTCGGGTCGGACGCCGACCACGCGAGCGAGGCCGCGTCGAAGTTGCCCGCGTCGACGCGCTCCGTGAAAGTCGCCCACTCGAGGGTCCGGATGTTCGCCCGGATCCCCGCCCGCCCGAGCTCCGCCACGAAGGTCTCGTCGATCTGCCGCCCCGTGGTCGTTCCCGAAGACACCAGGAGGTCGAAAACGAACTCCCGCCCGTCCCGGTCGCGTATGCCGTCTCCGTTCGTGTCGCGCCAGCCGGAAGCCTCGAGCAAGGCCGCGGCTCCTCCCGGATCGAATGGCAAGGGCAGAACGCCGGGATCGTACGCCGGAGAATCGGGCGCCCAGGGTCCCGAGAGGATCCGCGCTGAACCCCGGAAGATGCCGCGGACGATTCCTCCGCGGTCGAGCAGCATCGTCAGAGCGCGGCGTACGACCGGGTTCGAAAAAAGGGGCGAGCGGTTGTTCAGGGCGATGTAGTTCCAGCCGAGGTCGTAGTACTCGACCATGCGGCAGCACGCGCGAAAGGCGGAGTCGGCGGCGGCGCGCTCCCGACCCGAGGTGTCGAGCCGCGTCTCGTCCACCTGGTCTCCGACGAGCGCCCGGTAGCTGACCGAGTCTTCCGGAAGGACCTTGAACACCACCCGGTCGAAGTGGCCTCGGTCCCCCCACGCCCGGGGATTGCGCTCGAGCACGAGCTCGCTCTGGGCGTGCCATGAGGCGAGACGGTACGGACCGTTGGAGAGCGGCGCGCGATTGTCGGGGGCATGGAGGAAATTCCGGCCCGCGAAGCGGCGTTCCGGAAGGAGAGGGAGCACGAACGCCATCGCCCGGTAGGCGTACGGCTCCCGGAAACGCGCCGTGAAGGACCGCTCCCCCGTCGCCTCCACGGATTCGAGCCCGTCGAAAACGGACTTGAAAACGGGAGAGGGCACGGCGGGATCGACGATGCGCCGGATCGTGAACACCGCGTCCCCTGCCGTCACGGGAGACCCATCCTCCCAGCAGGCGTCTTTCCGGATCGCGAACGTGTAGGAGCGGCCGTCCGGCGAGACGGCGTAGCTTTGCGCGAGTCCGGGAACGACCTGCATCCTCGAGTCGAGATCGAGAAGGTTGCGCGAGAGATACTGGAGGACTTCCTGCTCCGGCGCGCCGGATTGAAGGACCGCATTCAGTGTCGCCGGCTCGCCCAGAAGCCGCCGGCGCAGCGTCCCCCCGTCCCGCGGGGGACCGACCCGGGATTCATCGAGGTATCCGAGAGGCGCGGCGGCCGGCACGGCCCGCGCGGCAGGGATGACCGTCTTCGGGGCGAAAGCACCGGCGGCGGTCGGAGCGACCTCCGCCCGCCGTGCCCGGCAGGCCAGGCCGAAGCAGAGCGCGGCCAGAGAGATCCGGAACATCGGGCGGCGTGGCTTCACGATGCGTCCATTATGGAACGCGCGTGTCATCGGTTGTCCGAGGGAATTGTCCGGACGAAAACGGAGAACCGAAAACCGAAGACGACGGCTCAGGGAATCGCGAAGCTCGCCGCCGCCACGTTGCGCGACGTGTCGGTCACGCGGATCAGCAGAAAGCCGCCCCGGAGCTTCGGGTCGATCGGGATCGCGTACGACTCCTGAGCCGAATCGGACAGCCCGTCCTTCGGCTCGACGCGCGCCCACTCCTTCGAGTCAATGCTGTACTCCGCTTCGAGAATCGGGGAGGCGGCGTCCGTCGCTTCGAATTCGAACGTCGCGCCGCTCGACGACAGGCGGCGAATCACCGGCGGGGTGTTGTCGACCCGGACCGGGGACGAATCCCGGAAGCCGGTCTTCTTTTCCTCGGGGTTTGCCTCCGCGTCGGACGCGGTGACGCGAAAGACGTAGTCGCCGTCCGGAAGGGAGGTGCTGTCGAAGGAGTAGAAGGATTCCTTGAGACTGCGGCGCAGGGGCAGCCAGCGGGTGGCCGACACGGGCCGGAACTCGATGTCGTAGGACAGCGTGTCGGAGTCGGCGTCGGTCGCCCGCCACGTGAGCGTCCGATATCCCTTGCGGAGCAGGCGGCGCGGCGTTCCCTCCGCGCGCGTCTCCTCGAGGCTGGTGAAAATACCCTTCTCGTCGGGGGAGGTCGTTTCGAATACGTTCGAGCCACCGGAGGCGGACCGCGCGTACACCTCGTTCGGGGCCAGTGCCGTCAGCGAATCGACCACGGGCGCCGCGTTGCGGTTCCGGTATGACGCCTCGATCCGCCGCAGAACGGGCCCGCGCGCGCCGTCGGATCCCATACGCACCTTGATCTGCAGGTACCGGCCGGAGGGAGCCGGATTGCGATCCGCGTGCTGGCGCTCGGAAAACGCCGTCCACGCGCTCCAGGTGTTGTCGGGCGCCGAAGACTCCCCCGAGCGGAACGCGAACTCGACGCGCGTTCCGGACGGGGCGTCGCCCTCCCAGCGGAACGCGCCGAACCGGCTCGTGCGGCCCGTGTCCTTCACGGCCGACACCCACTCCCCCGTTCGAGAGCCCGCGGCCATCCGGTAGACGCCTGTGGCGGAGTTCGTGCCGATCGCATCGCCCCCGATTGCCGTCACCTGCTTCTCATCGAAGGTCCGCTCGAGAGCCGACCGCCCGATCGCGACGCGGTAGAGCTTCCCGTTGGGCCCGGTCGAGGCGAGAACCGCCGCGGGATCGGCGTCCGGAGACAGCCCGAACACCAGCTCCGAGGAGCTCGTCCAGACGGGGCGGGCCGGCTCTCCCTCCTCGAAAAGGAGGACCTCCGAGGAGTATCCCGCCCGCGACGATCCGGACGCGGGGGGCGCGAGGCGGGGCGTCGAAACCGAGACCGTCACCTCCGCCTTCTCCTTGCCGTCGTCCTCGCGCGCGGCGGTCGCCGCCTTCCCGGTCGGCGCGATGGGAGCGGAGGACGGCGCGGAGATCGGCTCCGAGCCTGACGAGCCCGCGTCGGCGGACCCGGCGGCCACCCAGATGCGGCCGTCGCCGCTCGCGGCGATCGCCGTGACCTCGGATTTGGACGAGTCGTACATGGTGGACACGGCTCCGGCGGGATCGACGCGGAGGACGAGCCCGGAGCCGGACGTTCCCGCCCACACCCGGTGCCGCGCGTCCGCGTAAAGGGTCCGGACGTGCGCGTCGGGAGTCGCGTGGAGCCGCTCGCCCTTGCCGGCCGCGGAGACGCGATGGATCTCGCCCGGAAGGCCGGTGCCGACGTAGAGCTGCCCGTTTGAGAAGGCCAGCGCCCAGACGTACCGGGCCTTCGACGCGTAGTAGAGGCTCGCTTCGCCGCCCTCGACCCGGTAGACGTTGCCGCCCGGGGAGCCGCCGGCGTAGACCGCGCCGTCCGGCCCGATCGCGAGCGCCGTCACTTCCTTCTCCTTCAGCGTCGCCAGCGTGTCGACTTTGCCGGCCGGCGAGATCCGCAGGATCCGCCCCGAATCCCCGGTGCCGGCGTAGAAGGTTCCGTCGCGGCCCGCAGCCAGCGCGAAGAGCGACGCCTCAGAGATTCCCTCGACGCGCTGGCTCGCGCGGGAAAGCACGAGCGATCCGTCGATCGTCACGGCGATGCCGCGCGCCTCTCCCAGGGAGAAGTCGGCGCTCGAGTCCGACACCCAGATGCGGGTGGCGGCCCCGAAGAGGGCCGGAGCGCCGGCCGCGAGCGCGCACACCAGGATCGTGCCGAATCGAAGGCCGGACTTCATGCGGGACTCACCAGATTCTGGGAACTACGTCGATGTGCAGGCGGACCGACCCGGTGACGGGGACCGGCTGTTCGAGCGTCTCGGACTGGAGTCGCACGAATCCGAGCTCGGGCGTAGAGGCCTCGCCCGGTCCACGGTCCCGCAGGATCGCCGAGACGCTCGGAGGCAGAGACGGCAGCGGCTCACCGCCCACGATCGCGCCCGGGGCGCGCCGGTAGGAGAGCAGGTTCAGGCTGTTGGGCGGCCGGATCCGGGCCAGAAAATCCAGGGCCTGGTCGAGCGACTGAGGGTCCGGCGGCACGGCGGCGAGGTCGTACGCCGTCGCGGAGGATCCATCGCCGACGAACACGTTGAGCGTGCCCGGAGGCGTGTCGGGCGGGACCTTCAGCGTCATCACGACGCGCCGGTTGCTGCCGCGGAAATCGAGGAGGTCCACCCAAACGGGGATTTGCTCGCCGGGGCGCACGCGCTCCTTCTGCGCCTCGACATGCACGACCCGCGCGCTCTGAAGGCGGTCCGAGTGAGAGATCTCGACGTCCATCCCGAGGATGGTCAGGTCCCGGAATTCGTTGGCCATCAGGTAATTCGTCAGGAGCGCCAGGGAGCTCACCGCTTCTTCGCGCGCCGAGAGCCCCGAGAACACGGAGTCCCAGCGGATCGTGCGGCCCGGGGTCCGGATCGAGGACTTCCAGACCAGGGTTCGCTCACCGGTGCGCTTCTCGAGCGTGGTCACGACGTTGTCGACCGCGAGGGCGGAGAGGATCGGCGTCAGCATCGCGTTGTGAACAGCCTCGAAGCGGTAGGTCTGCGGCGCGATCCCCGCGTCAGACGAGATCCGCAGCGTGATCGGCACCATCGGCGCCCGCGTCCCGAACGTCCCCAGAATGCCGGTCGAGCGGTCCTGCGTGATCGACCCGATGACGGGTCCGGTCGCCGCGAACTTGAAGGACCGGTAGAGCGACGGAAAGACGGTCAGGACTTCCGCCTGCGTCATCGGCATCGAGACGGGGCCCATCGAGAGAAAGGGGTGCCCGAAGGCGAGCAGGGAATTTCCCTCCACCCACGTGACGGTGCCGGTAGCGGCCAGGTCCATGTCGCCTGAGAGCAGTTGCGCGGCGACGGCGGAGCCCGGGAACAGCCGGGCGGCGTCCGGTTCCGCCGCGGTCTTCCCGGAGGCGGGGGCAGACGCGCCGGAAGGCGCCGCCATCCAGCCCGCGGCGTTCGCCACGCGCTCGAAGAACTTCCCGCCCGGCGCGACGCCGGAGAGCGAGACCGGGATCGGGAGAGCAGCCATGCCGTCGGCGGGCGCGGCTCGCAGCGGCTTCAAAAGATCGTCCATCCGCTCGCGGAAGTGACCCGAGGAAAACGCTTCGAGAAACGCGGCCGTCGTGACCGATCCGCCGCCCTGCCCGGCGGTTTCCCGCGCGGCGGGAAGGAGGACCGCCGTGGAGACCTTCCCGCCCGGAGAAGCGCCCCCGCCCGGAGAAGCGCCGCCGATCGGAACGGGGGGGCTGGCAGGGACGTGCCGGATGTCGAGCATGCTCTGGATCGGGGTGATCCCGCAGATGGCGTCCTTCGAAAAGGGCCACCCGTACGCGAGCGCTCCGATCAGCCGCCCCTCGACGTAGATCGGGCTGCCGCTCATTCCGGCGATGATGCCGGAGTTTTCCAACCCGGCGCCGGCGACGCGGGCGAGGATCAGGTCCTGGCGGGGCGCGTAGCGTTTCATCACGCCGAGGATCTGCACCTCGAACCGCTGGATGCCCTTTCCGTCGCCGAGGTCGGAGACGCCGTACCCCTTCATTCCCGGCGTGACCTTGTCGACGCCGAGGGTCTCGATGGGCGCGAGGGGAATCGAAGCGGTGATCGCCGAGGACGCCTGAGCGGTCGCGGCGCGAACGGACGCGGGAAGAAGAAGGAACACGGTCGCCGCCAGCGCGAGCAGGATCGTGGACGCCGCGGACAGTTCGGCGACGCGTCTCGCGGAGTTCCTCACGAGTGTCACAACCGAGTCAGTTCGACGGCGCATTCCCTTTGACCACTCCCAGTGCGTATGTTACGGTCCGAAACAATGATCGCGGAGCTAGCGCAGCCTGTCCGCACGGACAATCTTCCGGCAGGCGGCGATTCACTCCTGGTCTTCTTCCGCGAAACCGGTCCCACCGCGAAGGTGGTTCTCGGAATTCTGCTCCTTTTTTCGCTGATCTCGTGGGTAATCATCTTCGCCAAGTACCTCCGCCTGCGCCGCGTGAGCGGCCAGTCCGACAAATTCGTGGCCTTTTTCCGGAAATCCAAGCGCTTTTCGGAGGTCAACACCATCGCCGCGGAGCTCACGGACTCCCCCCTGACGACCCTTTTCAAGGCGGGATACGCGGAGCTCGACGCGCAGGTGAAGGCCAACCGCCCTGACGATCCGTCCGTCACGGCGTCGGGAGCGCCGGCGGGAAAGCTCCTGATCAAGAACATCGCCGGCGTCGAGCGCGCTTTGGAGCGGGCCATCGGAGTCGAGGTCTCGCGCCTCACGAAGTACATGACGTTCCTCGCCACGACCGCGTCGGCGTGCCCGTTCATCGGCCTCTTCGGAACGGTCTGGGGGATCATGCAGTCATTCCGGGCGATCGGACAGACCGGGTCCACGTCCATCGCAGCCGTCGCCCCCGGAATCTCCGAGGCGCTGGTCAACACGGCCGCCGGGCTCGCGGCCGCGATTCCCGCGCTCGTGTTCTACAACTACTTCATGGGCAAGGTCCGGCAGCAGCGAGCCGGCATGGAGGATTTCGCGCTCGAGTTCATCAATCTCGCAGAGAGGAATTTTACGTAGGAGCCGAGAGAGTCCAGAGTTCGGAGTTGAGAGTTTGAGAAAGCCGGGCTTCTCCGCTCCGACTCTCAACTCATAGCTCTCAACTTCCCCCCATGTCATTCCACCGAACGACCGAAGATCCGTACGACCACCTCGCGGACATCAACGTCACGCCGCTGGTCGACGTCATGCTCGTCCTTCTGATCATCTTCATGGTCACCGCGCCGATGCTCCACCAGGGTGTGGCGGTGGCGCTTCCCAAGACCGCGACGACCAACCTGCCCTCGAGCATCCAGGACCCGATTATCCTCTCGATCACCCGCGACGGGCTCTACTACATCAACGAGACACCCGTGGCCCGTGGCTTGCTTAAAGATCGTCTCGGTGCGTTTTTGAAGTCGCGAAAAGACAGGACGGTCTTCCTGAAGGCGGACCGCGCCCTTTCGTACGGGACCGTCGTCGAGACGCTCGACGTCTTGAATCGGATGGGAATCGAGAATCTCGGGATGATTACCGAGACGCCGGTCAACCGGAAAACGTACAAGTAGGGATGGACGCCGTCGGGCAGATCATCGCGGAGCGCGAGCACGAAAGCTTTCCCTGGGCGACCGGCGGCTCCCTCGCCCTCATCCTCCACGCGGGAATCGGGGCCATCCTCCTCGCCTCTTCTCTCTCGTCTCCGAAGCGATTCGTGCCGGGGCGCACCCTCGCCGTCCGACTGCAATCCGCGGGATCGTTGCGCGGCCATGCGGTCGACCTGGCGCCGGCTCCCGCCGCCGCCGAGCCCGAGAAGCCGAAGATCCTGAAGCCCCCCGACGAGGTGCCGCCGCCGCCCTCGGAGAAGGCCAGGCTGCTGCCCGCCCGCGAGGAGCCGAAGAAGAACCCGCCGCTTCCGGCTTTCAGCGATCCCAAAGGCAAGTCGAAGGTGACGTCACCCGGACGCCCCGCGACCGGCGCGCCTTCGGCTCCGTCGACCTCGGAGGGGGGGACGGGCTCGGGAAGCGGCACGGGGCCCGGCGCCGGCGTGGGCGGTCTGACCTTCGATCAGCCGGGCTTCAACTATCCGTACTACTACGAGCGGGTGAAGGTCGCGATCGAGACCAACTGGTTCAAGCCGGCGACCAGCATGCCCACGTCCCCCGTGATCCATTTCACGATTCAGCGCGACGGCACCATCTCGGACGCGGAGATCGTCACGACGAGCGGCCTTCCGTTCGTGGATCGCGCCGCGCTGAGGGCGGTGCTCGCGTCTTCGCCGCTTCCTCCCCTGCCCTCGGAGTTCCAGTCGAGCCACGTCGGCCTCTCGGTGCTCTTCGAGTGAGACGGCCCGTCCCCCCGCGCTGGTGGGCGGCGGCGCTCCTCCTGGCGGGGCTGGCTGCCGCGGCGGCCGCGCAGACCCCCCCGCCGGGCCCGGCCGCGCCGAGGCCGGAGGGAGGCGTCATCGTCATCACCGGCCCGAGCGGGCGAAAGATGTCCATGGCCGTCCCGCCTCTCCTGGCCCCCGGCGTCGCGGCGCTCCAGTCGCGGGTCTCGGAGCCCTTCACCGCGACCCTGCGCTCCGACCTCGAGTATTCCAACGCATTCGTCGTGACGGACGCCCGCACGGAGCCGTCCGGCTCGCGCGACGTCGCCGGTTCGGAGGCGGCGGGCCGATGGCTCTCGACGGGCGCGGAGGTTCTGGTGGACACCCGGGGCGACGTCGCCGGCGACCGCGTCTCCGTCGAGGCGCGCGTGTGGGACCTGAAGTCCCGGAAGCTCATCTTCGGCCGGCGCTACTCCGGCGGCGCGACCTACGTCGAGCGAATCGCGCACACGCTGGCCAACGACCTGATCAAGGAATTCACCGGGCAGGCCGGAACCTTTCTTTCGACGATCCTCTTCGTCTCGGACCGCGACGGCAACCGGACGAAGGAGATCTACGCGATGGACTTCGACGGCCGCAACCCGCGGCGGCTCACCAACCACCACTCCCTCGTCTTGAACCCGGACGCGCGCGCGGGAAAGGTGGTGTTCACGAGCTACGTCCACCGCTTCCCGCAGATCTGGACGATGAGCGCAGACGGGAGCGGGCAGCGCGAGCTGTCGACGGGCCTCGAGCTGAATGCGTCGCCGGCTCTCTCCCCCGACGGGTCGCTGATCGCGTTTTCCGGATCGGCAAAGGGCAATCCCGACATCTACGTGATGAACGCCGCGGGCGGCGGCCTCCGCCGGCTCACCAGCACGCGCGCCCTCGAAGCCTCGCCGGACTGGTCGCCGACGGGGCGGCAGATCCTCTACACCTCCGACCAGACCGGAACGCCCCAGATCTGGGTAATGGACGCGGAGGGAGCGGGCTCCCGGCGCATGACCTTCGCGGGGAACTGGAACGACGAGGCCGCCTGGTCTCCCAAGGGCGACAAGATCGCCTTCGCGTGCCGGAACGAGGGGGACTTCAACATCTGCGTGATGGACTTCGCGACCGGAAACACCGTGCAGCTGACGTCCGACGGCGCCAACGGACATCCGGCCTGGTCGCCCGACGGCACCAAGATCGTCTTTCAGGCGCGGCGCGGGGGATCGACCCAGGTCTACACGATGGATGCGGCGGACGGGAAGAACAAGCGCCAGCTGACGAACGGAGGCGGCTCGAACATGCAACCGGTCTGGCTGCCTTGACCAAACGTAAGAGACTCGTATTGTTATAATTCAGGCCGCGCGCTCGCTCGCGCAAGCCGCTTTAAGAACAAGGAGACGGGAATGAAGAGGAACTGGACCAAGCCCATCGCGGTGCTGTTCGTCCTGGCAGCGATGCTGCCGTTTGCCGCATGCAAGAAGAAGCCTCCCACCACCACAGAATCGGCCAGATCGGCGTCGGAATCGCCGACGTCGCCCGGGGAGACGCGCGTGTCGCCGCCCTCCAACCGCACGCCGCAGGACGTCGCGAGCGACGCCTTGCCCGGGAGCGTCGAGGAGATGAACCGCCGCGGCTACCTGCAGGACGCGTTCTTCGACTACAACCAGGCGGACCTCCGCGATGACGCGCGCACCGCTCTCGCGGCCAACGCGACCTGGCTGAAGGGTCATGCGACGACGCAGTTTCTGATCGAGGGCCACTGCGACAGCCGAGGCACCACGGAATACAACCTCGCGCTCGGAGACCGCCGCGCGAATGCCGCCCGCGAATACCTGACGTCGCTCGGCATCGACGGCTCCCGGATTCGCACCGTCTCCTACGGCAAGGAGCGCCCCTTCTGCAACGCCGAGTCCGAAGAGTGCTGGCAGCAGAATCGCCGCGCGCACTTTCTCTTCACGGCGAAATAAAACATGACCTTTCCCCGGCGTTCTCTCACCCTCTCTGCCCTGCTCCTGTCCGCCGTGCTCGCGGGAGCGGGGTGCGTTTCTTCGAGCGACATCGAAGGCCTCCACCGCCAGATGACGGACATCGAGACGCAGATCCAGGCTCTGGAGCGCAAATCCTCGAGCAAGGAAGAAGTCGCGAAGCTCAACACGAGCGTCGGGGCTCAGACGAGCCAGCTTCTGAAGAGCAACGCGGACACCGGAGTGCGGCTCGGCGAGCTGACCACGAAGATGGAGCAGCTCGAGGCAAAGCTCGAGGACACCAACCGGCGGCTCTCGCAGCTCTCCCAGCAGATCGCGGAGACCCAGGGAGACCTCGTGCGCATGCGCGGGAATTCCTCGTCGGCTTCGCCTTCGACGTCCTCCCCGTACGCCGCTCCCGGCCCCGGCAAGCCGGGCCCGCTTCAGCCCCCTTCGGCCTCCGATACGGCGGTCGTGAGGGCTCCGTCGGGATCCGGCGGCGGCGGGCGCCCCTCCCCGTCCGAGCTCTACGACGCCGCGTACGGGGACTACGGAAAGGGCCGCTACGCGCTCGCCATCCAGGGGTTCCAGGAGTATATCGACACGTATCCGACGACGGATCTCACGGACAACGCCCAGTATTGGATCGGCGAGAGCCGCTACGCGCAGAAGAAGTACAAAGAGGCGATCAGCGACTTCGACAAAGTCCTGAAACAGTGGCCCAAGAGCGACAAGGCGGCGGCCGCTTTTCTCAAGAAGGGCTACGCGCTCTTAGAGCTCGGGCAGAAGGCCGAGGCCGTCGTCGAGCTGCAATACGCCATTCACGAGTACCCGTCCG
The DNA here is from genome assembly GCA_020199905.1 of Acidobacteriota bacterium. Lineage (GTDB taxonomy): Bacteria > Acidobacteriota > Thermoanaerobaculia > UBA5066 > Gp7-AA6 > JALYUA01. Next base: position 11,260 of record JAIVJS010000086.1, read on the forward strand.
CCGAAGAGGCGCGGCTGGCTCGCGCGAAATTGAAAAGTCTCGGCGTCGAAGTCCGATAGAGTCGGCGCCGGGACGAATCCCCATCGGGATCCGGTGGGGCGAACGCGCCCCCCGGAGCCCTTCCACTTCGAATGACGAGGAGCGAAACCCCATGGCCAACATCAAGTCCGCGGAAAAACGGATCCGGCAGACGGCGAAGCGGCAGGCAAAGAACCGCGGCGTCCGCTCGCGGCTCCGCACGTCTCTGAAGGACCATCGCGCGACGGCGCCCGCGGACGCCGCGGCAAAAGTCCCGCAGACGGTGTCGGAGATCGACAAGGCGCTCAAGAAGGGCGTCATCCACCGCAACGCGGCAGCCCGCTACAAGTCACGCCTCGCGAAGAAGGCCGCGGCGGGGAAGTGAACGGTCCTCACTTGTCCGTTATCAAGTATCAGCTGTCGCCGGCAAATCGAGACTGAAACTGAAAACTGACGACTGAAACCCGCTAGAACCCTTCCAGCAGGTTCGCCACGAGACTCTCCGCGAACCGCTCCGCCACCCGCTCGATCGCCTCGTTCTCCCGATCCACGTAGGAGGCGGCGCTCGCGGAGAACGTGTAGTTTTCCTGGAACGAGTAGGAAGGGTTCTCCCAGATCACCTTCTCGTCGGCCGTGCTCTTCAACGAGACTCGGGCGGTGATGCGGACCTGGTATTCCTTCGCCCGTCCCTGCTCGTCGAAGGCGATCGGATAGAGGTCGAAGCCGATCACCGCTCCCGTCAGGCTCGCGTCGGCGCCCGCCGCCGCCGACTGCACGGAAAAGCGGCCCCGGCTGGCGAGCTCCCGAGCGATCTCGCGGGAGAGCCGCTGCTCGACCCCCACCCGGGACGTCTGATTCAGGAGCGTCTGAAACTGAACGGCCTTGATCGAAGGCGGGAGCGTCGAGCTCGTGCCGACGAGCGAGTACCCGCAGCCGGCGGCGAACGCGGCGATGAGGACCACCAGAAGCGAGCCGGGAATCCGGAGTGTCGCCCGGCTCCCGTTTCCCGAGCCCCGGCTTCTTCCGGGCCCCTCGATTCCCGATTTGCGATTTAGTTGGCCGCGGAGTACCGCGGCCGTCTCGCTGCCGCGGTTCGCTCGGCTCCCGATTCCCGGCACCCGGTCCCCGCTCACCGCACGACCAGGTTGAGCAGCCGGTCGGGCACGTAGACGGTCCGGGCGATCTCTTTGCCTTCGAGCCAGGTTCGGATCTTCTCGTCGGCGCGCGCCAGGGCCAGCGCGTCCGGCTCGGGCGCTCCCCGCTCGACGTCCAGCCGGCCCCGGACCTTCCCGTTGACCTGAACGACGAGCGTGACGCGCTCCGTCGTGGCCAGAGCGGGGTCGAACGCGGGCCAGGAAGAGTCGAGCAGAAACGTCCGATGGCCGAATCGCTCCCACCATTCCTCGGTCAGGTGCGGCGCGACCGGGTGGAGCAGCTGGACGAGAGTCTCGGCGGCCCGGCGGAGGGCGCCGGGCGACTCCTCGCCGGAATCGAGCGCCTCGGCCATCCCCCGTTGAAACTCCATCAACGCGGCAACCGCCGTGTGGAAGTGAAATCGCTGCGCATCCTCGGTCACGCGCTGGATCGTCCGGTGGGCGAGGCGCGTCAGCGGCGAGTCCTCCGCGCGCTCGCCCGCCGGGAGCGCTTCGGCGCGGGCGCAGACGTCGTGCACGCGCTGCAGAAAGCGCCACGCCCCCGCCACGCCCTCCTCCGACCACTCCGATTCCTTCTCAGGCGGGCCGATGAACAGGGTGTAGACCCGCACCGTGTCGGCGCCGAACCGGGCGATGAGCTCGTCGGGCGAGACCGTGTTGCCCCGCGACTTCGACATCTTCTCGATCTTCCCCGACGCGGGATTCAACTTCGTGATCATTCCCTGGTTGAAGAGCCTCGCAAACGGCTCCTCGAGGTCCACCAGACCGAGGTCCTTCAGGACGCGGCAGATGAACCGCGCGTAGAGGAGGTGGAGGATCGCGTGCTCGATGCCTCCGACGTACTGATCGACCGGCATCCATTTCGCCGCGCGTTCCGAGTCGACCATCCGGCTCGAGTCCCCCGGGTTCAAGAAACGCAGGTAGTACCAGGACGAGTCCACGAAGGTGTCCATCGTGTCGGTCTCCCGGCGCGCGGGGCCGCCGCAGTCCGGGCAGGACGTCGCGACGAACGCCTCGGATTGCTCGAGAGGATTTCCTTCCGCTCCGCGGAAAGCGACGTCTTCGGGCAGCAGGACGGGAAGCTGCTCGTCGGGGACCGGGAGCACGCCGCAGTCCGGACAATGCACGGCCGGAATCGGCGTTCCCCAGTACCGCTGCCTCGAGATGAGCCAGTCGCGCAGCCGGTATCCCAGCCGGCCCCGGCCGAGCCCGCGCGCCTCGATCCAGTCGATCGCCTTCGACACCGCCGCCGGACCATTCGGCGTCCCGTTCCAGTCGCCGGATCGGAACAGAACCCCTCCGTGCGGAACGGCCGCCGTCATGGCGTCGGGATCCGGCTCGGCGTCCGACCGATAGACGGGCCGGATCGGAAGGCCATACCGCCGGGCGAACTCGAAGTCCCTCTGGTCGTGAGCCGGCACTCCCATGATCGCGCCCGTGCCGTAGTCGGGCAGGACGAAGTTGGCGAGCCAGACGGGGATCGTCTCGCCGGTGGCCGGATTCAACGCCGTGATGCCGGTGTCCATCCCTTCCTTCTCCCCCGTCTCCGACTCGCGCTCGAGCCTGGAGCTGCGCCGCACCCGCTCGATGAACCGCGCCAGGTCACCGGAGAGAGGGGACCGTTCCGCGAGGCGCGCCGCGGCCGGATGCTCGGGAGCGAGCGCGAGGAACGTGGCGCCGAACAGCGTGTCGGGCCGGGTCGTGAAGACCGGGATCGGCTCCGCCAGCGCGTCCACGCGGAAGAACACCTCCGCTCCCTCCGACCGCCCGATCCAGTTGCGCTGCATGACCTTGACCCGCTCCGGCCAGTCGACGGTCTCCAGGCCGGCGAGGAGCCGTTCGGCGTATTCCGTGATCCGGAAGAACCACTGCGTCAGATCGCGGATCTCGACCGCGTCCCCCGAGCGCTCGCAGCGGCCGTCGACGACCTGCTCGTTGGCGAGAACGGTGCGGCAGCCGGGGCACCAGTTCACGGGGGCCGTCTTGCGGTACGCGAGCCCGCGCTCCCACATGCGAAGGAAGAGCCACTGGTTCCAGCGGTAGTACGCCGGATCGCACGACGCCAGCTCTTTGGACCAGTCGTAGAGCAATCCGAGGCTCCGCAACTGTTCCTTCATCCGCGCGATGTTGCCGGTCGTGTATTCGCGGGGCGGCACTCCGCTCGCGATGGCGGCGTTCTCCGCCGGCAGTCCGAAGGCGTCCCAGCCCATCGGGTTCAGCGTGCGCCGGCCGGCCATTCGCTCCCGCCGGTAGAGCGCGTCGCCCAGGATGTAGTTGCGGCCGTGCCCGACGTGGAGTCGGCTTCCCGAGGGGTACGGAAACATGTTCAGCATGTAGAACTTGTCCGCCCCGTCGGACGTGTCGACGAAGGCGACGCGCGCGTCTTCCCAGCGGCGCTGCCACTTTCTGTCGAGCTCGATCGGGTCGTATTTTTCCGCCATGGTGGGCCGGTCAATATACTCCGTCGCTGTTCGCGATAGAGGCTGACGCGCGATCCTTTCCCGTCCCGGGGTTGGGGAGAGTCGAAGAGGGGTTTTCCGGTCGACCTATCTTCGAATACGGACGGTCGTCTTCCCCGCCCGGACGGTGTCGTACGCGAGGGCGCCGGCGGGAGGCTCCAGTCCCTCCAACCGGAGAGCGCCCGGGCGGCGAAGCGAGCGGCGGTCGAACGGAAGGTAGCGCGCGTCCACGCCGTTGACCGACCCCGCGGGATCCGAGAACACGAACCCGCGGTCGGGATAGAAGACCTCGATCCACCGGTGGTAGACGCCTTCGATCTGCGGATCGTATCGATCGGCTCCGGGGTTCGCGCGCAGCACGCCCTGGACCGTGCGGGCCCGGATCGAAAGCCTCCGGAGCAGGTCGACGGCCAGCTCGCTGAATCCCACGCAGTACGCCCGCTTCGAAGAGAAGACCGCGGCCGGGTCCTGATTGCGCAGGCGGTCCGGGTCGTACCGGATCTCCGCGGCGACACCCACCAGGACCCGCCGCACCGCCTCGGCCGTCGTCCGGCTGCCCTGAGCGAGCCTCGCCGCGAAGGCGTCGCGGTCCGGCGCGGGGGGAAGCGCCGTCTCGCGGCGCAGGCCCGTCGGAAACGGCGCGGTGCTCTCGAGAGGCGCATCGGAGACGCGAACGTGCAGCTCGATCGCGCCTTCGAGAGCGACGACCGCCATGGAATACCCGTCGTTGTCGTACTGATCGAAGAGGCGCGCGTCCGCTCCCGACGCCCGATACGCGGCGGACTGCTCCCCCGCTCCGGCGATGTTCGCGATTCCGGCGATCCCGACGGCGCAGGTGAAAAGGGCGCTGGCGCGCCCCGTCACGCCGCCGGACCTTCGCCGGGCCGGGACTTCAGCACTCCGTCCAGGATGCCGTTGATGAACTGCGAGGACCGGGGCGTCGAGAAACGCTTGGCGATCTCGAGCGCTTCGTCGATCACGACGGGCCGCGGGGTGGCCGGCTCGTGCAGCAGCTCGAACAGGGCGAGGCGGAGGATGTTGCGGTCAACGATCGGCATGCGGGAGAGGCGCCAGTGGTCCGCCTGCCGGGTGATGATCTCGTCGAGCTCCTCGCGCCGGGTCAGCGTCCCGGAGACGAGCCGCTCGGTGAAATCGCGCAGGGTCGCGGACACTTTCTGAAGGTCCGAGCTCCTGTCGAACATCTCCTGAGGCGCGGTGCCGGCCACGTCGTTCTCGAACAGCATCTGGAGCGCGAGCTCGCGCGCCTTGCGCCGGGCTCCCATCAGCTCGCCCGCATCCGGCGCAGGAGGTTGGCCATCTCGACCGCCGCCTCGGCCGCTTCCGCGCCCTTGCCCGTGCGGGCCCGGGCCTGCTCCATGGTCTGGCACGTCAGGAGGCCGAATCCGATCGGACGGCCGGTCTCGGCGGAGAGAGACGCGAGCGCGGCGCCGACGGCATTTCCGAGAACCTCGTGATGCGTCGTCTCGCCGCGAACGATCGCACCGAGCGCCACGACGGCATCGCACGTCTTCGACGCGAGGGCGAGGCGCGACGCCGCCGGCAGCTCGAACGCGCCCGGCACCCGGACGACGGTGACGTTGCCCGGCTTCGCGCCGGAATCGGAGAGGGCTCCGAGCGCGGAAGAGAGCAGTGCGTCCGTGACGGTGGGATTCCAGCGGGCGCAGACGACCGTGATCCGCAGCTTCGACGCATCGGACTCCCCCTCGACCTCGCGGGCGAAAAGGGCTGGGCCCGTACGGCGGACGACGCGGCGGCTGTTCAAGGATCGGATCCTCTTTGAAGAGGGAGGATGTTAGCACCTGCCGGAATACGGGGCCGGAAAACGGGAGCCGAGCGACCAACGGGAGCGAGACGGCCGCGGTACTCCGCGGTCAACTCGATCGGGAATCGGGAGCCGGGAATCGGGAATCGGGAATCGAAAGAAGAAGAGTCGGGAGGGCGCCGAAAACTATGTCCGCAGCTTCTCCAGCTCGGGTTCCTTGCCGAAGTTGGATTCGTAGCGCTCGATGAAGCGGGCGATCGGGTAGCGCGGCGGCTGGGGGCCCTGCGCCTCGAGGCCGAAGACCGCCGCGATGCTTCCCATCCGGCCGGCAATCTCCCAGGAGAAGCCCGCGCGGATTCCCCGCACGAGGCCGCCGCGAAACGCGTCGCCGACGCCGGTCGGGTCGAGGGCGTCCCCTTCGAGGCGGGCGGCCGGAATGCGGTGGCGCTCCCGGCCCGAGAGAACGATCGTCGAGCCCTCGGCCCCGTGGGTCTCGATCACGACCGGGACCCGCGCCTCGATCTCCGGCGACGTCCATTCCGTCTTCTGGGTGAGGATCCCCATCTCGTAGTCGTTGGCGATCAGGATGGCCGCCCCTTCGAGCCCCCGGGCGAGATCCTCCCCGGTCAAGCGTGCCACCTGCTGGCTCGGGTCGTAGATGAAGGGAATTCCGGCCGATCGGCACTCCCCGGCATACCGCGCCATCCCCTCGGGATCGTTCGGGGAGATCAGCACGATCGCGCAGTCGGCCGCGTCGAGGTCGGAGATCGAGAGGTCCCGCGCCCGGGCCATCGCGCCGGTGTAGAAGGAAGCGATCTGATTCTGGTCGAGATCCGTCGACACGAAGAAGGACGCCGTGAACACGTCGGGGCACAGCCGCAGGCCGGAGACGTCCACTCCCTCTTTCGCCAGCCGGTCGCGGTAAGCCTCGGCGTCCGGTCCGGCGGTCGCGAACAGCAGCGGACGCTCCCCGAGAAGCGCGAGCCCGTACGCGATGTTGGCCGCGCATCCCCCCTCGACCCGCCGCATCTCATCCACCAGAAAAGAGACCGACAGCCGCGAGAGCTGGTCGGGGATCAGGTGCTCCACGAAGTGTCCCGGAAAGGTCATGAGGTAGTCGAAGGCGACGGACCCGGTGACCACGACGCGGCCGGGCCGCCGGCTCAGGTTTGCGGCCCTGGATTCGGTCGAGGAGGCGCTCACAGGTATCGGCCCGCGATCGGCGCCAGCCGGCGGCGGGTCTCCTCCGAGAGCGCCTTGCGGTCGGTCAGGACTCCATAGCGCATCGCGTCCCGGCAACCGCAGCTCCGGTCCGCGGCGACCCGCGCCACCGCCGCCCGCATCGTGCGCCTCGCCCCGGTCGCGTTCTCGGACAGGACCGCGAGGATCGCTTCCACGGTGACCTCCTCCTCGGAGTCGCGCCAGCAGTCGTAGTCGGTCACCAGCGCCAGCGTCGCGTAGCAGATCTCCGCCTCCCGCGCCAGCCGCGCCTCCGTCAAATTCGTCATCCCGATCACATCGGCCCCCCACGACCGGTACAGCCGCGACTCGGCGCGGGTCGAGAACTGCGGCCCCTCGATGCAGACGTAGGTGCCTCCCCGGCGCACCGAGATACCGGAATCTTTCGCGCTCGCTTCGAGGGCGTCCGCGAGAGAAGAGCAGATCGGGTCCGCGAAGCCCGCGTGCGCGACGATGCCGCGGTCGAAGAACGTGTCCTCCCGGTGCCGGGTGCGGTCGATGAACTGATCGGGGACCATTGCGTGCCGCGGGGGGATCTCTTCCCGCAGGCTGCCGACCGCGGACGCCGAGAGGAGGGCGTCGCAGCCGAGCATCTTGAATCCGCAGATGTTCGCGCGATAGTTGATCTCGGTCGGCGAGAACTTGTGTCCGCGCGCGTGACGCGAGAAGAACGCCACCGCCACGCCCCCGAGCGTGCCCGTGAAGTAGGAGTCGGACGGCTGGCCGAAGGGCGTTTCGACTTTCTCCTCCTTGAGGTCTTCGATACCGGACAGGTCGTACACCCCGCTACCGCCGATCAGGCCGACGCGGGCCGGTTTTCTCTTCACGCGCGCACCCCTTCCGCGGCGGCGCGCTGGCGCTCGATCGCCTCCTGGACCTTCGATGCCAGCACCAGCGCGTCGCGGCCGACCTCGCCCGAGACGAGCGGCGCCGACCGTTCCCGCACCGCCCGGACGAAGTCCGAGATCTCGCGCGCCAGCGGCTCCTCTCTCTCGACCACGACGGAGCTTCCGACGATCTCCGGCTCCCCCGTCTCCCTCGACAATCGGTACGCGCGCACCGATTGCGCCTGCATGTCGACGGACAGGGAGAGAGCGGGCGCGAAGATTTCGCACCGTCGCACCTTGTCCGAGGACACCCGGGAAGCCGTCAGCACCGCCACGCAGCCGCCTTCGAAGGCGATGCGCGCGTTGGCGATGTCGATGGTGGAGGTCAACACCGGCATTCCGACCGCACGGACCTCCTCGACCGGCCTTCCGACGAGGGCCTGCACGATCTGCAGGTCGTGGATCATCAGATCGAGGACGACGTCGACATCGAGACTGCGGCGCGTGAAGATGCCGAGGCGATGGATTTCGATGAAGCGGACGTCTGCCGCCAGCGCGAGGGCCGCCTGGACGGCCGGGTTGTACCGCTCGACGTGGCCCACCTGAACGACGCGGCCCTTCGCGCGCGCCAGCGCGAGCAAGGTGTTGGCCTCCGAGACCGTCGTCGTGATGGGCTTCTCGACGAGCACGTCGCAGCCCCGGGCGAGCAGCGTCCGGGCGATCTCGGCATGGCTGACCGTCGGGGTCGCGATGATGACGGCCTCGGCGGCGCCGGCGGCCTCCTCCAGCGACGCGAGCACCGGAATTCCGAATTCCGCTCCCACCTCGCGTGCGCGCCCGGGGTGCCGGTCGACGACGCCGACGCACCGCACGCCCCGGAGGGAGGCCGCGATGCGGGCGTGATGGCGTCCGAGGTGGCCGACGCCGACGACCGCTACACGCACCTCTCGCGCGGCGGGGCCTCCCTCCGCGGCTCCGGCCGGCGTCACTTGTGGAAGCCCCGCTTGCTCCCCCGGATGAACAGGACCAGGTCGTCGACATCCGGGTGGCCCGAGAGCTCCGTCGCGATGCGCTCCAGCGCCTGCGTTGTGTTGAGTTTCGATTTGATCAGGAGGCGGTAGGCCTTCTGGAGCGCCTCGATGCGCTCGTCCTCGAACCCGTTCCTCTTGAGCCCGATGGCGTTGATGCCGTAGGTCTTCGCGTCGATTCCGTCGGTCTTGCAGAACGGCAGCACGTCCTGCCGCAGCTGCGCGTAGGCGCCGACGAACGCGTGGTTGCCGATGCGAATGAACTGATGCGCTGCCGCGAACGCCCCGAGAGTGGCGTGGTCCCCCACGTCGACGTGGCCGGCCAGGGCGGCGCAGTTCGCGAACACGACGCGGGAACCGATGCGGCAGTCGTGCGCAATGTGGCTGTAGGACATGAAGTAGCCGTCGTCGCCGATCACGGTTTCTCCGCGCCCGGTCACCGTGCCGCGGTGCGCCGTCATGAACTCTCGAAAGACGTTGCGCGCGCCGACGACGAGGCGAGTCGGCTCTCCGTGGTACTTCAGGTCCTGCGGCTCGAGCCCGAGGACCGCGTGCGGAAAGATCCGATTCCCTTCGCCGATCTCCGCCGGCCCCGAGATGTTGGCGTGAGCGCCGACGTGTGTGCCGTTTCCGAGGCGCACGTGGTCCCCGACGACGGCGTACGGACCGACCTCGACGCCCTCCCCGAGGGTCGCGCTCGGCGAGACGATCGCCGTCGCATGGACCTCGGCGCTCACGACCGCGCCACCAGGGCCGACGTCAATTCCGCCTCGGCGCACAGCGCCCCCTCGACGGTGGCGCGCGCGCGGCATTTGCAGAGCCGCGACTTGACGGCCAGGATCTCGGCCTCGATACGGAGCTGGTCGCCGGGCACGACCGGGCGGCGGAACTTGCACCGGTCGACTCCGGTCAGGTACAGCAGCTTGCGCTCCTCTTCCGGGAGCACGCCGAGAAGCCCCACCCCGGCAACCTGCGCCATCGCCTCGACGATCAGCACGCCGGGCATCACCGGGTTGCCCGGAAAATGGCCGAGGAAGAACTCCTCGTTGAACGTCACGTTCTTGATCCCGACGACCCTCTTTCCCGCCTCGAGCTCCAGGATGCGGTCGACGAGCAGGAAGGGATAACGGTGCGGGAGGATCTTCATGATCTCGAGGATTCCGAGCTCCACGCTAATCTCCCTTTCCACGGCCGGACCCGGCCGACTTTTCGAGCCTTTCGAGCCTCTCGAAAAGCTCCGGCAGGCGTGCGATGAGCGCCGCGCGCTTTAGAAAGTCCCGGTGCGGAGCGGGAGGATAGCCCGAAAGGACCGCCCCCGCCGGCACGACGGCCCGGGACGGGATTCCGGCCTGACCGGTGGCGATCGCTCCGTCGCCGAGCCTCGCGTGGTCGCCGATCCCGGCCTGTCCCGCGAGAGTGACGTGAGCCCCGAGCCGCGCGGATCCCGCGATCCCCGCCTGCCCGCAGAGGATGGAGTGTTCGCCCACTTCGACGTTGTGGCCGACCTGGACGAGGTTGTCGATCTTGGTGCCGCGGCCGATCACGGTCTCGCCCAGCGTCGCGCGGTCGATCGCGGAGTTGGCGCCGATCTCGACGTCGTCTTCCACCCGGACGATGCCCACCTGGGGAATCTTGCGGTGCCCCTCTCCGTCCCAGACGTAACCGAAGCCGTCGGAACCCACGACTGCCCCGGCGTGAAGCACGCACCGCGCTCCGATGCGGCATCCCGCGAGGACGGCGGCGTTCGGATGAAGCCACGAGTCCTCGCCGATCTCCGCTCCTTCCCCGACGAAGCTCCCCGGAGAGAGCACGACGCGGGCGCCCACCTTCGCGCCCTTCTCCACAGTGGCGCCGGCCGCGACCGACGCGCCCTTCCCGATCTTCGCTTCGGCGTCGACGCGGGCCTGGCGCGAGACGCCGGCGCGCGGTCGCTTCTGCGGTCGCAGTCGGTCGAGCCATGCGGCGAAGGCGGCCGTCGGGTTTCGCACGAGGACCGCGGGGCGGCCGCCGGCCTGCTCCTCCAGCGCGACCAGGAGGGCCCCGGCCCGGCTCTCGGCCGCGTCCCGGACTCGGCGGGGATCGGCGAGCCAGGAGAGGTCTCCGGCCTGCGCGCGATCGAGGGCCTCGATGCCGGTCAGGCGGAGGCGAGGATCTCCGACCACGCGCCCGCCGACGGCTTCCGCCACCTCGCCCTGCGCCCGCCGGAGACTTCGGAGCCGCGGCGCCCGTCGCGCCGGCCGGCTTCGGAAGCGCGACGGTCGTGTTGATGCGCTTCAACACCTCATCGGTGACGTCGGTCGCCTCGTCCGCGTAGATGATCCCGGCCCGGGAGTCGAGGACGACGGCGTAACGCTTCTCCTTGAAGAAGTCCTTCACGATCGGACCGATCCGGCCCTCGAGAGAGCCCATCTCCTTGCGCTCGGCCTCCTGCAGGTCCTTCTGCGCGTCCTCCTGCATCCTCTTCCAGGCCTTCTGGCGGTCGTCGGCCTGCTTCTCGAGCGCCTCGCGCTTGTCCGCGGGCATGGACTGACCCTGGTCGTTCAACTTCTGGACGAGGTCCCGGGCGTCTTTTTCGACCTTGTCGAGCTCCTCCTTCTTCTGGTCGGACAGCTTCTTCAGGCGGCCGTAGGCTTCCTTGCCGGGGGCGGACTCGAGCGCCAGCCGCTGCGAGTTGATGATGGCCACGGGCCCGGAAAAGCCGCCGCCGGTGACGGCGCCCGCGGAGGGCGCGGCCGGGGCCGTCGCGCCCTGAGCGGCGGCGATGGCCGTGACGCCCGCCGCCAGGATGGAAAGGGCAATACGTTTCATTCCAAGCTCCTTGAACGTAGTCGTGTGCGGCGAGAGCGCGAAATAATAGCAGACTCCCCCGAGGCTACAACAGCCGGAAAACGGCCCCATTCCGGGGGAGATCCCTCGGCCGCCGTCTGCGAGCACCAACAGCAATCCCACAACGCGTGATCGCCATGGGGATGTTGCGGCACGGCCGCTGACTCCCTTACGGCCCCGTCGAGGGGCCGCTTAAAACGTCCGCCCGATCGAGAAGTCGAAACCCCGCTTTTTGTCCTTCAGGCTCTCGATCGGGAAGCCGAACTGGTCAATCGGACTCTTGGGGCTCAGGTTGAACGAGTAGATGAACCGCAGCGGCGCCTGGAAGATCGGCAGGAAGATTCGAAGCTCGACGCCGACCGACGTGCGCACACCCGTCAAGCTGATGTTCTGACTCTCGTGGAATGAGTTGCCCACGTCCCCGAAAGCCAGCAGCTTGGCCGGGCCGATGCTGGCGAACACGTACTCTCCGTTCAGAACGAAGTACTTGTTTCCGCCGAGGATCCGCCCGTCCTCGTCCGTGAAGACCTGCTGGTTCCTGTCCAGGGGCAGCACGGAGCCCGCCCGGAACCCTCGCAGGCTCTGCTCGCCGCCGAGCTGGAACCGTTCGTAGATCGGAACGCCCTGCCCGCCATAGGGCCGCACGTACCCGGCCTCGCCGTTGAGCGCCAGGTAGGAGTGCCGGGGAACTTTCACGGGGATGTAGATCGATCCTCCGATCAGGGGTTTCAAGAAGTCGACGCTGCCCCCGAGGTAGCTGCCGGCCACCTGGGTGGTCAGGTAGAACCGGTGTCCGGCATTCGGGTCGAACGGATCGTTGCGGCTGTCGAACCGGTAGCCGGGAGTGAACGAAGAGGTCTTCCCGACCACCTGCGTGAATTTGTCGGGGGGGATGGGTTGCCCGGGCGGCACGGCCGCGCCTCGCACGGGGAAGTTCGATTTGACGTCCTCGTACTGGTAGAGGACCGACCAGCTGTCGAACAGGCCGAGGCCCTTCCCGTAGAAGGCCGTCCCGCCGGTGCGCCGCTCGTCGATGTTCAGGTAGGTCACGTTCCGCTTGAAGAGGGACGTCCCGATCGTCTGATTCTTGTCCATGAACCAGGGAACCGTGTAGGACAGGTCGTAGTAGTTCGAGATCCGGCCGAGCTGCGCCGAGGCGCCGAGGACTTCACCGCGCCCCAGGAAATTTCGAGTCTGGAACGAGAACTGCCCGAAGAAGCCGTCGAGCGCGGAGTACCCTGCCCCGAACTGCACCTCGTTCTTGGAGGTTTCGGTGCCCTTCAGGGTGAGGTCCACCTTCTTGTCATCCGGCCGGACCTTGAAATCCGGCTCCTCGCCCACCTTGAAATAGCCCAGCTGCTGAAGCTTCTGGAGGCTCTTCTTGACCGCCTCCATGTTCATGATGTCGCCCTCGTCCAGGGCGAACTCGCGCCGGATGACCTTGTCGCGCGTCGTGGTGTTGCCCTGCACCTCGAGCCGGCCGAGGTAGAACTTCTCCCCCTCGTACAGACGGACGTCGACGTCGACCTTGTGCCCGCCGGCCTCGCGATAGGCGGGGTCCGCGAACCAGTAGATGTAACCGCGCGTCTTGTACTGGGACTCGATGCGCGAGAGGGCCTCGATCAGGTAGTCGCGATTCAGCACCGATCCGGGCGGCAGATCCGAGAACTCGCGAAGCATGCGTTCCTTCGGCACGACGAACGCCTCATCGCCCTCTACAGGCTGGCCCGCCTGGTTGACCTTCACCAGCTGGATCTGGTTGGTGAAGAACTGATCGCCTTCGACGATTGGGATCGTGATCCTGACCCTCTTCTTCTGTTTCTTGGCGGGCGCCTGGGGGTTTTTCACGAAGACGTCCAGAACGGGGTCCTTGATGACGACGTCCTTGTATCCCTTCGCGTGGTACGCGCCCTTGAGGCTCTCGACGTCCGCTTCGTAATTTGCCTGACTGTAGGTCGTGCTCGTCTCCGACAGGAGGCGGAACCACGTGTTCACTTTCGTCTTCTTCATCGTGGCCCGGAGGCGGACCTGCGAAAAGACGCGGTTGCCCTCGAAGACGATGGAAGCGATCTTGACCTTGTCGCCCTCGTCGATCACGAAGACGACTTTCTTGTCCGTCTTTGAGACGTCGTCGATCCGGTACTCGACCGTCGCGCTGCGATATCCATTCTCGGCGTAAATGTCGGCGATCATCGAGCGCGACTTCGCGATGTCCCGGACGGAGAGCGGGACGCCCGCCTTGACCTCCGCCTTCCCCTCCTTCAGCTTGTCCTTGATCTGGGTGGTCGAAAGCTTCTTGTTGCCGACGAACTCGACTTCCTTGATCGTGGGACGTTCCTCGATCGTGACGACCAGCGTCACGCCTTCCGCGCCCCGCTCCGCCTCGACGGAGACGTTTTCGAGCAGGCCGACGTCCCACAGCGCCTGGAAGTTGGAGCGGATCTTTTCGGGGTCGTAGGGATCTCCCGCTTTCACCCCGAGGTAGTGCGCGATCGTGTCCGGAGAGACGGTCTGGAATCCGACGACCCGGATGCCGACGATCCGGTCCTTCGGCTCGAGGGGGACGGCCGGCACCGGAGCCGATCGGGCGGGGGGGACAGCCGGTGTACCGGAGGCGGGCGTCCCGGAGGCCGGGGGTGTCGGTACGGTCCCGGGGGTGGAGGCCGCCGGACCCCGGGTCGGAGCCACCGGGGCGGAGGCTGACGGCCGGGCGGGAGGCGGAGAAGGGACCGGGGCGGGGGTCTGCGCCGCGGCGTACCCGCCCGCGATGATGCCCGCGAGGACGCCCGGAAGGATCCAGCGCGTCAGGACCCTCAAATCGGGGACACTCCGCGGCAGAGGAGATCCGGACCACCTGGCACCCGGCCCTGCCACGCGCTGTCGGCCCCCGGAGCGAGACTCCACGCACACATCGAGATGTTTGTCCAAACGAGGGGGGAGCTTACCTTCTTCCGACTTTTCCGGAAACCAACGCCGCCTCGTTCGCTGCGCGACCTGCGCTCGCCGGGCGGCGACCGCGCCGGCTCACCGCGATGAGAACACGGAACGCCTCGCGACGTGATTCAAAGCGAGAATGGACTGGAGTTTCTACCGGCGGGCTTGCGAAATGGGCGGGGCGGGCGCGCGCGGGCGCCGGAGGATCATACCGGTCAGTCCTGGACGATCGGCTCCGGTTCCCGGGCGATCACCGTCAGGCCGGCTGGTCCGACGCGGACTTCGATCGCATCGAGCTTTTCCTCGCGCGACTGGATCAGGAGCTCGGAGACGGGATCCTCGAGGTACTTCTGGATCGAGCGGCGCAGCGGACGCGCGCCCATGTTCGGATCGTCCCCGCTCTGCTCCAGGAGCCACTGAACGGCCGCGTCGTCCACGTCGACGCTCGCGCCCTTCGAGGCGATCGTGGTGTTCACGTCGTCGATCAAGAGGCGGCAGATCTTCGTGAGCTCCTCGCGGCCGAGCGGATGAAACACGATGGTCTCGTCGATCCGGTTGATGAACTCGGGCAAGAAGTCGCGCTTCAACTCCTTCAAGACCAGGTCCTCGATCTCGCGGCTGTTCTGGATCTCCTTCGTCCCGCCGAAGCCGAGCCTCGTCCGGTTCACCAGGTACTTCGTCCCGATGTTGGACGTCATGATGATGAGGGTGTTCTTGAAGTCGACCACGTTGCCGTACGCGTCAGTCAGGATCCCGTCCTCGAGGATCTGCAGGAGCAGGTTCGCGATGTCCGGGTGCGCCTTCTCGATCTCGTCGAACAGGATGACGCTGTAGGGATTCCGGCGGATCCGCTCGGTGAGCTGGCCGCCCTCCTCGTGCCCCACATAGCCCGGGGGCGAGCCGATCAGCTTCGAAACGGCGTGCTTTTCCATGTACTCGGACATGTCGAAGCGGACGAGCGATTTCGGGTTCTCGAAGAGGAACTCCGCGAGCCGCCGCGCGACTTCGGTCTTCCCGACGCCCGAAGGGCCGAGAAAGATGAAGGAGCCCATCGGGCGATTGGGATTGTTCACGCCCAGGCGGGAGCGGCGGATGGCCTTGGAGACGCCGATGATCGCCGCCTCCTGGCCCACGATCCGCCGGCGCAGCGCGTCTTCCATATGCAGGAGTTTCTCCGCCTCTTCCATTTCGAGGGAGGCGACCGGGATGCCCGTCCAGGAGGAGATGATCTCCTCGATGTCGCGGCGGGTGACCTCCTGGGTCGCCTCGCTGCGCTCCGCGGTCTGCGCCTTGGTCCGCTCGATCTCTTCCTTCAACTCGATCTCCCGCTCCCGGAGGAACACCGCCTTCTCGAAGTCCTTGTCTGAGATCGCCTTCTTCATCTCCTTGACGATCTGGCGGGTCTCGACCTCGAGCTTGCGGAGATTCTGTGTATCGGCGACGCGCTTCAATTTCACTTTCGCGCCCGCTTCATCCAGCAGGTCGATGGCCTTGTCCGGGAAGAAACGGTCCGTGATGTACCGGTTGGACTGGTAGACCGCCGTCTTGATCGCCTCGGCGGAGTACCGGACCTTGTGGAACTGCTCATACCGGTCCTTGACGCCCTCGAGGATCTCGAAGGTCTCGTCTTCCGACGGCGCCGTCACGTTGATGGCCTGGAAACGTCGGAGGAGGGAGCGGTCCTTCTCGATGTACTTGCGGTATTCCTTCAGGGTCGTCGCCCCGATACAGGAGACCTCGCCCCGCGAGAGGGCGGGCTTCAAGATGTTGGCGGCGTCCAGGGATCCCTCGGCGGATCCCGCCCCGATCAGGGAGTGGATCTCGTCGATGAAGATGATGAGGTCCGGGTTCTCACGCAGCTCGCGGATGATCCCCTTCAGCCGCTCTTCGAACTGGCCGCGATATTTCGTCCCGGCCACGATCAGGGAGAGGTCGAGCGCGAGGATCTTCTTCTGCGCGAGAAACATCGGGACCGCGCCCTCGACGATCCGGGTCGCGAGGCCTTCGACGATCGCCGTCTTGCCGACGCCCGGCTCTCCCAGGAGGATCGGATTGTTCTTCGTGCGCCGGGACAGGATCTGGATGATCCGCTCGACTTCCTTCTCGCGGCCGATCAGCGGATCGAAGCCGCCGCCCGTGGCGAGCGAGGTCAGGTCGCGGCTGTACTCCGCGAGGAAGGGAAGCTCCTTCTTCTGTTTGGAGACCTCCCGCTCCTTGATCAGCGAGATGGTCTCCTCCCGGACGCCGTACAGGTTGAACCCCCTCGCCGTCAGGAGCCGGCCGGCGACGCAACCGTCCACGCGCAGGAGGCCGATCAGGAGGTGCTCGGTGCCGACGTAGGGGTGCATCATCGACTCGGCCTCGTGGGAGGCGTAGGCGAGGATCTTCTTGGACTCTTCGGAGAGAGGAAGCTCGGCCGTCGAGGAGATGCGCTCGACGAAGATCCGGTCCCCTTCGATCTCGCGGCGGACCTCCTCCGGCTTCACGTTGAAGCGCGAGAAGATCTCCTTGATGATGTCCTCGCCTTCCCGGAGGATGCCGAGGAGGAGATGCTCGGATTCGATGACCTTGGAGCCCAGCTTGGAAGCTTCGTACCGGGCGAAGAAGAGGGCGCGCCGCGCCTTCTCGTTGTACTTCTCAAACATCGGAGCCCCTTGGAAACGAAGTACGACTCAGTTCAGCGACCCTCGACCTGAGTAACCCGGTGCGGGAGAGATCCCTTCCCGCGACATCAAGTAGATTTTATCACAGCGATTTGCGAGGTCCGGGTTGTGCGTGACGAGAATGGTCGTCATCCCGCGTTCCCGATGAAGCTCCTCGAGCAGCGCGAATACCCCGGCGGCCGATTCGGCGTCGAGATTGCCCGTCGGCTCGTCCGCCAGCAGGAGCCCGGGGCCTCGCGCGAGAGCCCGGGCGATGGCGACCCGCTGCTGCTCGCCGCCCGAGAGCGCGCGCGGCCGGTGATGTCCCCGATCGCCGAGGCCCACGCGGTCGAGCAGCCCGGCCGCGCCGCGGGCGGCCTCCCCCGCTCCCATCCCGGCGATTCGCAGGGGAAACGCCACGTTCTCCGCCGCCGTGAATTCCGGCAGCAGATGGTGGAACTGAAAGACGAAGCCTATCCGCTCGTTGCGGAATCGCGCTCGCTCGCGCGGGCCGAGGTCCTCGAAGCTGTGTCCGAAGATCTCGACGCGCCCCGAGTCGGGCCGGTCGATTCCCCCGAGCAGATGCAGCAGTGTGGACTTGCCGACGCCCGACGGTCCCATGACGGCCGCGAACTCCGAAGCCGCCACGTCGAGCGAGAGGTTCGTGAAGACGGTGACGGGAGCCCCTTCGCCCTCGTACACCTTCGAAAGGCTCTCGGCGTGAATGGCGAGCATGGGGAGGCCTCAGAGGACGCGGCCGGAGCCGCCGACCGCGGGCTTGGCCGTGCGCGGGAGACGTCTCATCGCGACAGCCTCACGGCTTCCCCGGGCGCCAGACGCGCCGCCGCGCGGGCGGGGAGGAGCGCGGCGAGGATGGCGGTGGCGAAGGCGAAGACGGCGACGGTCACGACCTCGAGCGGGTGCACCGCGAAGGGCACGTGCGAGAGGAGGTACACGTCTCCCGGAAGAGGCACGAGGCGGAACCGGTCGAGAATCACGGAAGCGCCGACGCCGACGAGCACGCCGCCGAGGGTGCCCGCCGCGCCGATCGCGGCGCCGAGGGTCAGATAGATCCGCGCGAGAGAGGAAGGAGCGGCGCCGAGCGAGGTCAGGACTCCCAGGTCGCGCTTCTTCTCGACGACGAGGAGTGCGATGTTGGAAACGATGTTCAGCGCCGCGACGACGATCACCAGCGCTACGGTCGCGAAGATGACGACCTTTTCCAGCCGCAGCGCGAAGGCGAGCGGGGCGTTCAAGTCCCGCCACGTCTGAACGCGGTAGCCGGCGGGCAGCGCCGCGCGCACGCTCGCGGCGACGCGATCCGCCGCGGACGCGTCGTTTAACCGCGCCTCCCACGCCCGGGCGCCGGACGCGATGCCCGAGAGGAGCCGCGCGGTGGCTTCGGGCAGCTCGACGTCCGCGGGCTTCTCGACGAGGCTGCCGCGGCGGATGTCGCGGACGCGGACGGCCACGGCAATGGGGACGGGCCCGATCGGCGAGAGCCGGGTGCGTGAGGAGAGAAGCCGGAGGATGCTGCCGCGCTCCGAGCCTGTGCGTCCAGCGACGGCGGCCGCCAGCCGCGCCGGCGGATAAGGGTCCCCGCCCTCGGCGCCGGTAAGCGAGCCGGCGGCCGCGTTCTTGAACCGCACCGGCAACGTGGTCCGCGAGGCGGAGTCCGAAAGCCAGCCCCGCCCCTCGATCGAGGGCTGCGTCGAGACGACCCCCGGCACCGACGCGAGGACGCGGCTGACGAGATCGGCGTCGCGCAGCCGGTCGCCGCGCTCCGGCGAAACGACGAGGTGAGGGCTCCGATCGGACATCTGCGTCCGAATGCGGTCCTGAAACCCCGACAGAAGCGACAGCGAGAGAACCAGGGCCGCGACCCCGACCCCGAGCCCGACGATGGAGATCGTCGAGATCAGCGCGACATGGGCGCTGCGCCGCGACGTGGCCAGATACCGAAGGGCGATGAACGACTCGTATTTCATGCGGATCGCGCCCCGACCCGGCGGATTCGTTCCTTCGATTCCCGATTCCCGATTCCCGATTCCCGGCCCCGGTCGGCTTTCCCCGGTCGTTTCCCGTTTCCCGTTTCCCGTTTCCCGCCTCTCCTCACCTCGGCCTCATCAGCGGGAACAGGATCACGTCCCGGATGGAGGGCTTCTCCGTCAGGAGCATCGTCAGGCGGTCGATCCCGACGCCCTCCCCCGCCGTCGGCGGCATGCCGTACGAAAGGGCCTCGATGTAATCGCTGTCGAGCTGCATCGCCTCGGTGTCGCCGCCGGCCTTCTGCTTCGCCTGGTCGACGAACCGCCGCTCCTGCTCCGCGGGATCGTTCAGCTCGGAGAAGCCGTTGGCGATCTCCATGCCTCCCGCGTACAACTCGAAGCGGTCTACCCACTCCGGGTCGGCCGGATCCTGCTTGGAAAGGGGCGAGATCTCCGTCGGAAACTCGTGAAGAAACGTCGGCTGGATGAAGCCGGCTTCGCCGACCGCCTCGAAGAGCTCGGCTAAGAGCTTCCCCTTCTGGCCCGCGAAACGGTCGGGCTTCTCGACACCGAACCGGCGCGCCGCTCCGAGGAGTCCCGAGGCGGTCGCGAGCTCCTCCTGCCTAACGGGGCCGCGCGAGTCCTCCCGCGTGGCCTCGAGGACGGCGTCCCGCATGGTGATCCGGCGGTACGGCGGCGACCAGTCGATCGTGTGCCCGCTCCACGCCGTGATCGTTCCCCCGACGGCCTCCCTGACCAGGCCGGAGAGCATCTCCTCCGTCAGGTCGATCAGGTCGGAGGCGCGCGCGTAGGCCTGATAGAACTCGAGCATCGTGAACTCGGGATTGTGGTGCGTCGAAATGCCCTCGTTGCGGAAGTTCCGATTGATCTCGTACACGCGCTCGATCCCGCCCACGACGAGCCTCTTGAGGTAGAGCTCCGGGGCGACCCGCAGGTAGAGCTCGAGGTCGAGCGCGTTGTGGTGGGTGACGAAAGGGCGCGCGAGCGCGCCGCCGGCCATCGGCTGCATCATCGGCGTCTCGACCTCGAGAAATCCCCGGCCATCCAGAAAACGGCGGATCGCCCGCACGATCGCGGCGCGTTTTTCGAAGATGGCCCTCGACTCCGGATTGACGGCGAGGTCGAGATAGCGTTGCCGGTAACGAACCTCGACGTCCTTCAGCCCGTGCCACTTCTCCGGAAGCGGCTTCAGGCACTTCGCGAGAAAGGTCAGAACCTGCGCCTTGACGGAGAGCTGGCCGGTTCGCGTGCGAAACAGGGGCCCCGTGACGCCGATCCAGTCGCCGAGATCGAGCGCCCGAAACAACGCCCAGCCCTTCTCGCCGACGGCGTCCATCCGTACGTAGACCTGCAGCCGCGCGAGGCCGTCCGACAGGTCCAGAAAGCCCGCCTTGCCCTGCAGGCGGAGGGCGAGCACGCGCCCGGCTGCCGATTCGGTCGCGGGTTCGCGGTCGAGGTCTTCGGCCGAGAGCTTCCCGTATCGTTCGACGATGCCGGAGACCGTTGCGGTCGCGGGAAAGGAGAAGGGATAGATGTCGGTCAGAGCTCCGATCTGCTCGAAGCTCTCCCGCCGGTGCTTCAGAAGCTCCCCCTCCGAGACCCCTTCCGCCTCCGCCGGGGGCGTTTTTTCGGGAGCGTCCGTCATCGCGGGGAGTATACGGTCGCGAGCCGGACGAGCCGGGGGGGGTCGCTCCTCCCGGCCGGCCCTCTTCCGTCAGCGTCTCTTCTGAACGATGATCTCGACCCGGCGGTTTTTCTGGCGGCCTTCGGGGTCGTCAGTCCCGTCAGGCTTCTGGTTCGGAGCCACCGGCTTCTTCGCGCCGAACCCCGACGTGGAAATCCGCGCCTGTCCGAGGAGCGCCGTCTCGATGAGCCACTTCCGGACTGATTCCGCCCGGCGTTCCGAGAGGGTCTGGTTGTAGGAGGCGCTCCCTTTGCCATCGGTATGCCCTTCCACCCGAACGCTGCCCTTTTCGCCGCTTTTCTCCCGGATCACGGCGGCGGCCTCCTTGAGCGTTTCCGCTGCGGCAAGACGGACGTCCGCCTTGTCGAATTCGAAGAGAACGTCGGCCGCGAGATCGATGACGACCTCCGTCCCGCTCTCCCGCACCCGGAGGTCCTCGACTTTCCCGCCCGTATCCTCCACCCGGAAGACCAGGTCGAGGACCTTGCCCTGCGGGGCTTGTTGCTCCGCAAGCACCGGGGCCAGCGAGAGAAGGCCCAGGAGAAGCGCCGGCCCGGCGTATCTCCCGCCGCAGGTCAAGCGGCCTCTGATCTCATTTGGAGATCGGCACGTCATCGAGCGGCTGGAAGTGAGGAATCAGGATCCCGACCTTGTCCACGCTCTCCGGAGGCGCCGGAAATTTCGCCCACAGGTTGACGCGCGATTTCTTCGGCACGTCCTTCAAGCCGTTCGAGCAGACACAGTTCTTCTCCGAATCGCGGACCACGAAATATTTCTTCTTACCCGCGGGGTCGATGAGTGTGATCCCTCCCACGGTCGCGTGATCTTTCACGTGATTGTCGGCGGAAGCGAAGTTGTAGCCCATCGTGACAGGCTGATCCCCGTCGTTGACGAGGACGAACTTCAGCGAGACGGTTCCTCCGCTCGTGCGCTTCAACTCGGTCACCTCCACGCGCGTCCCGGGCTTCTCCCCGTCCGCGCTCGCCGCCGGCCCCGCCGGGGGTCTCGCGAGAGCCGCCCGGGTCATAAAGAGCGACGCGAGGAGGGCCAGGGACCCGGCCCGGGGCATTCGCAAACGGGCGCGCATGCGGGCTCCTTTTCCGGCAACACCGGCGTGACGCCGCGAAGTGCGGCCCCGCCGGCCGGCGGAGGAATTCTACAACCCGACGGGGAAAATCCGGCGCCCCGCCGGTAGTCAGCGGGACTCTTCCGAAGGTTCGTTTTCGGACGCGCCGGCATCCCCCGCGACTTCCGCGGCGTCCAGGGAGAGCCACAGGTCCGAGGTCGACCGGAGCAGGCGAAACCGGGTGCGGCTCCAGGAGCGGGCTTCCGTTCCGCGCGGAAGAGACTCCACGAGCTCGGAGAGGGCGAGATCGATCTGCGGCGACCGGGCGATGGTCGCCCGCGCGGCCTTCATGAGCTCGGCGGCGGGCGGTCCCGCCTCGGAGGAGCCCAAAGCCGCCGCTTCCGTCTCCGCCTTGAACCGCAGGGCGGTCGCGCACAGCAGCGTCCGGTCGGAGGCCGAAGCCGGCGCCCCCTGCGTGACGGCACGCCGCGCCGCGGCGAGCTCCCAGGACTCGAGATTCAGATGAGCGAGGCCGGCGACGTTCGTGCGAAGCGGGCCGACACCGTCGTCGTAGAGCTCGACGGCTGCCAGCACCCGGTCGAGGCAGGGCCGCCAGAAATTCTCGTCGGACCCTTCCGGCTCGATCTCCTCGACGAGCTCCAGCGCCTGGTCGATGTCCTCGGCGGCGAGGCCGGAGATGTCGAACTTGGTCAGCACGTCGCCGATCGCGTTCTTCAGTTCCATGACGTGCTGCGCCCGGACGTTGTGGTCCATCGCCTGACGGTCGAACTTGATGCGCGAATCGCGGAAGCGCTGGAACTCCTCGGGCGGCGCGGTCTCGCCGCCCCCGCGCGTGAGCTCGCGCTCGAGGTTCGTGATCCGGCCCGTCGCCTCGTCCAGCCGCCGCTCCTCGCGCTCGTACAGCCGGTGAAAGACGGAGCGCGACGTCAGATTGCACCAGGCGACGGCGGTCAGGATCTCGGCGTTGGAGAGGCCGTTCGCGACGCGCCGCTTCATCGTGCGGACGTTCTCGAGCAGCCGCTGGTTCAGCAGCTCCTCGAACTCGCGGGCGCTGGCCACGTCCGTCGCGAGCTCGTCGAAGGCGCGCACGATCGCCGGCGTCATCGCGCTGTCCATCCGCGGCCAGATCGACGAAGAGGTGAGCGACTCGAAGAACTTCCGGATCTGGGAGCGCGGGCGCGTCGCGGATGCTTCGGGATCAGCCTGGCCGGTCGCCGCCAAGGTCGCCAGGAAGTCGACTTTGTCGATCACGTCCTCGTCGATGTCGGGCTGGGAAAAATAGAACCGCAGGAGGTAGAAGGCGATCTTTTCGTCCTGGGGTCGCACCCTCTCGAAGAAACGCCGCATGAAGGAGGGAGAGATCTTGCGGTCCACCTCGCGCAGCTGCCGCGCGACGCCGTCCAGCCGCGAATTGAGGTCTTTGAGCAGGGGGTCGACCGTCTCCGGTGAGCCCGTGTTGATCCGCGACGCGATCGTCTTCACGTTCTCGTAGAGCGCGGTGAAATCGACCGTGTATCCGGCGTCCGCCGAAAAGAACGTCTTGTACACGCCCCGGACGAACTGGTGAAACGTCCAGAGCGCCTTGAACCGCTCGGTCAGGCGGATGTAGTCTTCGTGGAGAAGCTGTATTTTCTCTACGGACATCGTTTTTTCTGGATGGGTGAGGTCAGGACCATTCTAGCTCCGATCGCCGCTTTCGCCCGCCAACGCGCCCCGAAGGCGCAAATTCCGGGGTTTTTCCCGTGAAACTGGGCCAGACGCTCATCGATGCCGCGACCCTGGACGCCGGAGTCGCCCGCATCGCGGCGGAGATCGACCGCGACCAGGCCGGACGCCCGGCGCTGCTCGTCGGCATCCTCAAGGGCTCGATTTTCTTCCTGTGCGATCTCGCCAAGAAGCTCGAGACGACGCCCGTCTCGCTCGACTTCCTGCAGGTTTCTTCCTACGGCTCGGGAACGAAGTCCTCCGGAAACGTGCGTCTCCAGCGCGACCTCTCGACGGACGTCGCGGGCCGGGACGTCATCATCGTGGAAGACATCGTCGACACGGGCAGGACGCTCACCAAGATCATCGAACTCCTGGGCACGCGGCATCCCAAGTCGGTCAAGATCTGCGCGCTGCTCAAGAAGAAGATCGCCGGCAACGAGGGGATCCCCGTCGATTACCTCGGCTTCACGATCGACGACCACTTCGTCGTCGGGTACGGGCTCGACTATGCCGAGATGTACCGGAACCTTCCCTTCATCGGAATTCTCGAGCCGGAGCCGGAAGCCGGGAACGAGGGCCGGGAAGCGGCAAACGCGAAACGGGAAACGGCGGAGAGCCGGAGATGACCATGAAATATCTCGCGACGGAGGGCGCACCCAAGGCCATCGGACCGTACTCGCAGGCGGTCATCGAAGGCGGATTCCTCTACGCTTCCGGTCAGATCCCGCTCGATCCCGTGAGCGGCGAGCTCGTCGCGGGCGGGATCGAGAAGTCCGCGGAGCGCATCTTAGACAACCTGGAGGCGGTCCTGCGCGAAGGCGGGCTGACGTTCTCCGACGTCGTGAAGGCGACGGTCTACCTGACACGGACTGAAGACTTTCCCGCGATGAACGCCGTCTACGCCCGGCGCTTCGGCGAACACCGTCCCGCGAGATCGACGGTCACGGTGGCGGGGCTGCCGAAGGGAGCGCCGCTCGAGATCGACGTGATTGCGAGGGTGCGCTAAAGGCTCAGGGGCGGAACCAGAGGGCCACCGCCGCGGCGAGCGCGCCGAGGAGGAAGATTCGGGTCGAGCGGCGGTGCAGGCGATCGAACTTGCGGCGCCAGGGACCGTCCGGACCTGCGGCGTCGAAGGAGCCGACCTTCATCCGGAAATAATTCATCCGCGGCCGCAGGACCATCGAGAGATAAACGTTCGTGGCCACGGCGAAGAAGATGGCGATCCCCGAGTACACCGCCCGTCCCCCGAGCGATCCGGCGCGCTCGAGCTCCACGAACACGCCGATCACGAGGAAGAGGGAGAGG